>BQIW01000083.1 GCA_021604105.1 Nitrospirales bacterium | reverse complement strand
ATTTGCAACGCCCACCACTTCGCGCAAAAACAGGTCGGAATGTTACGCAATTGCATTATGCCCGGAAGGGTATCATCACACCGGAAATGGAATTTATTGCTATTCGGGAGAACCAAGCACGGGAGGAACACTTAGACGCCCAACACGGGACAGGACAGGCGTTCGGGGTAACTCAACATCCTGGACAGAATTGGGGCGCGTCCACTCCCACCTACATTACACCGGAGTTTGTTCGTGATGAAGTGGCTCGAGGGCGGGCCATAATTCCTGCCAATATCAATCATCCAGAAATTGAGCCTATGATCATCGGGCGAAATTTTTTAGTAAAAATCAATGCCAACATTGGAAATTCTGCCGTTACGTCCTCTATTGAAGAAGAAGTTGAAAAATTGATTTGGTCCATCCGATGGGGTGGAGACACGGTCATGGACCTCTCCACAGGGAAAAACATTCACGAAACCCGTGAATGGATCATCCGAAATTCTCCCGTGCCCATCGGAACTGTCCCCATATACCAAGCCTTAGAAAAAGTGGGTGGGAAACCTGAGGAACTAACCTGGGACATCTTTCGAGATACTCTCGTGGAACAGGCCGAGCAAGGCGTGGATTACTTCACCATTCATGCCGGTGTTCGCCTGGCCTATGTCCCACTGACGGCCTCCCGCATGACCGGCATCGTCTCCCGCGGCGGATCCATCCATGCCAAATGGTGTTTGGCTCACCATCAGGAAAACTTTGCCTATACGCATTTTGAAGAAATTTGCGAGATCATGAAAAGTTATGATGTATCATTTAGCCTGGGAGACGGGTTGCGACCGGGTTCACTAGCGGACGCCAATGATGCGGCTCAATTTGCCGAACTGGACACGCTGGGTGAACTCACGAAAATTGCCTGGAAACATGACGTCCAAGTCATGATTGAGGGCCCGGGACATGTTCCCATGCAACTCATCAAAGAAAACATGGACAAGCAATTGGCTGCCTGTGACGAAGCCCCATTCTATACCCTTGGTCCGCTCACCACCGATATTGCTCCAGGCTACGACCACATCACCTCCGCGATCGGCGCAGCCATGATCGGCTGGTACGGGTGCGCGATGCTGTGCTACGTCACCCCCAAAGAACACCTAGGACTTCCTGACAAGGAAGATGTGAAAGCCGGAGTTATGGCGTACAAAATAGCGGCACATGCCGCAGATTTGGCGAAAGGCCACCCTGGCGCTCAACACCGGGATAATGCTCTCTCGCAGGCACGGTTTGAATTTCGATGGCAGGATCAATTCAATTTATCGCTTGACCCGGAAACAGCGAAGGATTTCCATGATGCGACACTCCCCGCTCAAGGGGCAAAACTGGCCCACTTTTGCTCCATGTGTGGCCCGCATTTTTGTTCTATGAAAATTACCCAGGACGTGCGAGAGTATGCTGCTGAAAAACAATTGGCGGATGATGCCGCCCTGAAACAAGGCATGCAGGAAAAATCAGAAGAGTTCCGAAAAACCGGTGGAGACTTATATCGATAAAGCGGGAAGAATTCATGACAGAACCTGCAGGAGGCCGGCAGAAATTCTGACAGAGAAAAAGACCAACACATGATTAGCCATTATGTTGGATAAAACCGAAATATTACCTGGAGCTCCCCTATGAATCCTATTAACATCGCTCCTTTGCGAGAACGGGACATTACCCGCCACATTGCCCGAGAGCATTACAAAGAATTCGATTCACTGATTGAAAGCGATGTCATTATTGTCGGTGGAGGTCCCTCAGGACTCCTTTGTGCCCGCGATCTCGCCGCGATCGGCTTCCGGACTTTGCTCATCGAACAATCACTGGCTCTTGGCGGCGGTTTTTGGTCTGGTGGGTTTCTCATGAATAAGGCCACGATTTGCGAACCGGCTGATCGGATTCTTGAAGAATTGGGGATACCCTTCAAACCGATTAAAGACTGCCCGGGCATGACTATGGTTGATCCCCCCCATGTGACCAGCCGGCTCATTTCCGCCGCCTATGAAGCTGGCGTGAAGATTATGAATCTCACCAAAGTCGTCGATCTCATTCTTCGGCAAGATCATCGAATCGAAGGTGTGGTTGTCAATAATTCCACTGTGGAAATGGCCGGGCATGATACCATTCACGTAGATCCCATTGCCCTTGAGAGTCAAATTGTGGTTGATGCTACCGGTCATGATGCCGTAGTAGTTAATCTCCTCCATCAACGTAATTTATTTCAGAAAGTTCCTGGAAACGGGGCCATGTGGGTAGCGCGATCTGAGGCATTAGTGGTAGAAAATACCCGTGAAATCTATCCATACTGCTTTGTTGCCGGTCTGGCCGTTGCTGCAGTTGATGGCAGTCCACGCATGGGACCGGCGTTTGGTTCGATGTTGCTTTCCGGCCGACGTGCCGCTGAATTAGTACAACATAAGCTCAAAGGCGAGTAACCGCCTCATTTCATGAAAATACACAAAAAGGACTGTGCACAACACAATTTCCCATGGACATTCAAGATTTTCTCGATCAGGGGGAGGGCAACGAAGAGGATAAGGTGGCGGCTTGGAACCTTTTCCAGCAGGCCTATGAGCTCCAAATGAAGGGACAACTGGAAGATGCAGTGGATCTCTACAAACAATCCATCGACCTCTTTCCGACCGCCGAAGCACACACATTCCTTGGATGGGCCTATAGTTTTATGGGACAATTGCAGGAAGCTATTGAGGAATGCCATCAGGCTATTCGCCAGGACCCTGAATTCGGAAATCCCTATAACGATATCGGTGCGTATCTTATTGAGCTCAACCAGCTGGAAGAGGCCATTCCCTGGCTTGAAAAAGCGATGAAAGCCAAACGATATGAAAACCCCTCTTTTCCTCATATGAATCTCGGCCGGGTGTACGAACGACAAGGTGAATGGGACCAAGCCGTGGATTCCTACAAAAAGTCACTGGCTCTAAACCCCCAATACAAGACAGCCAAACAAGCGCTCATGCGCATTCTGACTCTCATGAACTAACACAAAGTAAAGGCCTTACCAAATGGCAGACACCAAAACGATTCTTGTGGCCGTTAGTGATATCTTCTTCTACACCAAAATACGCGATGCCTTTTTACCCCAAGGCTACAAACTGGAACGCCTCCGCACCGGAGATGACTGGCAAACAAAAGCACTTGCCAGCCAACCAATGGGCATCATTATTAACATGAACGATGACCGTCTTAATGCCTTCGATATTGTGAAATCTCTACGAACCCTTCCTCAAGCAAACTCATTGCCAATTCTGGCCTTTGCCAATCATGAAGAGGTTCAAACATGGAAACTGGCCAAAGACCTTGGAATTCAAAAAATTGTCTCGCGGAATGAGTTTTCTGCGCGGACACTCGCCCTGTTTGAGGAAATCACGGCGACACCCGCATCATGAAGTCGCTCCCCCTTCATAAGCAGCATGAAGCCTTAGGAGCCGCGTTTCACCCTTGTGGCGAGTGGGAAGTCCCATTACATTACGGTAATGCTCTCTTAGAGTATGAGTCCATTCATCGGCGAGCTGGGCTCGCCGACCTCTCCTTACGCGGAAAAATCATGGTCACGGGAGATGACCGAGTCACCTGGCTCCAAAGTCTCATCAGCAATGATATCCTTCCCCTCACATCCGGGCAGGGCCGGTACTCTGCCTTTATGAACCATAAAGGGAAAATACTCTCCTATTTTCGGGTGTTTCGGCAAGCCGAATCCCTGATCATTGAGGATGTTGGAGAAGTAGGGGATCTCACCTATCAAGCACTTCGAAAATTCCTACTCTTTGGGACAAAAGCCAAACTTCACAATGGCTTGGAGAGTTGGGGAATTCTCCTTGTTACTGGGCCGAAAGGTCCGGAGGTTCTTAAACAAGCCTTGGATTTGGAAGTGGGATCGCTCCGGATCTTAGACACTATCACCTTCATTTCAGGTGATACACAAGGATTTGTTGCTCGCACGGAAGAATCAGGGGGACAAGACTACGAATTGTTTATACCGGTCGAAGCCCTTCCCTCGCTTTGGTCTCATCTCTTGAAGGCGGGCAAGGAGCTAGGCCTGATTCCAGTCGGAAGGGAGGCACTCGAGACATCCAGGATTGAGGGGGGATTGGCTCGCCTTGGACCAGACTTAAATGAAAAAATCGTTCCGCCGGAAGCAAACCTTGAAGGAATTGCCTTTAGTTTATCGAAAGGGTGTTATCCAGGACAGGAAGTTGTCGCCAGAATGGATACGTACGGATCGGTGAAACGCCGAATAGTCGGCTTGGTTCTTGAAGGGGAAACGACACAACCACCTGAACCTGGGGCAAAAATTTTTAGTGGAACTCGGGAAGTGGGATGGGTGTCCAGCTCCACCCACTCCCCTCTTGTCAAGAAACCGATTGCCCTTGGATTCCCATTACGAGATTTCACCCAACCCGAGACAAAACTGGAAATCGAGATTAGAGATCAACGCGTCCCAGCCTCTGTCTGCGCCTTACCGTTTACCGCCCCTTAATCCGCTCCGAGATTCCAGAAGAATTCTTCCGCGCTCTGAAAGAGGTCAGGCTTTTTCCGGGTGTCGGCCATGGGAAACTTTTTCCGCAAAAGACAATACCGCCGGACGTTGCGCGTCGTTAAGCGCAAGTAGAATATGTGCCTCATCGCCATGCATCAACCGTAGACTAAGAAATGATTCTTCAGTGCGCTTTTCCTTATTATCCCAAGTCCCATCAATCAATTGAATTTTATCCAAATCACAGCAAGAAAAAACGTCATATCGAAAGTACGAGTCCCCGATAACCATATCGAAAAGAACGTTGCCCGACGTCATAACTATGACGTTAAAACGCCCTTGATCTTCATAGCCTTCCGGCAAAAATTCATTGACATACAGAAGGTTAACCTTCCGACCTGCCAACGCCTGTTCAATCTTCGTGCTCAGAGCCGGATAATCAATTTGAAGAGCCCGCTCTTCAGGACTCGTAGCGCGCAAAGCCATTTCTCTCGTTTGTTCAAATACCTCTGTAGCAGTCAACACAGAACACGCTCCTTTCTTCCATGACAGGGTTACATTAACTTATGTCGAATTGGTTTGCCCTAACAGGGTGCCTACGATACCCGCCATTTGACAGAGAAAGCAAGGGAGCCAACCCCTTCTCTTTATGGCATCCACGTAAAAATATTTTTTATCATGGCATGAATTGTTTGCCTTCTCAGCTCGCAGTTGGGCATACTTCGAATGAAAAATGTTGCCGGAGGAACCGTATAAGGAGAACCAGCTTATGAACGCTGAAACATGCCTGATTGGGGGATGTACCGAACCCGTCTACGCCCCTGCAGGAACCCAATCGTTATGCAAGGAACACTTTTTACAATTCGTCGCGTGGCGCAGAAAAAAAGGCGGACTGGGTATGTTTAAAAAATACTGCGCATTGAATATGGAAGAACGAGACGTGATTGTTGAAGAATGGGCCAAAACCACATTCAGTACCTCTACCGCTTAATCAGCACTCTTTTGCGCTTCACACGCGCTGAGTCATCTTTCCCCTCACACCTCCATTGCGACTCTAAAAATGAGGAGAGCTGTCCTCTTATTAGCAACAGGAGGAATACCCCACACCTAACCAGTACCCAAGGGACGATCAAACCCTATTCCATAAGCGGTGATCCATGGTGATGAATAATCTTCCACTCGTCTCCGATCCGCTCGAATAAATTGGTGGATACCACCTGGCTATTCTGTTCGTTTTCTCCCACCCGACTGGTAATGTTTTCCGTACAAATCACCCAGGCAACATCCGCGGCAACTTGAACCTGTACTTCCGTCAGTTCAAATTTCATTGAAAACGTATTATTGAAAATGACCACCCAGGAATCCCGGACCGCCGGCCACCCGACCCGAATACTCCACCCTGGATGAATGCAGGTTACATACTCTTGATGAGCCCAAATAGAATCCATCAGCGCAACATCCAGCTGTTCAAACCCACGGTAAAACAACTCATTCATCTGCGTAACTTCCTCAATCCGTTCCTTTAGCATTGTGCGCTCTCTTTCTGTATTTTCGCCTATTCCCTGATCATGTAACCTTCACTAACGCGGCACAGGATTGTCGATCAACCAACCAGACCCCAATCAGAATTAATCCTATCCCACTTATTTCTCTCATGCCAACCGGTTCTCCCAAAATCATTACTGAAAAACACAACGCAGAAACCGGAATAAGATTCCCAAAAATTCCTGCTCTCGAAGGACCGACTCCCTTCACGCCAAGCAACCAGGCCTGTTGACCCAATGCCGTGGCAAACACCATAACGTAAAAAAGTGCCAGCCAACCAGATACCGGAACCGACTCTACTCCTGTAACCAGGAATTTGTGATTTATGCTTAACAACGGGATTTCAAAGAGCAAAGAAAGGAGAAGAGTCGTCCACGTCACAGTCAGCGGAGAAAACCGTTCCATGGTTTTTCGACAGCCAATCGTATATAAGGCCCAACTGACTAACGCACACACCACCAGCCCCCCTCCGAGTAAAGGATTGGAACCCAATCCCTCTACCGCTCCGCGCCCGGAAATACTCAATACTCCTAAAAATGAGACAAGACAACCAAGCCAAATTACACGCAGGGGAATATCCTTAAGTATTAGGGATGACAAGAATGCAGTTATAGCCGGGCTGGAACCTATAATGATGCCGGCCGCCCCTGCCCCAATAAATTGCAGGCCAAAGAGAACGAATAAATGATTACCAAGGACCCCGATTCCTAGGAGAAAAAAATTTCGCCAATCTCTTCGTGAAAAAGAAACGACCCCTTCCTTCCAGAGCCAAAGCGGAATAAGGATCAGTAGGGCTCCTAATCCTCTGAAAACAGACGTTTCTACCGGCGAGAATGGACCTAAAGCGACTTTTTGTGCAACTACCGACCCACCCCAGACCACAGCAGCAGTCGTGAGGGCAGCATAGGCAGAAAACACTGTGGACCCCGAGTTAGCGTTTTTCATGGAAAGGCATGTGAGAAAAATACGGAAGGCGTTTAACACCAATCGGAATATCAGGCAAGACAAACCCTATATCGATATTACTCTGAGATGAGCCTATCAAGAGTGCATCCACACGTACAAAATCTTTCCCCCCTAGATCTTAGAAGGCATCCAGCCGCAAGACGTGGTTGTGCAGCTGTACGCCGTTTTTCTTACAGTCGTGGCACCGCAGTACTGATCAAGCCCCCGCTCAAAGATGCATCGCGCAAATTTACTCGCCTCAATAGGGTGCTCCGTCTACGCTCTTCGTGGATCAGGACATGAGGTAATCATAGAAGCCCCGGCGCGACCCTTTGCCCAAGACAATCGGCCTGCACATATGCGAAGTCAAGAGTGCTCAGCAGTTCATAGCTCATGAAGCCCGCAATGCCAGCCGTGGCTTATGTCACGAGGACATTCTGCAAAGCGAACATGGCGTTTAGCGTATTGGCGCCCACGCGCGCCATTGCTGCACGTCGTAGGACCCTTGGGTGCCACGGTGCACGAATTCGTAAAGCAGCTGAGCGCAAGAAGAAGCGTCACTAGCTTGATAGTCCCGGATACTCAGCAGAGCAGGTTCGGACATAATGCCGGAGCAGACCAAGCGTGCGCATTTCTCGATGCAGGGCTGCAGGGCCATGGTCTGGCCTCCGGGTTTCCCTACTCAAACCTGACTCCTACAAATGTGGAGTGACCTCTTCATAAGTTATTAAGGAGGCATCGTTGCCTATAACAATCGTCCATAGGTTCGTCAAGATCAGACCAAGTTACAATCTTCCAGCAAATACATATGCAACCATGATTTGAGTGGTTATCGGCTCCAACTATTTCTTTAGAGAAAGTTTTAAATGTCCCTCATTGAACCGCAGGTCCGAATGGCTTATCTGATAGGTCTTCTGTCCGGTTGACGCAAATAAATTTACACCGTTAAAATCGCCAAAGAGTTGATACTGTGCCAGCCCTCATGCCAAGGTAAAATTCAATAAGAATCGTAGGTACTGGCTTCCTACAATTGACTTGACGGTTTATCTGTCCCCGAAGGAGGAATTATGTCGTTGCTAATCACAGAAGAGTGCATTAATTGTGGTGCCTGTCTCCCGGAATGTCCCAACGAGGCAATTTTTGAGACACGCAGTGCCGCAGAGGAGAAGGGCAATAAGGTCGGTGAAGGTCAGGGTGATGGGGACACGGTGTACGTGATTACCTATGAGCGCTGCACGGAGTGCGTCGGGCATTTTGATGAGCCTCAATGTGCAGCTGTCTGCCCTGTCGACGATTGCTGTATACCTGATCCAGAAATCCCTGAAACAACTGATACACTACTGGATAAGGCCAAACAGCTGAATCCTGACAAAGAAATCGACCCAGCAAAAGTTTGGGCTGGCGTTCGAAATTAACCAACCCGAACAACATGGCTTTATAAAAAAAGCCCCTTCCGATTTTCAGGGAAGGGGCTTTTTCCTTTTGCCTCTCAAGCAACAATGCATCAACAATGATGGAGCCCCATGGTTGTGCATCCTCAACCAACCTCCTCTAATTCATGGAGCCGGACAGCAATTAATTTCGAAACCCCCGGATCCTCCATTGTCACACCAAAAAGAGAGTTGGCAGTTTCCATGGTGCGTTTATTGTGCGTGATCACAATAAATTGAGATCGATCCGCCATTTGTCGTAAAAACTGACCAAACCTGACCACATTCGTCTCATCTAATGGCGCATCCACCTCATCCAACACACAAAATGGAGAAGGTCGAATGAGAAAGCTCGCAAAGAGAAGGGCCATGACCGTCATGGTCTTTTCCCCTCCAGAAAGCATATTGAGATTTTTTAAGCGCTTCCCTGGTGGCTGGGCGACAATTTCCACACCTGGCTCTAGATTGGGCCCTTCTGATTCCTGTCCCTCCTGAGTATCTTCTACAAGAATCAATTCCGCGCGTCCTCCAGCGAACAAGGCCGAAAAAACTTCGCTAAATTTCCCTTGAAGGTCTTTAAAAGTCTCAGCAAACAGCTTATTGGTAGTTTGATTCAGTCGCTGGATAATTTCCTGAAGGGATTGGATTGAACCTGCTAAATCTTCTTCTTGCGCTAATAAAAATTGATAGCGTTCCTCTAATTGAGCGTGCTCCTCAATAGCAGCCAAATTAATTGGACCGATACGCTCTAATTTTTTCCTGATATTCTGTAATTGCTCTCTCCACTGGCCGGTTTTCTCCTCAGAAGCCTGTTCACTCCCAGCAAGACCCTCAGAAATCTGTTCGGCATCTTGAGGATTTTTAAGGTCATCAGTCGAAATTTCGTATGTCATGGTCAGCGTTTCTTCCACAGCATGAAACTTCGCCCGGACTTCCGCTAAACGTCCCTCAATCGGAACACGGGACTTAAAGATGTGGCTCAATGTTTCACGAGCTTTACCAATCAGACCATCCAACCGTTTCACTTCCTCCATACATCCGTCATGACGGTTCTGAAGCTCCAATAATGTTCCGCCAATGGCTTCTTTCTGGATGTCTAATTCTTCAACCAAACTCTCATTTGTGAGTCGTTCTTCCTGACTCTTTCGACTTTGCAGAAAGAGATGCTCCAATTGTCCATCAATTTGTCGAATTCGGGTATTCCGATGCTCTTCTTCCCGTTCAATTCGTTCAACATTAGCCTGCTCATAATCCCATTGGGACTTCAAAGCCTGAAAATTCATTCGTGTGTCATTGAGGCTTTGCAACATGTCCTGTCGCTCTTGGTCTAATGTATTAAGAGCATCCAACAGTTGACAAAGGGCCTCATCTTCATGGGCACGTGTCTGATTGAGATGCTCAAGCCGGGTCTGAACCTCTACTTCTTCAACTTGTAGCTGACCCCATTCCTCTTCTTCCGCCAATCGATCCTGCTGAAGTGCCTCTAGCCGACGAACGAGATCGGGAAGAGCCTTCTCTTTGGAAGAAGCCTCTCTCTGAATGGTCAACATGTGAAATTCCATTTCACGAATGGACAAAGTGGCGGCTTCAAATTGTCGCGACACGTCCTCTATTTCCTGTAGAAGCGACTTCCGTTTCGCTTTGGCTTCCTCCAACCCCACGGTAAGCGTGTTCAACTTTTCTTCCAATGTGAGAATTTCTCGCCGCCGACGTAATAATCCCCCAGCTTCTCCACCAGACCCGCCACTGATGATCCCGGAAGGAGACACAAGTTCTCCGCCCAAAGCCACTAAAAGCGGACCATTCCCCTGGAACCAGGAATGTTCGGTCATGAGATTTAACGCTCCAGACAATGACCTGACAATGACCGTATTGCCCAGCAAGGCTTCGAGCACAGGCTTCAACTCGGCCGGAGCCTGAACAAAATCCACAGCCAACCCCCGCACTTCCGTATCATGCTGAACGACATTCCACCAATCGGCTGGGCCCTTAGGACCCTGTCGCGGAATATTCAAGGGAATAAAGCTGCCTCTTCCCCATTCATGTTGTTTGAATTGTGCAATGGACATTTCTGCCTCTTGGGACGATTGGACAATCCATGCCTGCAGCCGCTCACCAAGAACAGCTTCTATGGCTTTCTCAACATCCTCAGGCACTTCCATCCGTTCGGCCAACGCCTCTTGAATAGACGAACACGCAACGCGAATGGAGGCTTCATCACCCTCACCATGATGGCCATACCCTATTTCTTCCCGAAAAACACTTTGAATGGCACGTAATTCAGATTCAGCGCCAGCGGCTTGGGTTTGGAGGTCGAGAATTTTTTCATCAAGCTCTTCCCTGGTTTCTCGCTGACTTTGCAGGTTGACCTCTAATCGGTCCTGATTGCTCCGGAGTGCGTCAAGCTCATTTTCGAGCGATGAGCATTCCTGTCGAAGGGCTTCGCTTTCAGCTTGAAGGGTGGTTTGATCGTTCTGCGATTGAGTATATTCCACTGCCAGACGTTCGATCCGTCTGGCCATCGAATTCTGTCCTTCAGCAATGCTTCGCAAGCGGTTTTCCTGATTCGTCTTTTCAACAGCCAAGGCCAGAATGGTTTCCCGCCCCTTGTCGACCTTCTCCGCAGTTTCTCGACGGCGAACGGCCAGATCGGCTATGCCACCTTCTCCTTCTTCTACAGTGACGGAAAGAATCTCCATCTCGCATCGAATTTGGGCCAGCCGCTCTCTCAAGGCTTCCAACGAACCCGTGGCCTCCTGGCCCTCTCCATTCAACCGTGCTCGCTCCTCCATGACCTGTTCATGTTGCTGTTCATATTGGTCAAGCCGGCTGCGTTCAATCTGAATCGCCGTAAACGCATGGGACAGTTGTTGCTCAATCTCTCGAAACCGATCCTGCGCTTCCTTGAGAGTTTCACTAGCAGATGTCAGCTCTAGCTGGACGGTTTGGTGTTCGGCCACAAGTCGAGCCTCTTCAGCCAAACAGGATAGTTCTTGGCTTTCAGATTCGTGTAACTCATTTTCAAACTGACACTGGTCTTGATAAAACCGGCGAAAGTCATGAGTCAATAACTGCACCTCAAGCTCGCGAGCTTCACGAAGAAAGGCCTGATACTCCTCTGCTTGTTTCGCCTGACGATTGAGCGTCCGAAGCTGACCACGGACTTCTCCAAGAATATCCCGAACCCGCAAAAGATTATTTTCCGTACTTTGTAATTTCCGTAACGCCTCAGCCTTTTGTTTTTTATATCGAATAATACCTGCCGTGCCCTCAATAAATTCACGTCGTTCCTGTGGGGAGGCACTCAGTAACTGTTCAATATTGCCCTGTTCAATCACGGACTGTCCTCTGGCTCCCGCTCGGGCATTCCAGAGAAATCCTCGAATATCCTTGAGACGGCAGGGAATCTTATTAAAATAATATTCACTGTCTCCCTCGCGGTAGAGCCGCCGGGTGATCATCACATCCGTGGGCTGATCAAGCCCTTCCAGGATGGCAGAGACAGGCTCCAACTCACGGGACGTCACCTCGGAAAAGATGAGCGAAGCCTCGACCATTCCCATGGGTTTGCGTTGCTCAGTCCCATTGAAAATAACGTCTTCCATGCGCTCGCTTCGCAAACTCTTCACGCTTTGCTCACCCATTGCCCACAAAATGGCATCCACGATATTACTTTTCCCTGTCCCATTGGGACCGACAACCGCAGTGATCCCGTTCGGGAAATCTATTTTTGCCTCAGCAAAGGATTTAAACCCACTGACGATTAGAGTGCGAAGATACATATTCCCTCTCAGAATGGAGTGAATGACCGGGCAATAATTTGGCTCAGATCAGTACCATAAGAAGAAAAAAAAATCAAAACTTTCCACAAAATGCTGTAGGTCTGTCTATCAAACTATTCAATATCTTGACATATTGCCAAAACTACGGCTCCTGTCAACAGGACAACACAAGAAGCCTTTCACGGGACATGCTCTAAACGAGGTGGATTCCCCAATCAAACAGATTTAACGGCTTCAAGTTAGTGGGAGAAAATTATTGGGAAGGATAAATTCAGGAAAGATACGCTCGCGCTCCTCCAAGAAAGCGGAAATCCAGGGAAACTTATCGCGGAACTTTGGCCATCAGCAATTCTTTGGGGAGAAGAAATTCAACATTCTCTTCCACCACCGTCAACTCCTCTACCGATGTGGCTCCATGCTCTTTCAAAAACTTAATGACCTGTGCCACCAACACTTCTGGAGCCGAAGCCCCTGCCGCAATACCGATGGCGTTCACACCTTCCAGCCACTGAGTCTGAATATCCTGATAAGAATCAATGAGGTATGAAGGGATTCCACAACGTTCGCCCAATTCTCTCAATCGGTTGGAATTGGAGCTATTGGGAGACCCGATTACCAGAATGACATCCACAAAACGGGACAGCTCTTTGACAGCATTTTGCCGGTTTTGCGTGGCATAACAAATATCTTCCTGATGTGGCCCCTTAATACCCGGAAATCGACGATGCAGGGCAGCAACAATATCCCGACACTCATCCACGCTCAACGTGGTTTGAGTGACATATGACAGGTGAAGAGGATTTTCCACTTCTAAGGAGTCCACGTCCTCAACAGAGGAAACTAAATGAAATTTATCAGGCACCTGTCCTAGAGTTCCCACGACCTCGGGGTGTCCCGCGTGACCAATCAAGATCAACTCATATTCATTGGAATAATCTCGGTTCACTTCGTTATGGACCTTGATGACCAGTGGACATGTGGCATCGATCACTTTTAAATTTCGTCGCCTGGATTCTTCCCACACCTCTTTTGCCACACCATGTGCACTGAAAATGACAATGGCGCCATCCGGAACCTCATTCAGTTCTTCCACAAAAATAGCGCCCTTTCCACGAAGGGACTCGACCACATGACGGCTATGAACTATTTCATGCCGAACATAAATTGGTGCACCATAAGTCTTTAAGGACAAATCGACGATTTCAATCGCTCGATCCACTCCCGCACAAAACCCTCTCGGATTGGCCAGGAAGATTTTCAACTCACCCTCCTTACTAAATATTTATTTATCTCAAAATTCTATTCCACTCATGCCTTTGCGCACGATAGGCCAAATTACAAGAGATCGTCAACACAATGCCCAGCCCGGATTCTCGGACACAAGGCGACACAACGTGCAGACGGCGATCTTACTCCCACCGAATCAAAGCTGTACCCCAGGTAAGCCCTCCTCCAAAGGCTCCCAGCATGACCCGATCGCCCGTCTTTAACTTCTGAGTTCGATTCGCATAATCTAACGCCATCGGCAAGGAAGCGGAGGAGGTATTTCCGACGTGCTCGATCATCGTAAGGCACCGCTCAGGAGGGATCCCGATATTATCACAAAACTGGGTAAGCATACGTCCATTCGCTTGATGGAAAATGACTTGATCGAGCTGCGACACCTCCCATTTCTCATTCTCCAAATGGTCGCTCACTGCTTGGCCCAGGCGCCTGATTGCGGTGCGAAACACCCGAGAACCCCGTATTCGCAAGGTATGCAGGCTGGAATCAAGAACACCTTGAGACAAAGGCTGACGGGAACCGCCTCCGGCAATTTTGACCAGATCATGATATGCCCCATCGGCATGAAGTCGAATGCTGACGACGCCCATGTCGGAATTTGACGATCTCTCGACAATAGCCGCACCGGCCCCATCACCAAATAAAATGGTTGTACTGAGATCCTTAATATCCAAGGCCCGAGATTTGATTTCCGAAGCCACAACGAGACATCTTCGAAATTGCCCGGCACGAATAAAACAATCAGCCATGGAAAGGCCATAGAGAAACCCCGTGCAGGAGGCTGAAAGATCAAATGCCGGGATGCCCCTGATACCCAGCCGAGCTTGAAGCAAACAGGCCGTGGACGGAAAAATCATCTCCGGAGAAGTGGAAGAAACAAGAATAGCATCAAGATCTTCCGGGACCAACCCAGCCTGATCCAATGCCCTTCGCGTGGCCTGTTCCGCCAAAAATGAGCATTCCTCCTCGGAATCGGCCCAGAACCTGGTCCGGATACCGGACACTCCGAAAATATACGATGGCTCAATTCCTAAAAGATTCGCCACCTCCTGATTATCTACCAAACGACCAGGAAGAAAAGAGCCGGTTCCCACGATTCGAGAAAGGTTGGCATTCATCTTACACTCATAGCCTATCCGTTGAATTGACAATACATTGACTGTGGCAATTTTTTCATATTTACCAAATTTTGTTGTAAAAGGGAGACAGTTTGTAATGAAAAAATTAACCCAGGCGCAACATTAAAGACTTTCTTTCATTGGTCCGAATCTTGTATAGATATGAGCTGTTTCATGCCTCTATACCGACTTTCACCGCAATCATATGATCACAACACTGCCTGGAGTGACTTGCCTGTGAAATTTCCTTTCAATTTTCGACCGCTGTTGCTTCACTTCCTCACTGTTCTGCTCATAATCGCCGGTTGCTCCTCAACACCAAAACCTCCGGAGCACACCGATACCACATCGAATAAAGAATTTTCCTCAACGAACGAACAAATATTCGTCGGTGATTCGGTAGAAATGAGTTACGATCCGAACGTAATCATGAAACGTGCCGAATCTTTTTTTGACAAGGAATCCTATGCGGAATCCATCGTGGAATACAAACATTTTCTTGACCTTCACCGAAATCACATATTAGCCCCTTATGCCCAATATAAAATTGGGGTCAGCCATTTTAAACAATACCGGACAGTCGATCGTGACCCGGAGCCCTTGGAGAATTCGATTAAGAGTTTCGAGAAACTTCTTCAGGAATTTCCGGCAAGCCGCTATGAAACGGAAGCGAAGCAGACCATTCTGATTTGCAAAGAACAGTTAGCACAACGGCACTTGATGGTTGGGAATTTCTACTTCAACCGTGAATCCTATCTTGCTGCTGCCCACCGATTCGAAAAGATTATCAAGGAGTATCCTGAATTAGAAACTGCTGGTAATGCCATGTTCCACCTGGCAAAAACCTACCAAAACCTGGGTATCGAAGAATGGTCCCAAGAATGGTTAATTACCCTGGTCAACGAACATCCCAACAACCCCTATCACTCACAGGGGAAAAAACTCTTGGCACAGCTGGAAAAAAAGAATCCCCCTCTTCTAGCCTCCATTCCTCTTGATCCCTCACTAAATGAGCACAACACCCCCAAGCCCTCGGCAATAGGACAAAATCCTAACCATCAAGTCCTTGTACGGACAATATCCCATACCCCGGAATCCCCCATGTCATCCTCAGCCGAGGCCATGGCCCCGACCATGCAAAACGCCCCCACAACCTCGGAGCCACCTCCCTCCAATGCAGCTTGTACGATCGGCACATGGTGTGATTCACCATCCTCCTTGGCCACAACCCCACCCATTCAGGTATCGAGTAGTGTGAAATCCTGTAAAACCGGCGAATGGTGTTAACCTGGTACTTCCTTACTTAGCGAAACCGCGTTCTCAAGTCGTCCTTTAAAGGCCCATGGCCCTCGTTAGCCATATGCCCCGGTTTCCTCTGGAAGAACCTGGCCCACGAAGCGCAATTCCTCTGCGATGTATACGAAGAACCTCACGATCCAAAAAAAAATATTCATGGAGCAGACCGACCGCTTTCGGAATTCGTTCCCAAAAGACGGCTCCCACACCAACCTCCGGGAGCTTCACGGATCAGAATCTCCTAGGAGCTTGATTAATGCAATACAATTGAATTGGAGCAGCCGGTGATGTGCTGCAGCCTCCATCAAGATCCTACATGAGGAAACAAGAATTTCAGCCACGCGACCGGAGCACGAGGATTTCGCCCGGGGCAAGGTGCCATTCACCAGAACCCGCGGGCTCTAAAACCCGTCTTAATGAGGCCTGCTGGTAGCTAAGGGGATACATCAGACAGCATATCCATGAGGGTTATCACGTTGCCATCGCCAGGCATCCGCGCACATCTCAGGGAGTCCGCGTTCAGCTCGCCAACCCAAAAGCGTGAAAGCTTGATTCGGATCAGCATAGCAAGAGGCAATGTCACCGGGGCGACGTGGAGCGATTTTGTAGGGAATCGGCTTGCCACTTGCGATTTCAAATTCCCGCACGATCTCCAAGACACTGTACCCGTTGCCTGTACCAAGATTCACCGTCAGGCAATCGTTCTGAATATCCTGTCGAGCCAAGGCCTCTAATGCTTTGAGATGTCCCAGTGCCAAATCAACGACATGAATATAATCCCGTACTCCGGTCCCGTCGGGAGTAGGATAATCGGCACCCCACACATTCAGATATTCCCGCCGGCCCACCGCAACCTGGGCCACAAAGGGCAACAAATTGTTCGGTATACCCTGAGGATCTTCACCAATTAGACCACTACCATGCGCCCCAACAGGGTTAAAGTACCGCAAAATGCCGATCCGCCAAGTCGGATCGCTACGGTGTGCATCACGCAAGATCTCCTCCACCATCAGTTTCGTTCGACCATAGGGATTAGTCCCAGATAAAGGGTGTTCCTCAGTGAGCGGAAGGCGTTGCGGATCGCCATATACCGTAGCAGAGGAGCTGAATACCAGCTGTTTCACGCCACACTCACCCATGGCCTCCAACAGACGCAGGGACCCGACCACATTGTTGTCATAGTAGGCCAGGGGTTGCTGAACCGATTCTCCCACTGCCTTGAGGCCAGCAAAGTGGATGACTGCGGTCGCCCCGCTTTCGCGCAGAGCCGCCACCACTGCAGCACGATCACGGCAGTCCCCGCGTATCAGACGAAGAGACTTCCCTGTGATACGCTGCACCCGAGCCAACGACTCAGAATGGCTATTAGAGAAGTTGTCAAAGACCGTCACATTACAGCCCGCATGGAGAAGCTCAACGCAGGTATGTGACCCGATATAGCCGGCGCCTCCGGTTACGAAAATCATTGAGAACGCTCCCGTTGAAATTGAAATAGCCCCCTGTTTTTTCTTTTCATGTCGACCCGTTTACATCACATGGAAGTGGTTGAGACCCATCAATGATGACAAGCCAACAATGCGGTTTTATAGAGTCTCAAAAAATGTGGAGGGACCCTACACCGACAGGAAATGTGCGTTAAAAATAGATCGGAAAGGAATTGCGGTAAATTGAGGACCATCAATACATGTGACTGAAAACCGGCAGCTCGGAGAAAGACACGAGCCATTCATGAATCCTCTGACCAAATGTTCTTACGGCCCCCGCTACTCCATAACCAACTGACGACCGCCGCTGTTCCATAAATATTGGCTCCTCCACTATACCTCTAAATCTGCTTAAGACCACCATCATTCGGGAAACGATACAAGTGAGTAAAAGGGCGAGGATAGAAGAAAGGGAGGATAGACCGGGTCGAACAGGTCTTTTTATTGTCCGATGTACCAACCAATGCCGTTACGTTCAAGAAAACTGGTGATAAGTGTCAGAGAATCCGCATAAATCATGACGCCGACCGCCACTAACAACCCGCCGCTTACAAACGACACGCCACCCAAATAGGACCGAAGGTTTTTAAAGTAGCTTAAAAAGCTATCCATCCCAAATGCAGTCAGAAAAAACGGGAGACCCAACCCTAACGAATAAGCCGATAGGAGCATCACCCCGCTTGACATTGATTCCGTCGTACTGGCATAGGCCAGAATGGCCCCCAACACCGGTCCTACGCAAGGCGTCCAGCCGGCGGCAAATGCGGTCCCGATCAGAAACGAACCCAGGTACCCGACGGGACGCGTCTCAAAATTCATCAAGCGTCGTTCGGTCATAAAAAAACGTAATTTCAAAATGCCAAGCAAATAGAGTCCGAAAATAATAATCAGGACGCCCCCGACTTTCCTGATCACGTCTTGATAGTCATACAACAATTGCCCAATCAAACTGGCCGATGCCCCAAACGCGATGAAGACCGAGGAAAACCCCGCAATAAACAACAGCGCATTGAGGATAATCGCGGACTTAAATCGCTCTCGCTCTTCAACTTTCGCGAGATTTTCCACCGAGAGCCCGGTGATATAGGACAGATAGGAGGGAACGAGGGGGAGGACACATGGAGAAACAAAAGACAGCAGTCCGGCACTAAACGCCGCAAGCAAAGACACCTGGCTGATCGAATCGATCATAATATTCCTACATCCGTTGGGAAGACTCTGGAATCGGTTCTTGAAGTACCTTGGCGATTCCACTGCGTGCTTCGGGGCTGTTCCAATCACGGGATCCAAAGACTACCTGCCGGATGATGCCTTGACGATCGATTGCAAAGGTCATAGGGAGCGTACGTGCCCCATAGGTCAACCCCACCTCATAATCCTGATCATGTAAGATAGGAAAACTCAAACCCATCGCTTCCTGAAAAGGCCTTGTCACAGCAGGACCCTGTTGGTCAACAGAAACCGCCACAATTTCCAACCCTTTCGATTGCATACTGCGATACAGCGCCTCCATTGCAGGCATTTCAACCCGGCACGGCCCACACCAGGTCGCCCAAAAATTCAGCAACACTACTTTTCCCTTAAAATCGGACAGCGAAACCGCCTTTCCCTGCATATCCCTCAAGCGAAAATCCGGAGCGGGGGATCCCTTTGACGGACGGGAAGCGACAGGATGGGAAGAGGGTGTATCGGCAAACGAACTTTCAGAATAGCCGGAATCGCAGCCTAGAAGGACACAAACAATCCCCATCCCTCCCCAGAAAAGTCCAGATTTCAAGAGATAATGGCATGCGGTCCTCAACCCAGGTATGGTTTTCAACTCACTGGCTCCCCACAACATAATTCAAGCATTCCCCAATGCACTTTACCGACAAACCCCTTCAATTTACATCATAAGACCCGATAAATTTCATCGTCAACGCCATTCATTGCATACAGGCCAACCTACCAGAATGATGTGAATTTTAAATTGGATCAGGTGCATGCCCATTCCATATGTTTGAGGAGATCCATACATCAAATCAAGTAGTCTCGGCGAAAACGGAAAAGCCAAAAATGACTCGCATTTTACCCTGCAAAACCTTACGTAGCCGTGAACGAAACTTCCTATCCTGCGAGATTTGGGAAACCCTGAACGATAAAGGCCTATCGCTAGCGACTATTTTCACCATCTTGTTACATTCCTAGACAACCTTCAATACATTTCGTAGACTTCAAGGCTAACTTTTCCAAGTCTTCTACCATGACATGATCGCCATTCAGGTCAGCAATCTTTCCAAAGCCTACGGTTTCTATCGTATTTTTGAGGATCTGTCTTTTGACATTCATCCAGGAGAGTGCTTTGCCTTATTTGGCCCCAACGGGGCAGGAAAAACGACGTTGCTCAGGATTTTAGCCACCCTCCAAGCACCTTCTCATGGTCAGTTTACCATTTTTGGCCAGGATGGCGTGGCTCAGAAGGATACCGTTCGAGAAATCATCATGCTGATTGCCCACGGATCCCATTTATATGATGAACTCAGTGCCACCGAAAATCTCCAATTTGCCATGGGCCTGCGCGGGCAAACCCCATCTCCACCTCACATCAAACGGGCACTGGATCGAACAGGAATCGGGGCCTTTGCCGACCTCAAAATACGTCAATTTTCGGCCGGGATGAAAAAGCGATTGGATTTCGCCAAAACCATTCTGGCTCAGCCCCAACTCCTTCTACTCGATGAGCCCTACAACGCCTTGGATCATGACGGGGTGGCTATCACCAACCAGCTCATTCAGGAAACGCTGGACCGTGACGGCACCGTGTTCATGACTACGCATGACCGTGACAAGGCCACCCAAATCGCTACACGGGGCGGGATTCTCAAAGGTGGACACCTTCAACTTCTCTCCCCTGAACAACTCACCACCGATGCCATTTTTTAAAACAATTCGCTGGGTCGTCTGGAAGGACCTGATCAGTGAATGGCGGACACGGGAAACCATGTCGTCCATGCTGTTCTTTGCCCTCATTGTCATTCTGGTATTTAGCTTCAGCTTTTCCATGGACCAGGATGCGGCACGCCAACTGATTGCGGGAATAATCTGGGTGGCCTTTACCTTTACGGGCATTATCGGCTTAGGGAAATCCTTCACCTCGGAACTGCAAAACGATTGCCTGGAGTCCCTGCAAATGTGCCCCGCTCCCAAGGGCGCCATTTATCTCGGAAAAGTCGCGGCCAATTTCCTCTTCATGCTCTCAGTCGAAATCCTCTTATTCCCCTTGTTCGTCTTATTCTTTAATCTGGATGTCATTGAAGCCGTCGGAATCCTCTTGATTATATTTTTTCTGGCCACCTTGGGGTTATCGGCCGTCGGCACGCTCTTTTCAGCCTTAACC
>BQIW01000082.1 GCA_021604105.1 Nitrospirales bacterium | reverse complement strand
ACTTTATCAACGACCTTTGGCATTCGGCTCATTCATTCTTAGAGGAACTGGGGGAAATTGAAAGATCTCGTCTATGGCCTTCCGGCACATGGGCTTGCTT
Organism: Nitrospirales bacterium; assembly: GCA_021604105.1. Taxonomy (GTDB): domain Bacteria; phylum Nitrospirota; class Nitrospiria; order Nitrospirales; family UBA8639; genus Nitrospira_E. Next base: position 21,030 of record BQIW01000082.1, on the reverse strand, counting down.
GCGGACTACCTAGGAGGATAAACGTTATTCTGTTGCTTAGGAAAAGGCAAATGAGAAGACCTATTCAATTGCCTTGAAGGTTTCTTATGAAAAGCGGGTGGTATGCACGACGAGTGTTTCCGAGGCTGGTCCATTGGAGTATGGGGCAAGCGGGTTTTATCCCCTTGCGGCAGGCGTTGGTTGCAAAGGCGTCAGGGTTGGTTTTGGAAATCGGGTTTGGAACCGGCGCCAATTTTTCTTACTATTCTTCCCGGATCCATTCCTTGACGGCGATTGATCCCAACCTCGGGATGATCCCGTTGGCCCGCTCGCTTCAGGCGGAGGCGGTGATTCCCGTTCATCTTGCCCTGGCCCTGGCTGAAGCGCTCCCCTTTCCCTCAGCCTGCTTTGATACGGTTGTGAGCACCATGACCTTATGCAGCGTTCCTCAACTTTCGAAGGCCCTGCAGGAATTGCATCGGGTCGTGAGACCTGGAGGACGGTTGTTGTTTTTAGAGCATGGGCAAAGTCCGGATCGTTCGGTTCGCCGGTGGCAGGATGGTCTTACGCCGGCATGGAAACATCTTGGCGATGGCTGTCATTTAAACCGTCCAATAGTTCAAATGATTCAGGCGCAGGGTTGGACAGTTTTCGCACTCGAAAACTTTTATCTTCCCGGCGTTCCGAAGCCTTTCGCCTATTTTTCTCAGGGGATGGCGGTAAAGGCCTGATCCTCCCTGTGCGCCCTTCCATTTTCCTTGATTTCTTAATACATTGAAGTTGGTGTTCATGAGGGTGTCGTGGGTTTTCTTGAACCTTACCCATCTCTAATGGCTAAAATTTTACTGATGGTAAATCGAGGGGTATCTGCCTACTTGACGGTCTGGGCGGCGATGTTGGGAGTGACCCTCTCGCTGGGGCTTCTTCTCGTTTACCCCTCCTCTGCAGAGGTGACTGGTGCCTCCCAAGCGGATTCATCTCCCATTCAGGATTCGGCTGAAGCGCATTTGCAGTTAGGGATTGATTTTTTTCTCACGAATGAACTGGATGTGGCCATTAACGAGTTTCGGGAGACCGCTCGTCAACGGCCTGGCTATGCCGATGCCTATCATAATCTTGGGGTGGCCCTGGCCAAAACGGGGGATTTAACCGGGGCCATTGCCGCCTGGGCGCAAGCGGAGCGGTTGGATTTTCACACGGCCTCCTTGCGGTATCACCTGTCAGCCCTGGTTTCGTATAACTATGGTATTTCTCTGGTGCGAGATGGTCGCCTTGCGCAGGCCCTGGCGCAATGGCGGGCGGTCCTTCGCCTTCAGCCTGATTTTTTCGAAGCCCATTATGCATTAGGATTGGGGTATTTGGCTGCAGGAGATCCTGTGCAAGCTGTGGCCCATTTTCAAGCGACAATTCATGACGCAACCCATTGGGCGCATGCCTATGAAGCCTTGGGGTTGGCCTATTATGCATCACACGAAAATACTCTGGCCGAACAGGCCTGGAGGCGAGCCCTGACGTTGGAGCCTGAACTCCCCAAGGCCCATGCCAGTTTGGGATTACTCCGTTTACTAGAGGGGAACTATCAGGAAGCGATCCGACATTCCCGGAAGGCGTTGACACTTCAACCTGAGCTTGTGGCCGCGCATTACAATATCGGTGTGGCATTGTTTGCGAAAGGGGACGAGTCAGCCAGTGTTCCCTCACTGGAAAGGGCACTTTCTCTCGATCCCCGATTGACTTCAGCGAGATTGTTGCTTGGTGTCGTATGGAGTCGTCAGGGAAATTGGGCGCAGGCCGCCTCGCTCTGGCGAGAGGCATTACGCCGAGATCCCTTTGCCAAAGATGGAGTATGGCTTCATTACAATTTGGGAGTCGCCATGGCTGCCATGGGACTTATCGACGAGGCGGCGGTTGAATTTGATGTGGTGACCGACCAACGTCCTGAATGGGCTCCCGGGTGGTCTCAGTTGGGATCGGCGCTTTTGGCGACCCGACAGTGGGAAAAGGCCTTGGTTGCCCTGGAATCCGCTGCTCGATTGCAACCGGCCTGGGCGCACCTCCATTTTTCCATGGGCAAAGCCCAAGCAGAAGCGGGGAACTTGTCTCAGGCTGTTGCCGCCTTTCAACGAGCGGTCGAGATTGAGCCTCAATTTGTCGATGCATGGTTTCATTTGGGGGTTGTGCTTCGTGCTCAGAACCGGACCGGTGAAGCGGTCGAGCCGCTCCGTCTGGCGGCGGAAGGCGGATCGGGCGAAGCCCAAAGTCTGTTGGCTTCGATGTATGCCAATGGCAGTGGTGTAGATCGCAACATACCGTTGGCGATGTTATGGTGGTTTCGGAGTAGTCGGGCCGCGATGGCCGAATCGCTCACGCAGACTGCCAGAGAACAGCTCTCACAATTCCGTCGCGGCCTTCATCGACACCTCTTTTCGCCCAGTGACCGGCAGGAAGTGTTAACCGGCTTTGGTCTCATTCGAGAAGATCTTCACCGGTTGGCTCCTTCCCATCCCATGTCCACTCAGGTGGCCAATGATGAAGGGACCTGGGACCACCTGACTCCGAGTGAACCCGTTGTTGCATGGGTGATCGACCAGGCTTTGGCCGGTGATCAGCCTGCTCAGCAGACACTCCATGCCTGGTATGTGCATGGAAAGCGTGGTCGCTTGGTTCCAGCAGATCCTCAGATCCGAAATTATTTTTTGCAAACGGCAAAAGAAGGAAATCCCTTTTCCTGTCAGGTCGTGCGAACCGTTGCTCCTGAATCGTCTGAGGTTTTTTCAGCAGACTGGCAATTGGCGGCAAATGGATGCCCAGACCAGATCGTCAGGCCGGGGTTGTAATTCTGAGCCATGGTGCATGTATGGGAGTGGGAACTTTCTCAATCCTCCATGATTAGGACTTCAATGACGGATCGTTTTAAGACCATGGCATTGGCCCTTGCCTTTTCACTGGTGAGCACGGTGCTGGCTTTTAGCGTCTCCTCTGTTTTTCCCCAGGGAGAACGATGGTTGACTGATTGGCAATTGGCTCACATGGCTTCTGGACCCGTCGACCCTTCCCTGGTCTTGGTTCCCGTTACGGAGAGCATTAGTCCCGCGTTATGTGGGGAAGGACGATGGAATCTTTCCGTGTTGGAATCCACACTGCTGGCCCTTCATGGGGCTGGCGCTGCGTTCATTGTTCCCTCAATTGATGTGTCCTCCCCGATAGCCTCGGAATGTGGTGGTTTGGCTGGACTGGTTCGACTGGCTGAAGTGACCAAACGTGTCGGGTCCGTGGTTTACCCGGATTCGGTTCCTCCGGCCCTGGCCGATGCGGCAACCGCGTTGGGGACGCTGGAGGTGATACCTGATGCGGATGGAGTGTTCAGGGGTGTGAAGTCCCATGCTCTTTCTCCAGGTTCATCGCCGCATCCTCCGATCGGTCTCGTAATGGCCTCGTTGTTATCGGAAACGGCCACAGCTAATCCGAAGACCAACGACCCTCAATTCCGGTTTATTGGACATTGGGAAACTTCACCTTTTCCCAGGTATGTCTTTGGGGATGTGTGGAACATCATTCAGAGTAATGATCGCGATCAATTAACGAAGTTGTTTCGCGGAAAAGTAGTGATGCTTTTTTCTCTAGTGTCGAATAAACCAGCTCTTTCAACGCCCTGGGAATCCGAGGTGCCGACTGAATTTCTTCATGCCTTATTGGCCAACGCGGTTCTGACAAACGGATGGATTTCCAGGACTCCTCTGTGGGTCGCTTTTCCTGCAACAGCGAGTGTAGGCCTGTTCTTTGCCTGGTTCCTTCTTTGGGGAACTCCGCCAATCCGCCTGGGGATGATGGGCTTAGCTGGTATCCTTCTTGCGTGGCTTGCTTTGCTGTGGGGACTTCGCAGTAGTTGGGTGTGGCCGATCTTAAGTACAGGAATGGCTTTAGGAATGATCGTAGGGGGAACGCTGGCTTGGCGGTTGTCCCGGTCCCGGTCAATTATCCAACGGCGGATCACTCAAGGGCGACAGCAGCTACAACGATTGGAGACAGAGCTGGCAGAAAGACAGCAGCATGTCCGGGAACTTGAGACTCAATTACATGTGGCACAAGATCAGGCGCGCCGGTCGGCGACGGTTATTGAAGGCTTAGAAATTCAGCAAGGGGGGGTGTCTCGCCAATTGGAGATTTCTCAATCCGAGATTGAAGAAACCAGACGACAGATTGACCGGTTGCAGATTGAATTGGAGGGTCTTCATCGGCAGGTGCCGGCCATGGAGCATGCCGGGCATCAGAACTCCGAAGCACCCGAGAATCAGGCATTACTTCAAGAATGTGAGTCCCTTCATATTCTGACCCGTGCTCCTTCGGTCCTTCGCGTTTTCCAGGATTTAAAAAAAGCGTCCGGGACCCAGAGCCCTATTCTTCTGTTGGGAGAAACGGGCACAGGGAAAGAGGTGTTTGCTCGAGCGGCCCATGCATTGAGTCCCCGGCATCGTGGGCCATTTGTGTCGGTGAATATGGCCGCGATCCGGCCGGAGTTATTTGAAGGAGAATTGTTCGGCCATGTGAAGGGGGCCTTTACCGGCGCAGTCGGTCGTAAAGGGTATATTGAAACGGCGAATGGTGGAACGCTCTTTTTGGATGAAGTCGGCGAACTCCCATCGGATGTGCAAGCAAAATTACTGCGGTTCCTGGAGGACGGGTCATTTCACCGGGTTGGAGAAAGCCGGCTCACTCAGGTGGATGTGCGGATTATCGCGGCGACAAATTGCAATCTTCAACAGGATGTGGAGGCCGGCCGATACCGGGAAGATCTCTATTATCGACTGCGGAGTATTGTGTTGACTCTCCCTCCTCTTCGGGAGCGAGGGGAGGAAGACTGTCTGCTGTTGGCGCAATTCTTCCTACAGCATTTTTCCCGACACCAGGATCGAATGGATTTGGCATTCACGAAAGGTGCGTTGGAGGCGATTACAGCCTATCGATGGCCGGGTAATATTCGAGAACTTCGACAAACCGTGGCCCAGGCCGTGGCGTTGGCGAACGGGTCCCTCATTACCGAAGCAGATTTGCATCTCAGTAGTCCGGTCATGCCCTCCTTGCGGGGTGAGGGACGTGGTTTGGTGGAGCTGGAGCGCGTGGAAGATGACATGGTGTTGGAATGCCTGCGACGTCATGGATTCGATATGCAGGCGACAGCCAAGGCTTTAGGATGGGATCGTAGCACGGTCACCCAACGACTGAAAGGTCTGGGGTTTCAAGCCTTAGTCGACTATCACGGGAATCTAGAAGCGGCGGCGCTGGCCCTGGCAGGTGATGAGACTTTGGCGCGAATAGTGGAAAAACGGTTACGCGAGTATTCGAAAAATTTACTTCCTTCTTCTAAGCACTATTTGTCTGTTGAAGAAGCGGTAGCTGACTGCCGAAAACGGTTCCGCAATCTTCCAGAGCGACATTTTCCGGCAGTCGAGCAGTTAGTGCACCAGCGCTTTGTTACGCCGGGACAAATTTCAACGCCACGGAATTAATGCAATACCGTAATCCCGTCGGCGGTGGGCCGTCGTCAAATATGTGTCCCTGGTGGCCACCGCATCGTGCACAGTGAACTTCCGTTCGCGGATAAATGATTTTCCAGTCGGTTCGGGTTTCGACCACTTCTTCCGAAATCGGTTGCCAAAAACTTGGCCATCCGGTTCCGCTGTCGAATTTCGTGTCGGAAGAAAAGAGTGGTAACGCGCATCCTGCGCATTGATAAATGCCTTTATCTTTATTGTTATGATATTCATTGGAAAAAGGCGGCTCGGTGTCTTCATGGCGTAAGACCCGATATTGCATGGGGGTCAAGAGGGCCTTCCACTCTTCATCCGTTTTCGTGATTTTGGTGATGTCCGAACCCCCGGTTCCGGTTGTGGGTGCGGCCAATGCCACGCCGAGAGTTTTGGCCAGAACTCCGAACCCTAATGCTATGCCGATTTTCATAAGATTTCTCCTGTTTATATCCACATTTATAGACATCTGCTCTCCCTCCTCCGAGCTGAGATGGTGGAGTTGCTCTCCTCTTCCATCCAACCTGATATACTGTAACAGTCTTGCCACAGGAAAAAAAATTACAGTGTTGGTGCTGAGGCCTTTGACTGAAAGAAGGAAAATTTTTACACTATAGAAAACTGAAAGAAAAGGAGGTTTGAGTCGGGATTTCGTCGGAAAAACAGCCTGAAACGTGTTGGGTATTTCACAGATTCAACGAATTGCCAAAGAAGGAGAGTCTATGGATGAACGCACGCTGGATGTAAAAATTGAGAGCCGCAACGTTGGCATGACGCCTCGGTGGAAAGCCGAAATTGAGCGACGGACTGAGGCGTTGCAGACGGATACCATTCGCATCATTCATGCCCGTGTCACCCTCACGAAAAATGCCCATCATAAAAAAGGGGCTGATAACGCGGAGGCGCTGGTCGTCGTGACGCTTCCCCGGCGTCGGACGGTGACCGCCAGAAAAGAATCAAAAACATTTGAAGAAGCCATTCGCTCAGCCTTTCAGGCTATAGAGCATGAACTTGATAAAATTGAAGAAAAACGGTTGGCCCGCAATGCCAAGGCCACAGCCAAAAGGATCGAAAAAGCCATGGCGCTCACCGCCGTCTGATGGGGTAAAATCTTCATCTCTATTCTTTTGCTCTTCATCACAACGAGTCGTAGCGGGTGGGCCATTCGCCCACCCGCTTTTTTACTCCTTAACACTCGAATCAATATCTTTCTAGTAGCTAAAAGGAAGTGAAGCTCCCCTCAGCAAGCGAAGGGGAGTTTCCTTCGCCATTTTATATGAATAAACCCTGATTTAATTCGTGAGGTACGGTACCATTTTGTAGGAACGAAGAAGAACATGAGGGTGATTCTTCTGGATTTGCTACGGGTAACCGTATGTAATTTGATCAAATGAGTAGGAATTCCTACAGTAAAAGTATGAAAACAACCATCTCTGAAAAAGGACAAGTGACGATCCCCAAACCTCTTCGAGACCGTTTAGGTCTTCTACCCGGACAAGTATTGGATTTTCGAGAAGAGAAAGGGAGGCTGGTTGCCACAAAAGCTCAAACGTCTGATCCGGTGGGAGCATTGTTTGGCATATTAAAAACCAAACAACGTACTGATCAAACCATGACGGCATTACGAGGAAAACCTGGTCCCAAGTGATTACGGCCGTTGATACGAATATCCTTATTGATCTTTTTGGGGCCGTTCCCGTGTATGGGTTCACTTAAAAGAGGCTATTTGTTCATGCATGAATCAAGGATCTTTAGGAGCTTGTGAGGTCGTATGGCCGAGGTTTCGGCTGTTTTTCCTTCTGAGAGCGATGCCCAGGAGGTTTTGCAAACTTTGGGAGTGCAATTTTCCCCCTTAGGGGTTGAGGCTTCATTGTTTGCCGGGCGATTGTGGAAGGATTATCGGCAAAAGGGTGGACGGCGAGATCGTATGGTGGCTGACTTTCTTATTGGGGCTCACGCTCTACACCATGCGGATGCGTTGTTGACCCGGGACCGAGGGTTTTATCGATTCGGAATGCCCAAGCTGAAAATTATTGATCCCTCTACATAAAAGAGTTGAAAACGAAATTTTTCTACTGTGTCTGGCTTTCTCCGGTCAATGCCTGACCCACCTCATTTCCCCTTTACCAAATCTATTTCAGGGTCTGTTGAAAAAAGCCGCCAGCGGCGTTCTCGCCATTTTCCCGTGCTCACGTACTACGCGTACGCTCCGCGCGGAAAAACGGCTGCGGCCTTGCTGGACGGACCCTTCGGGAAGACTCAGGGCATGCTTTTTTGAACCGACCCGTAGCCTTTGATGAGGAATCTCATCCTGCACAAATTGGCCCTTGAACATCCTTATTATTCAACACTCCCTTTCACGCTACGGGCCATAACCTGTCCATAAAGTTGAATCACTAAACATGACTCAGGGTATCGAGGAGGAGAGATTCATGGGTTGTAAGCCCGTGAACATTCAATTGTGAGGAGAATGCAGTAGTTCCCGCCCTGCCAGCATAATTTCTTCCAGGCGTTCAGGGGTTTTGGCTTCGCCATAGCATCGGACGAGGGATTCGGTTCCGGACAATCGAATGAGATACCAGGAGTTATCCGGCAGGATGAGTTTACAGCCATCCAGTTTATTGGCATGGATGACCTCGGCTCCCGCAAACTCCGATGGTGGATGTTCAAGGACCTGCTTGACCTGTGTCTTGAGGTGGTCGCTCATCGGCAGATCTTGTCGTGTCGTGAACGTCGCGCCGACTCGATCAAACAGGTCTTTCAGTAACTCCTGAATGGTCTGTCCGGTAAAGGCCACCATCTCTGCGACCAACGCCCCGGCCAATATCCCATCTGCCTCCGGTACATGGCCCTTGATGGACATTCCGGCGCTTTCTTCCCCGCCAAAGACCACTTCCCCTTTCGCGAGCAATTCGCCGAGGTATTTGAATCCGACCGGGGTTTCGTGGACGGTGAGTCCATGGTGTGCTGCCACGGCATCAATGAGATGGGTGGTGGCAACCGAGCGGGCAACTCCACCGGTCCATTGCCGACTGCGAATGAGATAATCCAACAAGAGTGCCAGGATGTAGTTGGCTTGAATGAAGGTGCCGTCAGCATCCACGATGCCAAACCGGCCTCCGTCTCCGTCGGTCGCCAGGCCAAGGTGTGCCCCTTCGCGGCGAACGGTCTCTTTCAGATCCTCAAGTGTCTCGTCGGTTGGTTCCGGTCGAAATCCTCCAAAATACGGATCTCGCCAATGATGTAAAACGGCCATTTTTGCCCCGGCTTGTCGGAGGAATTCATCCAGATAATGCCTGGAGGTTCCATAGAGTGGATCAAAAATCACCCGGATCCGGCCGTTCCGGATGCGGTCGCGATCCACCAGCGATTCCAGAGCTTTCAAATACTCGGGTTGCGGATCGAAATGCCGCACCATGCCATCGTGTGTCGCCCGCTCCCAGGGGAGCCATTTGATGTGTTCTCCATGCAACAGCGGTAGAATGCGCAGTTCTATGGCCTTGGTGGTTTCAGGCAGCGCCGGTCCTCCCCAGTCCGGCGTAAATTTGATCCCGTTCCATTCAGGAGAATTGTGGCTGGCTGAGATATTCATGGCTCCTGATAATTTGCGACTGACCACGTGGTAGGAGATGGCCGGGGTCGGGGTGTCGCGGTCGCAAATCAGACAAGGGATCCCATGGGCCGCCATGACTTCTGCAGCCACTTTGGCAAAATGTTCCCCTAAAAATCGTGCGTCGTAGCCAATAAGAATGCCTTGTTGCCCCAGCTTTTGTTGACGGAGAAATTGAGCGATTCCCTGACACACAATACGGATATTCCGGACCGTAAAGTCCTCGGCCACAATGGCCCGCCATCCTGAAGTCCCGAATTTAATGGAATCCATGCGTGATGAATGCTCGTCGTTATGGAGCAGGAATTTTTCGAAAGAAAATTGTCAAGATACGATTTGGGGCCTTAGTTTCACAAAGTATTACAGAATAGAAGATTTTTGCTCATTTGCCAATCAGATGATTGAGTTTTTCTGATCAATTTTTCCGAAATCGTCCTGAGAGTCCATACAAGGTAAAATTGCTGTTCCTGAAACCTACGAAAAAGACGGGGCAGAAAAAACCGCGTGGACGACCGTCGGCACGGCCTTTGCCAATGACAGCGACAATATTACTCTGAATCTTCCCCAACATGTGGCCATCTCGGGCCGGGTGGTGGTATTCCCGAAAGATGACAAGACTCCAGACCAATAGAGCAGGGGAACATGGGGCATGTCCCGCAAAGACATCAAGCCGGGAATGGCCTTTCGCTCGGCCTTTGTCGAAGAGGGATATTTGTTTTTTCCTTTCCGTCCTTAATGATCGAAGGTGACGGCTTGTATCGGCGGTTTAATAGGGTAGGGGGCTTTATCAAAACCGACTGGTATCGCTTCCACCAGGACGCCATTCATTTACAACGGGCAGAAGAATTTGATTTTGTCGGATAACCGTTATTGTGGAAAACATTTTTCCCAATAATTTTCCAATGTTTGTTGACTTTTTAGCTAGTTTTGATAATTATTTTGACACCTCTAAATTGAAAATTTTTTCACTTTTCTAGATAGCCGTCTCCTTAATTAAATAAGTTAATCCGGTTTTTAAAAAACTGTGGAAAACAGCTCCGGTAAACCTCTCAATAGAATTGAACTTCAAGCTGAAATTCTTCGTCAAGAACACCGCCTTTTCCCCATTCTTAAAAACTTTTTCTTCAACAGATATAAATTTCCTGAGGATGATCCAAGAAGAGAAGCCTGCGTTCACGCTTTTTTTTGGAGATTAGCTATTGCACTAATGCCCACTGTGGCGGCTAGCACAATAGGGATAACAAGCATTATTGCTTTATTGATTTCATTGAGATCTGTTACTTCTCTTAATGACCAAAACGCCTTACAGTTGAGGGCAAATTTATTCACCCATTCCCTTCATATGCAAAAAATCTGGATAGATCATCCAGACTTGTATGATTATTTTTATGAGGGAAAGGAAATAGAAAAGGATATTGATTCAAAAAAGAAAAGGAGACTAATGCTCATGTCAGAAATGCTTGCTGATATGCTTGACCATGCTGCGGCTAGCAAAGTCGTTGTGTTAGAGGACGAAGGTTGGGATGATTATGCAAGAGAAATGTATGCCAATAGTCCAGTTTTTAGGGATTTTCTTAATCAAAGTGTAGACTGGTATCCATCTGTTGAAAAATGGATTGATGTCAGAAAAGAAAAACGTGATTGACCGGGGAAAATGAAATTGAGTGATAAGTGTCATTGTGGAAAATTAAAAGGGACCACATATTTTCCCTTTTAATCGTATTGCCACCATTTTTTTTGCTTTTCGTCAGTTGGGAACATTAAATTTTCTAGTTTTCTATCTATTTTGTTAAGAAGTTTATTCGTCTGCCTGTTGATGGCGTCTGGTTCTGAACCAAATTCATCATCTTCCTCATAAAACCATTCGGGATGTTCTTTCCTACTATAATAGGATTCTCTTCCCTTATAAAGATTTGGCATCGACATTACAGGCTTTGGCTTTCATCGGATTACGGGCAACCTAAAAGGGTTTTACAGTGTGACCGTATCACGGAATCACCGGATTATCTTTCGGTTTGAAGTTGGCAACGCCTTTGACGTGGATTTACTAGACTATCATTGAGGAGAGAATAGCATGCCTATGAAAAACCCTGTCCATCCGGGCAAGATTATTAAGCATTCCATTGAAGCTTCGGGCCTCACCCTTACCGATGCGGCAGAACGGCTCGGTGTGACACGGCAAACCTTGTCTCGTGTGACGAATGAGAAAACGTCGCTCTCGCCGGAAATGGCGGTCTGGGTGTCCAAAGCCTTTGGTTCGACTGTGGAGCATTGGATGCGCATGCAAATGGCTTATGATCTGGCCAATGTAGAGAAGACTGCCAAAACAATTAAGGTAAAGCGGTTTCCCGAAATTGAGCCACTTCCCGTCTAATGGTTCACATAGCAACCATCAAAGACCTCAAAGCGTTAATCGCGCTCGATACCGAGCATTATTGCCTTCATTCTGGGTCTTCGTGGCCCGAGGTAGAGAAGACCCTACGGCCATACAAAACCTTAAGCTGGAAAAAACCCTCCCCCGGATGACGACGAAGACTCCCCCTATTGCGAGGATTTCTCGCCCTATGCAAGTGTCGCCTTTAGCGATAAGCCAAAGAGCGATGATGTCAACGACATCGGTGTGTTGATTGCAACCATTGATCAGGAAGTCTACGAGGTGTGGAACCGAGGGGATTAATAACCGTTATTGTGTAAAACCAGTCATTGTTAGAAATCCCAAATTTCACCCTTAAACAAGAATTCATTGATTTCTGGAGGGTCGCATCTCACCATCGGATGATTGGCAAAAATCAATCTGATAGTTCTGACAGCCACAAAGGCCTTTTTAATTAAATGCCTCTGTTCCTTAAAGTATTTTTGGTCGAACTCGTTTTCCGTTACAGAATGAGCAGGATTTTGACGTAACCTTCGGATATCCTTAAAGGTGGAAAATAATGCTAATAAGGGTTTGGGGTCCTCAGGCTTAAAAAGTTTTCTGATCCACTCTTCCAATAACTGAATGGTTCCTTTTTGAGAGACAATTGTTTTCCCGTCTTTTCGTTCTTGTTCCGTCTCCAAATCGATTTCCCCCCTAAAGAAATCCTTTTTAATATTTTGGGACATCATTTTATCTAACAACTCAACGAATATATTAAACTCCTTCAGGGTAGGACGAAGCAAAAACCCAAACTCACGGGGCCTTTGTTCCTCAAAAAAAGTTTCTTTAAATAAATTTGGCATATTCATTTTCGAACACATTTGATTTATGACTTCTAGCTCACGGGTGAACGCGTCAAAAATTGAAAGTTTTGTTCCCCAATGTCCCATAGTATTACGATGATAATCAGGGTGAAGTTTGTAATCTCCTTGAAGTTCTTTGGCCTTCCACATTTGTTGATGCTCAGGCGAAAGGTCGTGTAAATAACGGACGTAAACAGCTACCGCCCGATCAAAATCGTCTGTGTAAGAGAAACCAAAAGTTTGAAGATATACGCTATCGGATGACGCCATACCGTCCGACTTCCCATCCGATGCTGATATCCAGCCGCTAATATCATCATTATCGTAATGATACCTAGGATCGTTGCGGTACATTTCCAAAATTTCCAAATTAAAAGACCGAAAATCTAGCTGGCCTGCTCCAAAAGCAAGTTCCATTGAATATGGTTTCCCGGAATACTTTTCAGGAATATCAGAAACGTCGGCCAATGCTTTTGACGCTGGATACACGCACGCTTGGTTTAAAAGTTGAGAATTTTGTAATTTATCGAGTTGTCCTTCTTTATCCTTTCCAGCCCAAGCTTTTATATGTGGGTTTGGGTGATAATCTCCGTACATGATTTCAATTTGATCTTCTGCAATAAGTTCTAAAAGAACGGAGAAAATTTGGGTTTCTTGTATAACCAGCTTTTCTAGTAACGAGGAATATGGGATTCCATTGAAGTCCCCAGAATTAAGATAGTGGTCTATGACGTGTTGAAGTAACTGAGATTTCATTGTTTTCTTAAACTACTAGGTCAAAGTTAGTAATTCTAGAGCTTTAAAAAAGTGCCATTTAAACTGAAAGAAAAAAAGTATCTACTAAAAAACGGCAGGGAGTAGGACATTTAAATTGAAAGAAAACGTGCCAAATATCCTAAAAATTCGTTAAGTATATCAAGGGATTAGTGTGATAATGTTATTTATGAAAAATACGATAGGTTTTAGCTTTGCTGCTTTTCTTTTGCCTCTTTGAGTTGTTCTTCAAGCGTGTACGGGCTACACACCTCCTCAAGAGAGAGTTCCTGATAATACGTATCAGGGTCGGTCAGCGGGTTTTTGGCAAAGAGCCATTCACTCGATCCCGAATGCCATGTATCCAAAACTTTTATGCGATTATTTTCGGTTTCTAAGGTGGCGTATTCCAACACCGGGCGTCCCTCGTCCCAAAAGACTCCGAATTCTACCCGATCTTTCTGCGTGAGAGACGGTAACCACAGTTCAGGCCCGTTCTTCCCTGCTATCCAATAATCTCCGAATCCTGAAACTGCCTGATTATTTACCAACAATACGCACTCACCTGGTAAAGCGGAATCGACGGGATGGAATTTCGAGAAAAAAAAGCGAAACTTCGCCCGCAAAAAATCCCCGTCTTCGCGGGCCTTCAGGGAAAATATAATCTTATGTGGATGTTCCGGTCTCACGTATTTTTTGCTGAAAATGCTCACCTCTGGGGCCATTTCCGAACGCTCCGCGTGTGCCGACACCGGAACCAGTAACACCGCGATCAAGACCCAAATCCATTTCATGATGGCCCCCTTGTGGAAAACACCAAGCCACGCCTTGGCGTTTCCCGATTTTCCTTTCATACTTTCCCTATGAGTATCACTGCGTCATTTTATCAAGCGGCGACCGTGCCAGCACGACGATACGGCGGGATATTTACCAGCCCGAAGTTTTCCCCCCGCCTCAAAAGCAATCGCCGCTTTAAATTGCTCAAGCCCAAATGGATGAAATAACTCTGACACACGCTAATAACTGGGCTTTTCGGTCGTGACAGCAATCCGTACCATCCCATTTTTAAGAGAATGGTTCTTTCCTTCAGTCTATAAAGCGGCCCTTCTGGCTAATGCCGCCGCCATCATTGGCGTTCATAATCACCCTTCGGGCAATCCCAATCCAAGCCCGGAAGACCATGCCCTCAACAAGCGATTATCAGAGGCTGGGACGGTGTTAGGTATTAGGCTCCTCGATCACGTCATTATCGGGGAACATAGGCATTACAGTTTTGCCGACCAAGGACAATTGGCTACAGATCAACCCGTTCCCAGCCCGTAGTTTTCCTTCTTTCAAAACTCTCAAATAGGGTGCAGGCATTTTAAAAAAAACTTTCAGATTGTAAAGGGATCACGATAATAGTAAAAATTATTTACTGGAAGTTGGACACCCCAATTAGACTTCCAAAAATGGGTGTCTTCAAGAAGCCAGTGGTAAAGATTTCCATATCTACCATCTGGATGTAGTTTAAGTCCGTACCCTCCAATGCGAGTTCCATCCTTGTTTAAAATAGACTTTATTTTTTCAAACACGGGAGGGGAAAATCTGTCTTCACCAGCAACTCTGGATAAAGTGCATCCTGTGACTAGGTCTGATGCCTGAAGTAACCTCGACATCCGAGATGGTGTGGCAAAAATATTGTGGGCAATTTTGTCCATTTTCACAAAAGACGTTCCCGATTGAAGAGTTTCTGCGCAAATTGCCAGAAAGCGGTCCTCATCCTTTCGATCACCTGGAGGACGATCAACCACAACAAAGCCCTGTGACCCACGGCGCTGACAAACGCCATTTGCACGTTCAAGAAATAGGGTCGTTATATCTAAGTCGTGATCATCGGTATTCGTTGCGCATTGGCACGTATAATCTGTAACTACTATAAATGCAATAACATCATTGTTTTCTAAAACACCAAGAACCTCCTTAAAGAAATCGGTTCGTTGGTCGCCTTGCAAATTTCTGTGCATCCATAAGGTTTTGTCTGGAGACCATTTAAAAATCTCATTGGGAGGGAAGCCGTAGCGTGCACAAATCTGATCTATTGTGGCTTGAACAGGTTTAACATTGTCGGCAGAGATGCCTAAGCCCCCGACTGCTGCTAGCTGTCCCATGCCAGGTCGAGAAGGGTTGTTTTGACGAGATTCATCCGAAAAGAAAAAATCAATCATAAAAAATGTAATCGTGAATCATCTTCCATTTGTAAATTACCAAATGGGGTTTTCTGGTGCTTTTTTAGAGGCTACCATTTTTGTCTCAGATTTTAATCCGTTTGGCCAGATCAAGAGCTTTGCGTTGATCCACCCCCAAATAGTGGGCCGTGCTGCCAATATTTTTATGCCCTAAGAGATGTTGGCAGGCCGCCAGATTCTGGGTTTTGTCATAGATGACCGCTGATTTTGTGCGGCGCATGGAATGGGTGCTATGACGTTTCGGGTCAAGTCGGGCGAGATAAGCCCACTGCTTGACCAAGTTGGCATATTGTTCTCGTGTGAGGTGTGGACGGGTTTTGCGGTTGCCATTACTCGTCCATAAATAGTCCTCTGATTTCTTACCACTGTAAAGAATCCAATCGGCCAGACTGTCTCGTGTCTCCGGAGATAAGGCGACCAGATGCCCTCGGTTGGTTTTCTTCTGCCGGATATTAACCTCACTCACCACATCTCCGTGATGATCGGTGACATCGGCGGTCGATAGCCGAAGCAGGTCAGATGCTCGGAGCATCGTATCGATCCCCACATTAAAGAGCGCCAAATCCCGAATCTTTTTTTCCGTGGTTAACAAAGACCGAATGACCTGATCCTGTTCCGGCGTAAACGGGGTCATTTGTCCGACCGGTTTTCCCTTGTTCCACGGCCCATTTTCAATTTCTGCTTTCTTGTATTTACTCATAAAAGCCAAGATAACATGAGGGTGAAATACTGTAAGGTCTTGATTCTACGTAGCTTCCTATTTCTGGTTTTAACAAAAGCAAAAATTAAATGAACGTGATTTCACCAATTCTGTTTGAGGAAATTTCTTCTCAAGGATGGTCCAATGGCAAGTTATGGACAAGGTCATTATTTTATCGAGTTGTTCTTTGTCTTTAAATTTTCAATTTATTTTCCTGTTTGAGAATCTGTAGAGGGCATGGTATCAGGAGTCCATAGAAATCTGAATTGCTCCGTTGGCCCTTTATGTACCGACACTAGCCATTCAAAGTCATCCTCCGACATCTCTTGAATAGTGAAAGTCCTTCTAGAAAGACATTCCACTGTTCCATGAATGGAAAAAGAACAGAGGCCTAGTTTTTGGTCTGAGTATTTTTTAGCTAGTTCGGTTTTTAATTGTGAAAGACTCGGTGCATCATATGGCACATATGAAGTTTCCTTAACCAAAACTTGCGGAGTGTGGTGCGATGGTATTGTATTCATAACCTGCATGGATGGCTCAAAGTTCCACCCATAAATACTTGTGGTCCCGTCGTTGGGCATTTTCCATGCTAGTGTTGGGCCGTAAGGTTTTCGTGGCCACGGAGAAACTGGTCCAACCGGGTTTGCCTTAGGAGGTAACTCATGGAGATCAGAGGATTGTTGTTGTTCAACGGCAGGTCTCAGTGCCTTAACCCTTTCTTGTGGAGTTAACTTATCTAAATTGCTTTTAAAAATGTCGAACAAGGCCTTATTATTATTTCTGGCCTGTTCTTGATCTAAATCATTTTGTGCTAATCTCATTAAACAAATTTTTTCAAGAGATGATGGATCATGAGGTTCAGTGCCCTCTACCATAGGTTCTGGAATAGAAGGGAGAGAATTACTGGGTGGTGCCGTTTGGTTAGATACCAAAAGAGTTTTATGAACACTTGCTTGGGTTGTTCGAGTAGAATCGGAATGGGTGCCTTGCTTGTCTTCATTCGTTTTTTGGTTTATTAGAAAGTCCCAACAAAAAGGTCCAAGATCATCTACATCCATGGCTCGTAGCACAATATTTTCCACGATAGAAGCCACGTGCTGAATGTGGGCATCGCTTCTTGAAGTGGGAAGTCCAACTTCACTTACTGAAGCGGTCGAAAATCCTTCAGCAACTAACCCCTTCCGCTCTTCTGTAATAGCTCTTTCAATATCTTCTTTGTCGGCCTCTTTTTCTTTAATAGCTGTGCCTACTGCATCAATTTCTTTTTGAATGTATTGTTGTTTTTCCGTATCTGCCTCAGCCTTTTGTTTCCCCATAAGAGCATCTTTGGATTTTGTTTTTTCTTGAATTTCTTCATCAATTTTTTCAACCTCTTTTCTCAGATCGGCAATTGAATCGGCTGTTTGGGCTTTTCCTTCAGTCCGAATAGTGACTGAAGGTGCGCGGATCGCGCCTGTAAGTTGTTCAATACCTAATAGCGCAATCATAAACCGTTGATATCGGCGTGTGTAATGTCCGTACTCGGTTTTTGTTAGAGCGCCACTCATATACCCTTCGCAAAGGCGATACAAAGAATCACGTAACAGTTGAATGCTTTGTGTTCGAAGACCGACAAAGGCGGCGCTTTCCTGAGTGGCTCCAGCTAATTTGGCCGTAACTTTTCCAGGAATTCCTCCTTCTGCTGCCAATTCTGCAGCATACGCGGATAATGCATCAGGACTTGGTTCAGTGCAGACGATCGTCTGCGTTTTTTGAGAATAACCTTGTTCATCCGTTTTTTCGATCTTTTTCTTAGAGACGATGATTGCTCGTTGTTTAATGTCCACCATTGCTCCGGTGCCTTCATCAACAGTTAAAAAGTGATGGATGCTATTTAGGTTACCACACCCTACAAGGAATGAAATTCCAAAGATTAGGATAATTCCTTGGAAAAGTTTTCCCATGGCTCCCTCCTTTTGTTTTCGAAAACACAAAATATCATGTAAAAAGGAGCCTAGGAAAAACATTGAAATAAAGCAATTGAAAAATTGGTGTTCTAAAAGGAAGGATGAAATTCCAATATATATGCTTGCCTCAATCAAACAGGGCTAGAATAATTTTAAAATATTCCTAAATTTCACGCTGGCTTAACAGTCAAAAACTTCAGGCTAAACAAATCACATGGTTTGAAGACAAAGAAAGCGGACGCTCTTTGAAGCGTCCAGCCTTTTAAAAAATTGCAGGAAGTAATCTTTAACGGCTCAGTCAAAACCGTCATTGTCTGGAAACTGGATCGTCTGGCACGTAATCACCGGGAGGGCATTAACGTCTTAGCCGACTGGTGCGGCCAAGACGTGCGCGTGGTGGCCGTGACGCAGCAAATTGACCTCAAAGGTACTATCGGGCATGTGGTGGCCGGAGTTTTATTCGGTTTGGCCGAAATCGAAATGCAGCACACGAAAGAGCGGCAAGTCGCCGGGATTAAGGTCGCAAAGAAGAAAGGCATCTATGCCGGCAGGAAGGCCGGCACGATGAAAGCCAACCCTCAACGCGCCCGCGCCTTACGTAAGCAAGGTATGACGGACACCGAAATTGCCAACGCCTTGAAGGTATCTAAATCATCGGTCTATCGGTATTTGAATCTGGCCAAACGAAAGCGTTTATAATTCTGGTATGGACGACAAAAAATATATCCTCCAAATGGGCGACAGGAAATTCGTCGTGGAAAAAGTCAGCCCTGCCGTCAAGGTCGAAACCGATGAACAGGGCCGGGAATTTATTTCCGACCCGGACACAGGCCAGAGGATGTATTCTTCCGCATTGCTAAAAATCTAGAAGAGGCTTTGGCGTGGA
The DNA here is from genome assembly GCA_021604105.1 of Nitrospirales bacterium. Classification (GTDB taxonomy): domain Bacteria; phylum Nitrospirota; class Nitrospiria; order Nitrospirales; family UBA8639; genus Nitrospira_E. The sequence goes on along the minus strand of BQIW01000082.1, from coordinate 2,184 downwards.
CGAGTGATAAACGCGAGGAAGAAAGGCTCAGGGAACAGAATCCCGATGCGAATTTTCTCGAAGGCCACGCCTAACCGCCCTTCCCTTCCTGTTTACACCATGCGAGCGTTTTCTTTCATTCTGGGGAAATGCCCGTTCTCCACGAAATTTTTTGCCCGAGATTGCCCGTGAAGGCCGATCAAATTTTTTCCGTGATGTCCAGGATCCTCTGATTTTAGGTCCCATTCCCACTTTTCTCCACAAATCGGTTGTTGGTTAAGCCACGCGCCAGTAACGACGCACCCTTTGAATTTGCTCCAATCCCACTTTTGCCCACAAAGGGTTTTTTGGTGAAGCCTTGCGCCCTGCACCGCCCAAGCCATCCGTTTCACTCTTGTCATGTCCGTTGCTGTCAGGCGCGGCGGCACTCGCCTGAAACATTTTCTCCGGGTTGATGAATTGGCTTCCGCTTTCTGTGAGAAGCCAAGTTTCAACAACCAACAAAGGAGAAAACATCATGGCGAAACAAACTAAAAACCCACCGCTTCACAAAATCCGTATCGGAGCCATTCACGCGGATATCTGGAAACACATCCCCGAAAAAGGTCAACCGTTCCTCACGGTTACGTTCACCTGGTCCTACAAAACGAAATCGGATGAATGGAAGAACGGGCATTCTTCAGCCAAGAGCATTTGGACACGCTCATGGATGTGACCTTAGAGGCCAAGGAATGGATGCGCCAGCATCGCCTTTCCAAGGCCAAAGCCGCCTAGCGTGGCTTCCCTGTAGAGGTTCCTGGGGTTTTCACGGATTGATGCGACCCTAACTTGTCTAGAATTAGGTTGCGATTACGAGGGGGACAATTCACACCAGACGGGAGTGTGATCGGAAGGTTTGTCCATTCCGCGCGGTCCCCGATCAACATCTGCTGCGACTAACCGGTCTGCCGCTTGTGGAGAGAGCAGGAGATGGTCGATGCGAAGTCCTTCGTCCCGATTCCATCGGCCGGCCTGGTAATCCCAATAGGTGTAGAGCCCCAATTCGGGGTGCAGGGCTCGAAGGGCATCGGTGTACCCGAGATGGCAGAGGGCACGAAAACGGGCACGTGACTCAGGACGACAGAGGGCGTCGTCGGCAAATCCCATTGGATCATAGACGTCATGGTCGGTGGGACATACGTTAAAGTCTCCCCCTAATATCACAGCTTCTTCCAGGGCTAAAAGCGATTGCGCATGCGTGATCAGTCGATCCAACCAGGCAAGTTTATATGTAAACTTCTCGGTTTCCACCGGATTCCCATTGGGTAAATAAATTGAAGCGACTCGAACGTTCCCCACCACCGCTTCCACGTAGCGGGCTTGTTCGTCAGAAGGGGCGCCAGGCAGTATGGTGTGTTCGATTTCGATCGGGGCTTTGGAGAGAATGGCGACTCCGTTGTAGGTTTTTTGTCCGACTATGGCCATATTATAGCCCAGTTCCTCAATCGCCATTCTGGGAAACTGGTCCTCAGTGGTTTTGAGTTCTTGCAGCAGGACAATGTCCGGGTTGGCCTGTTTGACCCATTCCATCAAGTGGGGGATCCGGACTTTAATGGAGTTGACGTTCCAGGTGGCGATTTTCATATGAGTTTCAGAATGTGGATTGAGGAAAAATTTTGATCATAGTGAGTTTAAGGTTCTTGGGTCATCTCGTGATGGTTTGTATTCAAAGGAATACATCATGGGGGGTTCAGAAAATTGTTGGAAGGTGAAGGGATTTTATTTGTGTTCCCAAATCTCGCCCCCACGGCATTTCCCGTATTGCCGGGTTTCGGCCCGGCAGCCGAGGCCCTTTTGTTTCGGCAAAAGGACCCAAAACCAGTGACGCCCCATCTGGCCAAATGAGAGCGGATGGACGCGAATCTAAGGAGGGCGGGCCAACTCGCCGGGCTCAAACAAGGCCCGCCGGTGGATGGGAGCGTCCCTCCTTTAGGCCAGACGGCAGGCGTCGGACCAGGAGAGACGAATATTTCAGTGGCACACCTGAAGGAGACCGAAATCATCATATGCTGAATGAACCCAATCTTATGATGAGGAAAGTGGTGGTGAGTCGGGTTCGCGTTGGAAGATGACTTGAAAGCCTTGAAATTGTTTTTGAAACAGGGTCTTCAATATAAACGGGGTGATGCCGAAGAATAACACCCCATAAATACAGATTTCTAAAAT
>BQIW01000081.1 GCA_021604105.1 Nitrospirales bacterium | reverse complement strand
CGGACCCTACCGGTGACTCTTGAAAGTCATACCCTTGATATTCATCTTTTTTATCCAGAAATTTCTGGTAAATATCTTGATAGAGCTGTTTTAAGGTCATAGGGTGGTACCTTACCCAACTCCCTTGAGTCGATCAAGGGGGAAATTTCACAGGAAGGTTGAAAAAACGGATCGGAGGTTTGTTCCCTGTGGGTATAAATATGGCTGGTGGGGGTTTTTCTCTTCATCCCGTACTCATCGAGCAGCATTATGACTGGAGGAGAGGGAAATGAAGCCTTTGACCGGGTCGAAGGGGACTATTGAATCGTTCATCTTCGAATTTTCCCCCGATCAACTCGGATTAGAGTTTTGGCCTTTCCGATAGGGCTCTTTTCGTAGCCTGAATTTTAGGATGGCCTGAAGGAGATGGACGTTTTATAATAGGGAGGCTTGGTGGAGTGGAAGGGTTTTGTTTACCCTGAGGATTCCGGGTAAAAAACCTCGTTTTGCAGTCGATGGAGTGAGGCGAAAACGGTTAAGGGGCGAGAGTGGCGGAATGGCAGACGCGCGAGACTTAGGATCTCGTGGGTAACCGTGGGGGTTCAAGTCCCCCCTCTCGCACCATTTCTTAACATCTATATTCTTTATTGTGCTCTTTTACAAGGATGAAGGGTCTTATGAAGTTAGAAATGACAGAGCTCGGACCGGTGAAACGGTCGTTAAAAATTGAAGTTCCCGAAGAAGCCGTCAAAAGCGAATTTCAAAAAGTGTATGCCCAGTTGAGGCGTCAAGCCAAAATACCTGGATTTCGCCCCGGGAAAGCGCCAATCGCGTTATTAGAAAAACGGTATGCCGATCTTGTTGAGCAAGATGTGGTGCAGCGGTTGGTGCCCGATTATTACCAACGAGCGGTGAAGGAGGCCGGGGTGGTCCCTATCCTTGTGGATATACCCCCATTGGAACGCATGAAAGTAAAGTCCAACAGCCCTTTTACCTTTACCGCTACCGTGGAAATAAAACCCACTATTCAGTTAGGGGATTATCGACCACCGAACCCCATTTCCTTGAAACGGGATTCCCGGACAGTCACCGAGGAACAGGTTGAAAAGGCCCTCCAGAGCTTACAGGAGCAGCATGCCGAGCTTGATGTGGTTCCTGAAGGAACGCCTCTTCGTGAAGGATTGCATGCGGTGTTATCTATTGAGGGATTTGTGGAGGATCAGCCAGTGGAAGGGACTCAGAAAAAAGGGGAACTTCTTCACATTGGGTCCAAGTCGCCGATTCTGGGTGTGGAGTTAGATGAGTATCTCATTGGAAAACAGGCCGGTGACATGATCGATATTCCGCAACCCTTTCCCGCCAATCATCCTGATTCTCACCTCGCCGGAAAGACGATGGTCCTCAAGGTGACCATTGATGCTGTGAAAGAGCGGAAACTTCCGGAACTGGATGATGAATTCGCCAAGGATTGCGGCGACTACGATTCACTGGAGCACCTCAAAACCACCATCAACACCCAATTGGATAATTTCCTGAAACAGGATCTTGAAGAAGGGTATAAAGATCAGGTGATTGAACGCTTATTGCAGATGCATCACTTTGAAATTCCCGAGGTCTTGATTGAACGGGAACTCCAGACGCTTATTCGGCAAAAAATGCTAAAAGACCATCGTCATGCTCATCGTGAAGATGATGTGGAAGAGCCGTTACGATTACAAGAGGAGGCAAAGCGCCTCCAACAAGAATTGCATCCCGAAGCTAAACGGCGTGTGAAGCTGAGTTTGATTCTTGACGCGATCGTTCAGAAAGAAGGCCTTCATGTCACGGAGGATGAGGTGAACGCCGAGATTCAAAAACTGGCTTCCTCCTTAAAGCTTCCGGTTGATGAAATACAACGCATGGTCCAAGCTGGGGGGCAGGGTGCTCAGGAGGAGTTCCGCGAGCGGATGAAGGCGGAAAAAGCCTTGCAGTTCGTCTACCAAAATGCGGTCATTCAGGGGTAATGCGTCGTGCAACCCCTCTGCACACAGCTGTGCTGATATCTGTTTTTGATGCCTATTTACAACACGAGGAGGTCTTAGGGAATGCTCATTCCGATGGTTATTGAACAAACGAATCGAGGTGAACGGTCATATGATATTTACTCACGTCTTTTGAAAGACCGAATCATCTTTATCGGAGCCCCGATTGATGATGTGTTTGCGAATGTCGTCATTGCCCAGCTGTTGTTCTTGGAATCCGAGGACCCGGAAAAGGACATTCATTTATATGTCAATTCACCTGGCGGAAGTGTGACGGCAGGAATGGGGATTTATGATACGATGCAATATGTGAGATCGCCAATTAACACCATTTGTTTAGGTCAGGCTGCAAGCATGGGTGCCTTATTGTTAACCGCAGGGACGAAAGGTAAACGTTTTGCTCTTCCCAATGCACGGGTGATGATTCACCAACCGATGGGAGGATTTCAGGGCCAAGCCACGGAAATTGATATTCATGCCCGCGAGATTTTAAAGATCCGGGAAAAATTGAATGAAATAATTGCGTATCACACGGGGCAGCCGCTGGATAGAATCTCTCAAGATACCGAGCGAGATTATTTTTTGTCCGGGGAAGAAGCCAAAGCATACGGACTAATTGATGAGGTCATCGTTCGAAGTCAGGAAAAGGGGCACAAGGACGACACCAAGTCAGGTTCAAAAAGTAAGGATTAAGGGCATAGGAGGCACTTCTTATGGCGAGACAAGCGAAGTCCGAAGCCAATCTTCGTTGCTCCTTCTGTGGCAAGAACCGTGATCAGGTTCGAAAACTCATTGCGGGTCCGACGGTCTATATTTGTGATGAATGTGTCGGCTTGTGCAATGAAATTATCTCCGAGGATTGGCAGGAGTCTCGACAGGAGATTTCGGCGAAACTGTGCAAGCCGGTGGATATCCATCAACACCTTGATCAATACATTATCGGACAGGATCAGGCAAAAAAGGTCCTCTCGGTTGCCGTCTATAATCATTATAAGCGGATAGCTGCAAATGAAATTGGAGATGTTGAACTTCAAAAAGGCAATATTCTGATTGTCGGACCGACGGGGACAGGAAAAACCTTATTTGCCCAGACACTAGCCCATTACCTGGATGTACCATTTACGATTGCGGATGCGACGACACTGACGGAAGCCGGGTACGTCGGTGAAGATGTTGAAAATATTATCTTGAAACTTTTGCAGGCTGCAGACTATGAAGTTGAGCGTGCAGAGCGGGGAATTGTCTATATTGATGAAATTGACAAAATTACCCGCAAGGCCGATAGCCCTTCAATTACGAGGGATGTCTCAGGTGAGGGTGTCCAGCAGGCGTTGTTAAAACTTATTGAAGGGACCGTGGCCAATGTGCCACCCCAAGGGGGAAGAAAACATCCTCATCAGGAGTTTATTCAAGTCAATACGACCAATATTTTATTTATTTGTGGTGGGGCGTTCGTGGGATTGGATTCCATCATTGAGCGGAGGTTAAACCAAAAGCGGATGGGATTTGGCGCTGATGTGCAGGTACGTGGTCAACATTTAATTGGTGCCTTATTCTCCAAAGTGGAACCGGAAGATTTTCTACAATATGGGTTGATTCCTGAAATTATCGGTCGTCTGCCGATTGTCGCGGCTCTTGATCAATTGGATGAACCGGCATTGGTCCGCATATTAACGGAACCCAAAAACGCTTTGATCAAACAATATCAGAAGTTATTGTCCTTGGATAAAGTGAAGTTAAAGTTTGCCGATGGAGCGTTAATGGCAATTGCCAAAAAAGCCCATCTGCAAAAAACGGGTGCACGTGGACTTCGAGCGGTTTTAGAGTCGGTGATGCTGGAATTAATGTATGAGCTGCCGTCGCAGGCGGAGGTGAAAGAGGTGTTGGTGACAGAAGAGTTTATTCACGGCCAAGGGGATCCGATCAAAGTCTTTGACCATCAGAAAGGCATCAAACCCGCCGTTGGATCTTAAGCTGGTTCCAGGTGCCTCTCAGGGTGCCGCTATCTCCTCATACCCGCATTCCGCATTATGACAGAGAATTTTACTTCCTGTTTGCTTCTTGATTTTCTCGATCAAGAATGGAGCCTGGCATTGTGGACGGGGACGATTGATGGGTCGATTCCAGGTCGCAAAAGTGCAGGCAGGATAATTGCTGCAGGAAAAAAATGTCTTGCCTTTTATTGAGCGCTTTTGGACCAGGTCTCCCCCCGCAATCTTTGACGGCGCATTAGACGCCTAGCTTTGGAGTTTTGTGTTTTTACCTTCAGGGTATTGAGAGCAGGCAAGGAAGTTCCCAAAGCGGCCGCGTTCCCGGATTATTAGCGGGGTTTGAGTTTTTTGGCTGTACGAGCTGGTTTCTTAGTAGGCGATTTTTTTGTCGACGGTTTCCTGGCCTCGGCCTTCTTCGCAGGAAACTTTTTGCCGCTCGCGTCCTGATCGTCGCCGGTCTTGGTTTTACGGGCCTCAAATTCGAAGCCGACTTTCCCGTCATCCCCCCATTTCAGGTAAGCCTTGAACTTGCGACGGGTTCGTGATGAAACAAAGCCGGTCAACAATTCGGTTCTGCCTTCGCTCAGCAACTTTCTGATCTGAGCGGGTTCGATTTCCTGTTGCAGTATGACTTTGCCCGTTCGAAAGTCGCAAGTCTTGTTCGGGCCGACCGCCTTTTCACACGTATAATTCATTCCATGTTCATAAACCGATGACTGACACTTCGGGCAACTCCCCAGTGATTCTTGGCCGTGAAAATCAACCGGTTCACTGTTTTCATCGTCATCATTTTGACCGAAGTCAAATTCAAGCTTGTGTTCATCGTTCAGTTTGAGGATTGCCGCAAACGGCCGGCCAAGCCGACTGCGAAATCCCTGCAACGGACCAATCGTACGTTTGGCAATCAGAATTTCTGCCTCGGGTACTTCCAATTGTCGGCTGCCCGGAATTTTCGTAATTGAAAAATCGCATTCTGTGCAGGAGAACCGTTTGTAGTTTTCTTTGACCAGACCGCCGCATTTGGGGCATGGTGACTGCAATGTTGAGTAATTACCTGGAACGGTCGTTGCGCCGTAGTTTTTGGCCCTCGCAACAATTTGTTCAACGATCTTGCTGATTTGTTCCATGAACACTTCGCGGTCCAACCGACCTCGTTCTATCTGCGAAAGTTTGCTTTCCCATTCCCCGGTCAGTTCCGGCATCGTGAGTTCGTTCACCCCCAGGCCGCGCAATAAGGTCAACAGTTGAAAGGCCTTGGTGGTGGGTATCAGTGACTTGTCTTTGCGCAATAGGTAGTTCTCGCTAATTAAGCCTTCGATGATCGCTGCGCGGGTTGCCGGTGTGCCCAGACCTTTTCCAGACATGGCTTCGCGCAAGTCATCATCCTCAATCAACTTGCCGGCGCCTTCCATCGCAGAAAGCAGTGTGGCTTCGGTATATCTGGCCGGTGGTCTGGTCGCCATGTCGCGAATTTCAATATCGCTAACTGTGGCTTTTTCATTCTCCCCAACCGCTACGAGCGTGCCCTCACCAGCAATAGCTTCACGGCCGTAAATGGCCAACCAACCCGGCTTGACCATTACCTTGCCTTCGGTCTTGAAGTGGTGCCTGTCAATCTGGGAAATACGGGTGGTGTTTCGAAACTCCGCAGGTGGGAAAAATGCCGCCATGAATCGACGCACGACCAGGTCGTATATCTTGGCTTCGGCTTCACTGAGGTTCTTGGGTGCCTGCAATGTGGGAATAATGGCGAAGTGATCAGAAATTTTCGCGTCATTGAAAATACGTTTGTTCGGTTGGACCCAGTCATTGCTCAGAATTTTCGCCGCATGCGGCCCTATCGGATTGCCGCCGCTGCCGCCGGTCATGGCTGACAAACGCTCACTTGCCTCATCACGCAGAATGCCCAGGGTATCTTGCACGGTAGAGAGATAGTCTTCCGGCAGAGCGCGCGAATCGGTTCTTGGATAGGTCAACACCTTGTGGCGTTCATAGAGCGCTTGCGCCAGCGATAATGTTGTCTTGGCCGAAAAGCCAAACCGGGCGTTGCCTTCACGTTGCAGACTTGTCAGATCAAACAGCATCGGTGCGCTTTGCGTCGTCGGCTTGGTTTCTTCAGTGACCACCGCCTGCTGACTCTGGCAGGCCTGCCTGATTGCTTCAGCCTGATTGCGTTCCCAAAGTCTTTCTGCGCGCCGTTCCGCATCTTCGTCATTTTTTCTGAAGTCCGTATCAAACCAGCGACCTGAATACTGTCCGGCCTCGACATCAAACTGAGCATGCACTTCAAAGTAGGGCCGCGAGATGAATTGCTTGATCTGTTCCTCACGCTCCACGACGATGGTCAGGGTTGGTGTTTGAACCCGGCCAACGGTGGTGAGGTAAAAACCTCCGTCTTGGGAGTTGAACGCCGTCATCGCCCTGGTGCCGTTAATGCCAACCAGCCAGTCTGCTTCTGCTCGGCAGCGGGCGGAATCAGCGAGCGGCTTCATTTGTTCATCATCGCGCAGCTCCTCAAATGCTTCGCGAATGGCTTTGGGCGTCATGGACTGCAGCCAAAGTCGGCTTGTCGGTTGCTTGGCCTTAGTGTGCTGGACAATCAGTCTGAAGATCAGCTCGCCTTCGCGCCCGGCGTCACAGGCGTTGATAATTCGGTCGATATCTTTGCGGCTGATCAGCTTGGCGAGCAACTTGAGCCGGTCCTCGGTGCGGGCAATTGGGTTCAGGTCAAAGTGATCGGGAATGACCGGCAGGTTGGCAAAAGACCACTTGCCACGTTTGACCTCTACGTTATCAGGCGCCTTGATTTCAAGTAGGTGCCCAACGGCTGATGTTACAACATAGTCGTCACCTTCAAAATAATCTTTCTCGCGTTTCAGTCCGCCAAGCGAATGCGCGATGTCGGCTGCAACAGAGGGCTTCTCGGCAATTATCAGTGATTTACTCATTAGCAACCACTACCAGGAAAGGCTCCTTTTGTATCTTTGATGTAAGGGAAACCGATACTCACGCGTGCAAGATCCAATACACTCAGGGCGAAAATGGCGTCGTCACAATCCTCCTGCTGCGATGTGACTGGCTTTTTTGCGTGCTCATCATAATGATGGCGCAGGGTAGAGGCAAGTTAGGCTGGGCGTTCAACTCATTTTTCCCAGCGGCCGCAGCCGTTCCAACCAGCCGCCAAGGCTAGCCTGCCGACGGTTTTGTCGCAAAATTTTTTTGAAGGCAATAAGGGGTTGTAGCTCCGTGTCTGACAGATGAAAATGTCTATCCTTACTGTTTTTTTCAACTCGGTCCAACATGAAAACCCGTGGTGAATCTTACAAATCTATCCTTTGCGACAGAACCCCCAAGTGGTGTTCGAGGTAATGCCCAGTTTGCTCTTCGGGGTGCCTTAAGATGACCCACAGATGCCAAGGCTTGGTCGTTGCGTTCCAAAATATTTGGACAGGGTTTCGGCTTTGTTAGGCGATTCGACGATAACGAGTGATTTAGGCATAGACCGTGATGAAAATCATGAATTGGTTGCGAGTAAAATTTTTCTGAGGGAAAAGACATGCTGATGTACTATCCGATGCACATCCGGAGATACTGGAGGCCCGGTATCTGCTTTATAAGCCCTTTGATCTCCAAAGACAAGAGAATGCTCATGACTTCAGAGGGGGCAAAGGAGCATTGATTGATTAAATCGTCCAGGGAAACAGGTTCAAGTGAAATGCAATCAAATAGCTGTTGTTCCTCTGTTCCTAGTGCAGGCGCGGACGGTTGAGGCTGAAACGCGCCTTGTTGTTTCTCGAGTTGCTCCCGGAAGGAGGGTTCTAACATAGGAAGAATTTCTTCCACAACATCTAAAGAATTTTCAACTAATTTCGCTCCTTCTTTAATAAGGCGGTGAGGGCCACGAGTCAACGTATTGGTCACATTTCCCGGTACGGCAAAAACTTCACGGTTTTGCTCTAAGGCCATCCGAGCGGTAATGAGGGACCCACTGCGCGAGGTGGCCTCTGCAACGATCACACCAAGGGAGAGACCACTAATAATCCGATTACGTTGAGGAAAATGGTAAGAATGCGGAGGGGTTTCCATGGGAAACTCAGAGAGAATGGCTCCCTGCTGTTCAATGCGTTGTCGTAGTTGACCGTGCTCAGGCGGATAGGTGCGGTCAATGCCGCATCCAAGAACCGCCAGGGTTCTCCCAGATGTAGCCAGCGCGCCTTCATGGGCTGCGGCATCAATGCCTCTGGCCAAGCCACTCACAATCGTAAAGCCCAGTGCAGCTAAATCGCCGCTTAGTTGTCGCGTGAATGTCCGACCGATGTGGGAGCCTTTTCTTGAACCGACGACGGCAAGGGCCTGCTGATCGCTGTCTTGGAGCTGTCCTGTATACCAGAGTACCGGAGGAGGATCTGCAATGGTTTTTAACCGGGGCGGATAGTGAGAGTCGGCGAGTGTCAGGATGGAGAATCGCCCATCCTGCACGGCCTGCAATTCTCTGGCAATGTGATCTTGTGCCTCAGCAGAGATGGGTTGATGAAGGGCTCTGGCCAATGAAGGAGAAATGTCACCCATTGATACGAGTGTGTGTGCGTTCAAGGAACGAATGGTATCTGGTGAGCCGAACCGGTTGATAAGTCTGGTGTACGTAACAGGGCCAAGTCCTTTGACTGACAGAAGTTCCAACCAGCCTTGCAGGGGTGAGGTCATCCAGATCCTTTGTGGGGATGGCGACTACGCGTTTGATGATCATTGTGAAATAATCTTCCTGCATGACTCTCCACACAGAGACTGCTCCAGGTTGGACTCCGGGAGATGAAGCCCTCCGGATTTTTCCAGAATTGGAGGAGAGATCTGGGTCCCAGTTCCTTTCTGTTCCTGGAGACAAGTGTTAGGGATAATGAGTCAGGATTGTGGATGGCATCGTTCATGATCAATACGTTTTCGCGCGGTTAGGATGCGGTCCGAGATTCGGCGCGTGAGGTCAATTTTCCCACGACAACGATGTCATATTGCTCAAGGTGGAGTAATGGATCCGCCTCAAATAATATTGGTTGTTGAAATTCCTGTTCGAGTTGTTCAATGCTACTGTGTTCGGTTTCGAAAATAAGCTCAATAACTTTGGGGTTGGCCCCGACCACAATTTGTTGTGGTTGTCCACGGGTCATTCCGATGCGCCGGATATCCCGGAAGATTTCATACGCCACCGTCATGGTGGATTTGGTATATCCTCTCCCCTCACAGTCACCACAAATTTCCGACAACGTCCGTAACAGATCTTCGCGGACACGTTCACGGGAAATCTCGATGAGCCCAAGATCAGAAATGCGGGAGATACGTGTTTGAGCCTTATCGCCAGCTAGGGCGTCGAGGGTGGCCTGATACACCTTTTCACGGTTTCGTTCCCGTTCCATGTCAATAAAATCAATGATGATAATGCCGCCAATGCCTCGTAATTTAATCTGATAGCCAATTTCTTTTGCGGCTTCCAGATTGGTCTTTAAAATCGTTTCCTCCTGGTCGCGTTTTCCCACAAACCGCCCCGTATTGACGTCCACCACTGTCATGGCCTCTGTGTGATCAATGACAATGTGCCCTCCAGACTTAAGCCAGACTTTCCGACTCAGGGCTCTCGTAATCTCCAATTCGATTCCCAGGTGATCGAATAACCCGTCCTGTTTTTTGTCATAGAAATGAACCCGAGCCGCTTGTTCCGGAAGATAACGACGGACAAAATCTTTCACTTCCTCAAAATCCGCTTTGGCGTCAATTAACAATCGATCGACTTTTTTGGTGAACAAGTCTCGCACCACCCGGAGGGGAAGGGAGAGATCCGTATGCAAGAGGGATGGAGCCGGTTGGCTGTTGGCCGCTTTGAGCGTGTCTTCCCATAACGCGCTCAAGAATTTGACATCTGTTTGCAGGTCGTCTTCCGGCACACCTTCGCATACGGTCCTGACAATGTATCCGTACTCGGGTTTTCGGATGCGCCGCATAAGGTCCTTCAGTCGGTGACGCTCTTCATCGTTCGTAATTCTTCGCGACACGCCAATATGGTCGACATTGGGCATAAGCACTAAAAATCGCCCTGGGAGGGAGACGTACGTGGTAATCCGTGGTCCCTTGGTGCCGATGGGGCCTTTGGAAATTTGAACCAGGAGTTCCTGCCCTTCTGTCAGCAAGTTTTCGATGGGACGTGCTGTTTGGCGTCGAGGGCGCGGCACCTCCTGACTGCGTTCATCCTCTTCACTGTCCACAAGAGTATCTCCAGGTTCCGTTCCAACCGAAAGATCGGATACGTGGATGAACGCGGCCCGATCCAGCCCAATATCGACAAAGGCCGCTTGCATGCCTGGCAGAACTTTAATGACCTTACCTTTGTAAATATCCCCCACAAAATCTTTTTTTCTTGGACGGTCGACATACAATTCTGTCACGACACGATTGTCGAGCACTGCAACCCGTGTTTCTTCACGAGTGACACTAATCGCAATTTCTACTCCCATAGTGATCTCCTATATTTTCAGAAGGGACTCGAAGCTATTCTTCCTCAACATTCTTGGTAAAGAGATGTCGGTGATGTGGCTGAGCCAATTTGTTGGATCGGCCTGTCAAAAACGGAAATAGCTTGGTGCCCCTTCTGTCAATAATGTTAAATGAATACTGTTATGAAACCATTTGAGATGGTTTTGTGTGCCCACTTCCTTGTTTCCGCAAGTTATGTGAAAAAATCTACGGCTTTGCGGCCTTTCTGAATCGAATTCTCCGTTGGTTTCCTCTCTGGGGAGTAACCTGGACAACGCTATCAAAATTCAGCCACAAGGTACATGATACCTATAAGAGTGACAGACGTCTCCGTTTCACATTGAGCAAAAGTCCCAGAGCTGTGAGATTTACAACCATGGCGCTGCCTCCATAGCTCATGAGAGGAAGAGGAATGCCCACAACGGGGGCCAATCCGGATGTCATGGCAATATTAACGACAACTCCAAAGGCAATCATGGTCACCACTCCGACAGCCAAGAGAGTTCCAACGATGTCTTTGGCTTTCAACGCGATTTCTAAACCCATCAAAAATAAGAGAATATATAAGGAAAGTAAGACCATGGATCCCAAAAAGCCCCATTCCTCTGCGAAAACCGCAAATACAAAATCGGTGTGGCCCTCAGGAAGAAATTTAAATTGGGTTTGCGTTCCCCCGTATAATCCCTTTCCCAGTAATTGGCCTGATCCGATGGCGATGCGTGATTGAAGCCCATGATAACCTTTGCCTCCCGGATCAGAGTTGGGATCGACAAAGCTGAGAATCCGATCTTGTTGGTACTCGTGAAGGGAGCCCCAGACACCGCCCCAGGCGAAGGGGAACAACATGAGTGCTGCCAAAATTACAAATCCAAAGGCTTTGGATTTCATTCCCACCGTGAGAATCACAACAAGAAAAATTGCGAGAAAGCCCAGGCTACTTCCCAAGTCCGGTTGCTTCAGGATGAGTAAAAATCCTGGAAGGACGATCAGTCCGGGTATGATCAATCGACGTACCCAGCCTTCTCGGGTGGTTGCCCCATAGTAGGCCGCCAGCATGAGCAGCAAAGGAATCTTAATGAACTCTGAGGGTTGCACGGCAAAGGGGCCAAGAGGAATCCAGCGTTGAGAGCCCCGACTTGTTTTTCCTGCGATTAACACGATGATGAGTAAAATCAATCCGATCCCATAGAGCAGATATGAAAGACGGGCGAGCTTGTGATAGTCAATACCTACCGCGACCAGAAAGGCTAAGGAACCGACGACCATCCATGTGGCTTGCTTGAGATAAATAGGGAATCCGGTCGTAGTCTGAGGGTTGGTCACGCTATAAATTGATAGGATGCCCACAGAGATAATTGCCATAATGACACCCAGGAAACACCAATCGAAGGTATCCAGTCCCCGGCGATTCACATTGTCGTTCATTAATGACATGAGATGTGTGGTTCTCCATCCTTAATGGAGGGTTTTCCTGATCACGAAGAAGGCTCTTGAGTGGTCTCAAAACCCATATAGGCTTCAATGAGTGTCTTGGCCAAGGGAGCGGACGCTGAGCCTCCATGCCCCATGTGTTCAACTAATACCGCCACGGCAATCTTTGGGTCTTCTACGGGAGCAAAGGCCACAAACCACGCGTGATCTCGAAATTCTTTTTGAGGCTCCTTGTTTTTTTCCTTGTCCCCATCCGGTTTCAGGGCAACAACTTGTGCGGTTCCGGTCTTGCCTGCAATGCTCACGAATTTTGATTGTGCTAGTTTGGCTGTTCCCTTTGTGACGACTGCCGTCAATCCTTCTTTAATATGGGCAAATGTCTGGGGTGAGATGGCCAATTGTCGGATGGGTGGCTCAGGATTTTCTTTGAGTGTACCGGTTTGCCGAAGTCGAGAGGCTTTGAGCAACCGGGGTTGGACCACTCGTCCATTGGTTGCGACGATGGACGCCACTTTTGCCATCTGAATGGGAGTCACCGTTAAAAATCCTTGTCCAATAGAAATGGAAATGGTTTCACCAGGGTACCACGGTTCCCGTTTGACCCTTTTTTTCCATTCCGTGGACGGGACAAGGCCCGACCGTTCGGAAGGAAGCGCAATGCCGGTTTTTTCCCCTAATCCGAATTGACGAGCATAGGTGGCGATGGGATCAATGCCTAATTGATTGCCCGCTTTATAAAAGTAGACATCGCACGATTCCGCGATAGCTTTGTTTAAGTCGACCTGACCATGGCCTCCCGCTTTCCAATCACGAAAGACCCTTCTTCCAAAGGGAAAGGTTCCATGGCAGGGTATCATTTCCTGTGCGCTGAGGGTTTGAGTTTCCAAGAGAGTCGCGGCCATAATGATTTTAAATACCGACCCCGGAGGGTATTGGCCTTGAATGGCGCGATTGGTAAGAGGGTGGCGTGTATCTTTGAGAAATTGTTGCCAGTCCTTGGTACTAATCCCTCCCGAAACATCATTGGGATTAAATCCGGGTTTACTCGCCAGAGCCAGAACGTCCCCATTCCAGGGATCCAGGGCAACAATGGCCCCGGCTTCCTGCCCCAGAAGATCCTCTGCGAGGCGCTGAAGTCGAATGTCGAGAGTCAGGTACAGGTCATCCCCGGCCAAGGGACGTCGAACTGAGAGAGACCGTTTGGGATATCCCAGTGCATCGACTTCAATCACTTCCTCTCCGGTTTCTCCAAGAAGATATTCATCAAATGTCCGCTCCACTCCATTTTGGCCGATGATGCGTCCTCCCTGAAGGTGCGAAAATTCTGGATCCTTAAGCTGTGATTCGGAAATTTCACCTACGTAACCCAATACGTGCGAGGCGTAATTGTTGAGTGGATAATGACGTTGATATTCCGGCTGAATCACCACACCGGGGAGTTCGAGCCGGTGCGATTCTATGAGTGCCGCCTCCTTCAGCGAAATGTCGGCTTTGATCTTGACTCGACCTCTTCGACTTTTTATTGAAAGTTTACTGGAAACCTCTTGTTGGTCAATATCCACGTAATGCGGTAACTGAGCCAAAAGGGCCTCACGGTCCTGGATGTCTTCCAAAGAAACATACAGTTGGAAGCTGGGGATATTATTGGCGAGGAGTTCGCCGTTCCGATCATACAGAAGTCCTCGCGCCGGTTCCAAAACAATGGATCGAGTACGATTGTCGCGGGCAAGTTCTTGATAGTGCAATCCGTCTCGAACTTGTAATTGCCACAGGCGTAAGCCCAGCAAGACCAGCAGCATCAGAAAGCCGATCTTGACGAAGATTAACCGATTTTGAATATCGGCAAGTTCATTAGCCTGGCGGGAAGTGTCCAGCATTGTGCGGGTCTTATCGTGGTCCCCGACCTAAGTGTACCATACTCAGCGATGGGCCAATCCAATTGACGAGCCAGAACATCCCCAAGGTCAGGAGGCTATTATACAGTCCTTGCGGGAGAAGTTTGGATGAGAGGGCGTGAAAAAGGATCGGAGCGTCCACAACCGGATACGCCACGACCAGAGAGGCCAGCCCGCATCCTAGCGACAGGGCGAAGGTGACAAGCAAGATTGCAGGGCTGGTGACTGTGGAAAATGTGTGGGTTGTGACGCCCGCCAAGGCCCCCGCGAGTCCCTTTAAGATCATATTCAGCCCAATCCCGCCCGGGCTGAATAAATCTTGGAAAAGTCCCACCGTCAGTCCGATCATGAGTCCTTTGTATTCACCTGAGTAAAACCCCATTACACAGGCTAGAATGAGGCATAGATCAGGGTAAATCCCTTTGGCGGATAGAATCGTGCTAAGTGTGGCTTGAGCCAGAACCACTCCAAAGCATAAGAGGATGTCAAGAAAAATAGTCACGAGATTACATTAGGGAGAAGGAGAGACAATCGGTTTTGGTAATGATGATGGGAGCGCAGGCTGAAATGAGGTAATCACGAGGACTGCTTCCAGTTTGGAAAAATCGACAATCGGATCAATTTCACCCAATTGAAATAAGTCGGTATCAGCTTTAGTGACCTGTTGAATCCGACCGATTTGGAGTCCACGGGGAAAATCTTCCGTTAATCCAGATGTGACCACTTTATCTCCTGGTTGGACAGGCGATAGAGGGGGCAGGTATTTCATATGTATGGTTCCTTGAGGGGTTCCCTGTACCAGACCCTCATCCCGGCTTTTTTGAATCATCCCGGTAATTGCGACGTTGGGGTCGGAAAGAAGAAGCACGACGGCTGTTGTGGGGTTTACTCGTACGACACGTCCTACCACTCCGGCATCGGTGATAACTCCCATTTCAGGATGAATACCGTCCAGGTTCCCTTTATTGATGATCATCGCCCGATACCAATTGGACACATTCCGGCCGATGATTCGAGCCGGAAGGGTCGTCATGGGTGTGGTTTGCTGATACGCCAGCAGTTGTTGAAATTGCGTGGAAATGATGGCTTGTTCTCGAAGGAAATTCTGCTCGCCTTGTAAGCGCTGAATTTCCTGCTTTAGTTGTTGGTTTTCTTCCCACACATTCTGTAAGGCGATGTAGTGGTCCCAAGCATGTCGGATAGAATTCTGTATCGAGGCAACAACATGAAGGGGGGCTTCCAGAATCCGTGCGAAAGGTCCACCCACATGACTCAACCATTCCTGGGATTGTCGCGGCAAAAACAGCAGGAGTGCGAGGAATAGGATGAAGCTAACCCCTAGAACTCGCCGGATACTTGTCGAGATGGGAAAATTTGACTCGGGTCGAGGCATGCAAATAGAGGGGAGCTCAGGAATTCAGCCTGGAATGCGAAGAGATTTTCCGAAGGAGGCTAAATTCCTCGAGGGTTTTCCCTACTCCCAAGACGACCGAGGTTAAGGGGTCATCGACCGTGACAATGGGTAATGACGTTTCTTCACGCAGTCGATTATCCAGCCCTTGAAGCATCGATCCGCCTCCGGTCAGTACGATCCCCCGCTCAATAATATCTCCTGCCAATTCGGGCGGAGTGTTTTCCAAAGCCAGACGAATGGCTCGGATGATGGTGGTGAGGCAATCTTGTAAAGCTTCTCGTATCTCATTGTCGTCTACGAGGATCGTTCTGGGAATGCCGGACACCACATCTCGTCCCTTGACGGCCATTTGTTTTTTTTCCGGCAGAGGGTAGGCTGAGCCGATTTCCATCTTAATGCGTTCTGCCATATGTTCGCCGATTAACAAACTGTATTCCCGCTTGAGATAGCTTGTGATGGCTCCATCCAGTTGATCACCTGCAATCCGGACTGATTCACTGTAAACAATGCCTCCCAGGGAGATTACGGCGATGTCGGTAGTACCTCCTCCGATATCGACCACCATGTTGCCGGAAGGCTCGGTAATCGGCAATCCTGCTCCAATGGCAGCGGCCACCGGTTCCTCAATGAGATACACTTCCCGTGCGCCAGCTAGCTCGGCTGATTCCTTGACGGCACGTTGTTCCACTTGCGTGATCCTGGATGGGACACCAATAATAATTCGTGGTCTGAGTAAAGTTCCTCCGCGGTGAACTTTTTGGATAAAATGACGTAACATATGTTCCGTCATGTCGAAATCAGCAATCACACCTTCTCGCATGGGCCGAATGGCGGTGAGATTTCCAGGGGTTCGCCCGATCATTCGCTTTGCTTCTTCCCCAACCGCTAGAAGTTTTTTGGAGTTTGTCTCAACTGTCACTACGGATGGTTCGTTCAGGACAATCCCTTTCCCTTTGATATAAATTAAGGTAGAAGAGGTTCCCAGATCGATGGCCATATCTTGGGAAAATTGACTAATGAAATAATTGAATATACCCATTGAGAGTCTTGAGACCTATTAATTTCAGAAGGTGGGCGACAATAACGGAATCGGAATTAGGATTGTTAGAGTCTTTCAGCGCTGTAGGGGAAATAAATGATCTTCGCCACGTTATGGATGTATCGCTGAGTGGTCGTTGTTCGTGAATGGCCGGGAACCAATGAAATTTAGCTCTAGGCTGGATGAATCCTTGTTGGTACCCACTTATTTTCACCTAAGTATTCAGATGGTGAAATCAGAGGGTTGGATTGTCCTTTGCCACAAGGAAAAGTATAGCAGAAGTCTTAAAATACCACAAAGGAAAGGCGGATAGAAAACAACTCGGCAAAAAACTCTTTCTGGCTCTTGCCAGAAAGGGACGAATGTAGATAATTAGAGTCCGAAAATTTTTTAAAAAGAAGGATACATTCCATGTCAAGTAAAACATTGTTTGAAAAAATTTGGGATCAACATGTGGTTCGTGAAGAACCAGATGGAACAACCTTATTATATATTGACCGCCATTTGGTGCATGAGGTGACCTCTCCTCAAGCCTTTGAAGGGCTTCGGTTAGCCGGAAGAAGGCCACGACGTCCAACCGCGGCTCTGGCCGTTCCAGATCACAATGTTCCAACTACCGACCGGTCGCGGGGCATTGCCGATCCCATGAGTGCCTTGCAGGTTTCAACTTTGGAAGGCAACTGCGCAGAATTTGGAATTTCCTATTATGGAATGGAGGATATTCGTCAAGGTATTGTTCATGTGATCGGACCTGAACAAGGCTTGACGTTACCGGGAATGACGATTGTGTGTGGAGATTCCCATACCTCCACTCATGGGGCGTTTGGCGCCTTGGCGTTTGGCATTGGTACTTCAGAGGTTGAGCATGTG
Source organism: Nitrospirales bacterium (assembly GCA_021604105.1). Lineage (GTDB taxonomy): Bacteria > Nitrospirota > Nitrospiria > Nitrospirales > UBA8639 > Nitrospira_E. The sequence continues at coordinate 4,096 of BQIW01000081.1, read as the reverse complement.
TTGGCGACGCAATGTTTGGTCCAGAAACGACCAAAAACTATGGAAATTCGAGTGGAGGGCACGCTTCCTGATTATTGTTCTTCCAAAGATGTGATTCTGGCGATTATCGGGCAAATTGGTATTGGTGGTGGAAACGGATTTGTCGTGGAATATACGGGTTCGGTGATCCGCTCGTTTTCGATGGAAGGCCGGATGACCCTATGTAATATGTCGATTGAAGCGGGAGCGCGTGCAGGGCTGGTCAGTCCGGACGAGTCGACGGTCACATACGTGAAAAACCGACCCCTCAGTCCGAAAGGAGCGGTGTTACAGCAGGCGAAGTCGGATTGGCTGAATTTGAAAACCGACCCTGGAGCCAGGTTTGATAAGGTTGTTGAGCTTCGAGGAGAGGATATTTCTCCTCAAGTGACTTGGGGGACCAATCCGGGAATGGTGACTGATGTGAGTGGCCATGTGCCCGATCCTGGATCCATCGCGGATGAAAAAATGCGGATGGCTACAGAACGCGCCTTAGTATATATGGGGTTGCCGGCTGGCATCCCAATATGTGATATCCGGGTTGATCGAGTCTTCATCGGGTCCTGTACAAACTCTCGAATTGAGGATTTGCGTGTGGCAGCTCGGTATGTCAAAGGAAAGCGCGTCGCTCAAAGCGTCAAGGCTATGGTGGTACCTGGATCAGGATTAGTCAAACACCAAGCGGAAGAGGAAGGGTTGGATCGGATTTTTCGAGAGGCGGGTTTTGAATGGCGCGAACCGGGGTGCAGCATGTGCCTCGCTATGAATGCGGACGTGCTCACACCTGGAGAGCGATGTGCTTCAACCAGTAATCGAAACTTCGAGGGGCGTCAGGGTAAGGGCGGACGGACGCACTTGGTATCCCCTGCCATGGCTGCTGCTGCTGCGGTTGAAGGCCATTTTGTTGATATTCGTGATTGGAAGATGTGAGCTTAACTAAGAGAACTTTTTTGTCCTCAAGATGGCTATAACTTCCTCTAGCATTAGCAGGAGATAGATTATGCAAGCGTTTACTATTTTAACCGGGACGGTGGCTCCGTTAAATCGGGGCAATGTCGATACGGATCAAATTATTCCGAAGCAATATTTGAAGACAATCCATCGCACTGGCCTCAAAGAGGGATTGTTTGCCGATTGGCGGCGACGTGCGGATGGGTCTCCGGACCCTGAATTCTTTGTCAATCAACCGCGTTATCAAGATGCCACGATTCTGTTGACTCGTGAAAATTTCGGATGCGGATCCTCAAGGGAGCATGCTCCCTGGGCCTTGTTGGATTTTGGCATTCGTTGTATTCTGGCTCCGAGTTTTGCCGATATTTTCTACAACAATTGTTTCCAGAACGGGATTCTTCCCGTCGAACTTACCGGAGAAGACATCCAAATATTATTTGACCGGGTAGCCCATACCGACCGGTATCAAATCACAGTCGACTTGGCTCAACAGGTTGTCACGCTTCCTGAAGGGGAGAAGTATCCGTTCGTTTTGGATCCATTTCGCAAAGATTGCATGTTGAAGGGATTAGACGGAATTGGACTCACGCTTCAACACGAATCGGCCATTGCTACTTATGAAAAACGCCGGACTCAGGAGGCTCCCTGGCTTTTTCAGGATTTGTTGTCTTCAGACTATTCGTGAAAATCTCTTGATCTTCTCGACCGATCGGGGTGGGATGGGCGCATCTCGGCTCTTCTTCGGATCCCATCTGGACCGGCATTGGCCCATGCCCGTTGAATGGGGCAAAGCGAATGGTAGACATTTTTTCCAAGTCGAGGGCTGATGGGTTCCCGAGACCATCCCCTGCTCCCATATCCTGTTCTCGTACATTGCTGGAAGTACACTAAATGGTTGTCATGGACGAGGGCTCCACCTCCGAATGATGAGTGAAGTCCACATCCTGCGGGATGTCCTCATTATTTTTTCTATTTCTGTTCTGGTTGTTTTTGTTTTTCAAAAACTCCGGCTACCGGCGGTTGCGGGGTTTTTAGTTTCTGGCACGTTAGTGGGGCCTCACGGCCTGAACCTCATTTCTGATCTCCATCAAGTCGAAACTCTCGCCGAAATTGGTGTCGTGTTGTTGTTATTTACCATTGGCTTGGAAACTTCTCTTTCTCGCATACGGGCTTCCAAAAGGCTTTTATGGGTTGGCGGTCCCCTACAAATTTTAAGCATGTTAAGTGCCGTCGCGCTTGGGGGTTGGCTTCTGGGTCGATCATGGGAAGAATCGGTGTTCTGGGGACTGTTGTTGTCATTGAGCAGCACCGCCATTGTCCTCAAGATACTAGGGGATCGAGGCGAAATTGATGCGCTGCATGGGCAGGCGACCATGGCAATACTCATTTTCCAGGATTTAGCCGTCGTGGCTATGATTTTGTTGACGCCGGTACTGGGACACGGTTCTCATGGTGACCCACGGGACATTGTCGAAACACTCATGAAATCCGTCATGGTTGTGGGGTTGATTGTGTTGGCTGCTCGGGTTCTTGTCCCTCATGTTCTTCATCTTATTGTGGGGACTCGAAGCCGAGAGTTATTCCTCCTATCGATTATTGTATTGGGACTGGGAACGGCCTGGTTGACTTCCCTCGCGGGGTTGTCATTGGCTCTTGGCGCATTTATCGCGGGGCTAGTGATTTCTGAATCGGAATATAGTCATCAGGCACTGGCCGAAGTCATTCCTTTTCGGGATAGTTTCAATAGTTTATTTTTTGTCTCAGTGGGGATGTTAATGAATCCCTCGGTCATCTCTGAATTTCCCATTCTGGTAATGGGGTTGTTGGGGCTTGTCGTTTTAGGCAAGTTCCTTACAGGAACCGGAGCGGTATTTGTTGCTGGAATTCCTATTTCTTCTGCATTGTTAACGGGAGTTGCTTTAGCGCAGGTGGGAGAATTTGCCTTTATTCTGGCTCGTGTGGGTCAGGGGGAAGGGTTATTGGATGCGCAAACCTATAATGTTTTTCTTGCAGTATCGGTGTTGTCGATGACAATAACGCCATTTTTGATTCAATGGGCTCCCCGCCTGGCTAGACGAACAGAGGCGCTTGAGCGCCTGAAGCATTGGTTCCCTCGACGTCAGATCAATGCGCTGCAAGGCACCAAAATCAAAGTCAAAGATCATGTCATTATTGTGGGTTATGGTTTAAATGGCCGAAATCTTGCCAGGGTGTTAGGTGATATGGAGATTCCATTTGTGGTGCTGGATGTTAATCCTGATGTCGTGCAGGTTGATCAAAAAGGACGGGGCACCATGCTCTATGGGGATGGGACGAATCCCAGAGTGTTGACTCATGCCGGAATTGTATCGGCGCGGGTCCTCGTGGTGGCCACCTCTGACCCTTTTGGCGCGCGCCGAATTGTCCAGCAAGCACGACAACTGAATCCCACTCTTCATATAGTCGTACGAACACGGTATTTAAAGGAATTGCAAGACCTCCAAGAACTAGGAGCCAATGATGTCGTGCCGGAAGAATTCGAAACATCGATCGAAATTTTTGCCTTGGTTCTTCGTACCTACCAGACGCCGAAGGACCTGATCCAGGACAAAGTTGAACAAATTCGCCGGGAGAGCTATCTCCTGCTGCGGAGAGGAGAGCTACCTGAGTTAGCTCACCATCTGCGTGCCGGAACATTGGCAGATGTGCAAGTCGATACCTGCCGGGTGGAAAGCGATTCTCCCATGTTGGGGAAACCATTGACACAATTGCATATCCATGGACGGACGGGCGCGTCGGTGATTGCGATTACAAGAGGTGGGGTGACGCAATCCAACCCTGCTCGCGAAACGATTCTGGAGCCAGGTGATGTTCTCGTTCTTCTTGGTGCGCGTGAGCAAATTCGTAAGGCCATTGCCCTGTTTGTGGATACTAAAATGTAAGAGATTTGTTCTTGTCCAGGTAAATTTTGACGACCACAATGCCATTAATTGGCGTGCCTTCACTCGTTGCTCCCGGCACAACGATGATGCCACAACCTGCAACTGTGCGGTTCAAGAACGATCGTGATTGGACGGCAAGTGCCATGAGAATTCGGTAACCTTCCCTGCCTGGTTCCCGGCTAAAGGCTTTTGAGGATCCACCGATA
>BQIW01000080.1 GCA_021604105.1 Nitrospirales bacterium | reverse complement strand
GCATTCGCGGCTAAGGCTTTCGTAAAATGTTCCTGGGCCACCTCCCAATGTCCCTGTTGAAAATGATTGACCCCTTCCTCATTTTCTGCTGCACCGGCCACTCCGGCTGCTACCATCAGGGGACCTTCCACCTGTGGCGTTTCCGCCATGCCCGGAGCTTCCGCCGGCGACATTGGCGTACTTTCCGCTTTGGGTTCCGGTTTCGTCTCTTTTCCGTAGTCGCCGGAATCGCATCCACTCCATACCAACATCATGAGGAACAGTAATCCGAGACCGAAAGATCGCTGATTCATCGTATCCCCCTTATTTGAAATGGTGAGCGGCCTTGTCCCAGACCGCGAAACACTGCTGAGAAAGCAATACATTCACGATTTGGATTGAGCAATGTCAATAGCGGCCTATAGTTCACCATCATGTTCGTCATGGCGCGGATGCCCATGCACCAACACACAAACGGTTGACGCAAAGACGTTTTCCCAACATTCCACCGATGTCAGCCAACAACTTCCCCCCACGATCAGGACAAATCTTTTCTTTTTCACACAAACAGGCACGCCATGACATGGTTTTCGCATTCCTTTCCAGATTACCTAAAAGGCAGGGCGGTTTGAAGCGAAAGGGATGTGATGATGGCTTTCTTCAGGTCAATTGCGCTGATTGGTTTCCGTGTGTTTCTCAATTTTCCCGCTTTCATTCTCTTTCCGCACTTGATCTTTTGTACCGAACAATATCCCACTTCCCTTACGCATATCCCCAGAATATTATCGCCCTACTTGACTCCCGGAATTTTGAAATTATTTTATAAGTAACATCGATGCATATTTGACCTTCGAAGGTATCCCGACGAATTAACAAGCATTTGGAAAAATGAAGTACGAGAAGTTCAAAGAGGAGGGATAAACTATGGTCATTCGAAGATTGCAAAATTGGCCGTTTGATGGTTTTTCGGGTGGAGTCTCCGAGCTGGACCAGCTACGGCGAGATCTGGGCCACTTGTTCAATGGGCTCTCCAGGGTCAATGGTTGGGATTCTCCAGCGGGCGTCTATCCGCTCATGAATGTGTCACAAGATAGCGAAAATGTTTATGTACGCTCGGAAGTTCCAGGAATGACGCTCGATCAATTGGAGGTTTCGGTGACAGGCCGGAATCTAACTGTCACAGGGGAGCGGGCGATTCCGGATGAGCAATCTGATGTGCGATATCATCGTCGAGAACGGGAAGCCGGGAAAATCCGACGACAGTTAACATTACCCACGGATGTGGACAGTGAGCGAGTGCAAGCAAAATATCAACACGGTATTTTAATGGTGGTCTTGCCTAAAGCCGAAAAAGCCAAACCGAAAAAAATCGCTATTACAGGGTAAAGACCGACAAGAAGATGAGTGGTGGGAAAGGCCCCATTCAATACAAAGGAGGATGAACATATGACAACACAGACGCAGGACATACAAGTACGGGATAAACGGGAAGTCAAATCGGATGCGGAACAAACAACCCCGGGGCGGGTGTTTTCACCCAATGTTGACATATTTGAGGATGATCAGGCCCTGACCATTGTAGCGGATATGCCCGGGGTGCCATCCGAAAATGTCTCAATTGATCTTCGTAACGATGTGCTTTCTTTAAGCGGTGTACCGTCAGTTTCTGTTCCTGAAAAAGAAGAGCATGTATTACGCGAGTATGAGACCGGGAAATATTTCAGACAATTTACCCTTTCTGAAGTGATTGATCAGGAACACATTGAAGCCAAATTAAATAATGGAGTCTTGCGAGTAACTCTGCCAAAAGTGGGGCCTGCTAAACCTCGCAAAATTCAAATCACTGAAGGGTAATCAGATCTCAACGTTCGAGGGGAGCCGTTCGAATAAGGCGGCTCCTTTTTTTTGGAGGGAGATCACTCACGGGGGATGGACGATTGTAACTCCTCCGGTTCCCTGACAGGAGGCCCGCCTAGGAAAAGGGGTCTGACACCCATGCGTGAACTAGCGGAGCATCTGGTTAACCAGATTCACCCCTGATGGTCATCTTGAAATAAGTCTTGAATTAGTAATGTGAGAGAGTCAGACCGCTTTGCCCCATTCCATCATGAGCGACAATGTAAACAGCATCTCCATCGTAAACTTTAGTCTCTTCACTGGCAATTCGCTTATTCACCGTCACCATGACTTTTTTTTCTTTTAACAACTGAAAGATTTCCCGAAGCGGTTTGCCTTGTTTTCTGATCAGTTGCTTAACGGTGACGGAGTCCGCAATCTCGCATCCAAGGGCTCGCTCTCCATCAACTGTTTGCAAATCACCCATTAACGTAATCGTAACCATATTTTCCTTTTATTTACCATCAATATTCCTCCAAGTATCTTTGAGAGATCTCAACAATCTTTCATTCAATACGTGTTTTGAAAAACCCCTAAGGCACGGTTGCAATAATTCGAGCCGGTCCTCCTGTGCCTCCTTGAATTTTCATAGGGAGGGCCGTCACTCGTGCCCCTCTTGGTGGTAAGAGTTCGAGATGCGCCACATTCTCCAATGCATAGCGATTCGCCCGACCCAGAATTTGATGTACTGGAAAATCTCGTGACTGCCCGGCATCAATGCTGGCTGTATCTATCCCAATTCCTAAAATGTCTCTTTTCGTCAGCAGAAATGTTGTGGCCTCGGCAGAAAACCCGGGGAAATGGAGCGTAGTGGGATCCTCCGGAGTGGAGCTACCAAGATATCGGACCTTGTCCGGCCAATATTGTCCAAACCCGGTAAAGAGTAGCACGATGGCGTTGGGAGGGATTGGACCGTACGAGATTTCCCACTGGGCGATATCGTCAACCTGTAACGTGTAATCCGGGTCTGAATCCACTTGTGCCCGAATATCCAATAAGATCGCTTCACCGGTTAATTGGTCGACGGGAATTTCATCCACACTCCATCCGGATTCTGCAAAATGAATAGGGGCATCGAGATGGGTGCCACCATGCTCTGACGCTGAGTAGACCGCCGACGCGTACCAATACCCCTGCTTGGTTGGACCCCAATTTGTTTTTTTCCAGTGAAAGGACTCATTCGTTGGCCAATACACGGTATGCTCGTCAAAGGGATAGGTCAGATCGACGACTGTTCCCGTAAGAGGAGGACTCATGGTACATCCCCCGATTGCAAAAACTATTAGTATGACTCGGATCAACATGGATTGAGACACATGTGGTTCAGATATACGGTTAACGGCAGCATCATGAAAATCCTAACAAGTTGAGAAAGGGCACAGCAATGGAGAATGCCTTGTGAATCACCAATTATGGGTGGTTTACGGCGTATGTGGAATCAAACCTGAAAACATGGTACAAAATGTTATCTAATCCAAAAGGTCCAAAAGGCTCATCACACACCATGTACAAAATTATTACAATCCTCATTCTTTTAGTGATCTTGTTCTTTATGGTTCGTCGAGCTGTCCGTGATTGGAATCAGCCCAAACTTGATCCCGCCACCCCAGGGAAAGACGTGATGATTCAAGATCCCGTTTGTAAAGTATATGTGGCTGCCGGCACGGCAATTGTCCAGGAACGAAAAGGAAAGAATTATTATTTCTGCAGCCAGGATTGCGCCCGACATTTTAAACCTGAGGACGTCACCTAAAGACCGGCTCCGGAATTATTGATGATGGAAGGTAGACGAATTAGGTCAGGGCGCCTCCACACGATGACCCGGAACCTGCCGTGCACCCCAGGCAATGGGGCCCGACCGCAATTCGTCGGTGCTTCAATTCCGTCAAATTGAACCGGTCTATCCAGGCTTGAGATTCCGGCTGGACCGGCAGATCCAACATTTGATTGAAATCACAGTCATAAAGGCGCCCATCCCATCCCACACTCAGCAGAGACCGACACATCAGCCCCTCGACAGCCAATGGATTGAAATTATTTAATAAGAGCGTGTAGTAATGCTCAAGTTGTCCTGTCTCGCGTAATTCATCCCAGAACCGACTGATCGGCATATTGGTAATCGTATAAAGGCGGTTAAACTGTATGCCATATCGCTGCCCCAGTTCTTCCTTAAAATCCTGCTCTAGTTCGACCTGAGGCGGCGGAAGGACAGGGCCTAGGGGGTTGTAGACCAGATCCAGGATGAGACCGGTTCCGTCTATTCCATACCCCAAGGCATTGAGATTCTGTAATGCGGTCATGCTCCGATCAAACACGCCTTTTCCCCGTTGCTGTTCGACATTATCTGCTTCATAACAGGGGAGAGAGGCGACGATGTCAACGCGATGGTCTGCAAGAAATTGCGGAAGATGCGCTTTCCCCTTGACATAGAACACGGTCAAATTACAGCGGTCGATTACCTTTCGGTTTCTTACCCGGCATTGCTCAACCAGATACTCAAAATGTGGATTCATCTCAGGGGCCCCACCCGTGATATCCACTGTCATAATCTGAGGGGTGCGATCAAGCACGTCCAAGATCTGATCCATCGTGGCTTTGCTCATGCTTTCCGTCCGTTGAGGGCCGGCATCGACATGGCAATGGTGGCATGTTTGATTACAAACCTTTCCGACATTGACCTGAAGCGTGGAAATCGATTGAGCCTTGAGGGGAAGGGCGTGATGGAGGGCCAGCGCTTGTTCAAATGAGGGGACCATCCCGGAAGATTGGTCCGGCGTAATTATGGGTAGAGCTGAAATTTTCATGGTTTTGATGGCCTTAATTCCTCCAACACCGACAGGGTGATTTTTCGGAAATACCTAACAACATCCCGTTGATGGTCCGCAAATGACGGGTTCGGAGTCCATGCTCTCTCTGGATCGATTGATGATCGAGAAATAGGGTTGGTAAAACGTGGTCTGTAGGACCTTGTTCGTTTTAGAGCAAATTTCTGCCGGCTCACCGCATTGATACGTATGGTGGTCGTCGTCACAGACCTCTAAGAACGGTCCGGTCAACACCGCAAACTGTCCTTCCCATATACATGTCGCTTCTTCAGGAAAGACGGCCAGCATTCGGGGATCGTGAACGCCCAGAGCCACCGGTTGCTCGGCAATAATGAACCGCTCATGATAAGGAGCTAAAGCTAATAATGCGACCGTTCGTTCATCAATTTGCTGAGGATTGCCTCGAGTAAATGTTGTACCTAGCTCATCGACTACTTGAGAGAATGGCCCGGTGAGGGTGGCAAAGGATGACGAAGGAGTGGTCGATATAGAGGCCAGTTTATACCCGGTGAGTGTCACAGAAAGAAACTGGATGCCGTCAATCACCCTCCATGGGATACTATTAACCTGATGAAGCCCTTTGAACCCGGCATCCCGAAGCCCCCCCCAATAGTCTTTGATGGTGAGGGCGCCTGATAAACAATCGCCCCATTTAGCCTTGTCGTATTTTAAGTAATTAGGAATAGGCTGATCGGCAACAATATCGGAAATGGTGAAACGTCCACCAGGTCGGAGCACGCGAAACATTTCCTGAAAAACCTTCCACTTATCCGGAGCGAGATTGATGACGCAATTCGAAATAATGAGATCCACCTCATCGTCTTCAACAGGCATGGCATCGGCAAATCCCTTTCGGAATTCTACATTCGGCCCGGAATAACCCAGGTTGCCGGCAACTGTTGGTGCATGCGTGCGCGCCAAGGCCAACATTTCATCGGTCATATCAATTCCAATGACGCGCCCGTGGGGTCCGACTTTCCGTGACGCTTCAAAACAGTCGATTCCCCCTCCGGAACCAACGTCCAGGACGACTTCTCCCGGTTGAACAGTTGAAAGGCCGACCGGAGTTCCGCAACCATATGACACCTTTAAGACGGGTTCTGGAACAAATTGTCCCAAATCCTCATAGTTATACCCTGTCGGGCAACACAACTGTTCACCGTTGGTCACCGCTTTAGCGTATCGCTGGCTGACCGCCTGGGTGATAGAATGATTTTCCTCTTTTGTTTCATTGGCCATAGTACCCTCATGGAAATTTGAGAAAACCTGCTCGTTCCTTTGCATCCTGTTATTATGAGGCAAGGCCTCACACCAAGATCATGCTGTCTGGACATGACCGGAAATGTTACACTTTTTACCCATAAAAGAGAATATAGAGATAGTATCAAGGAACCCTACCGGTCCAAAAACCCCTCTCCCTTGAGAAGAGCAAATCAGATGAGAGAGAATAGGTGAAAAGTGCATACCCTCCGCCTCCTTTCTGAGTCGGACCAAAAAGGAGAATGAGACTCCTGCCTTTACACTAAATTAAGCAAAGTTCCAGTGTATCGACTTTGCCTTCCTGAAAGATTATTAAAAAACATGTTCGGAAAATCTGTGAAATAGCAAAATAGGGAAATTCACTCCATGGCCCTTATTCCTTGTCCTGAATGCCACAAAGAGGTCTCGACCGAAGCTCGTGCCTGTCCGCAATGCGCCTTCCCTTCTCCTGGGAAGCACGCACTGGAAGAGGAACGTGCATCCGGACTACATACCTGTCCGCAATGCCACGGTTTGGTCTCGCCGGATGCCCGCACTTGCCCATATTGCCGGGTATCATTAGCAGGAGGACTTCCCCAGCAGGAGGATAATGGCGAATCAATCCAGGAAACATTGGTGTGTCCGCACTGTCGAGCCTCCTATATCCATACCAGGAAAATTTCCCAACCTTTGGGAGCAATTACAACATCACCAGGGAAAACGCCCTCAGCCACTCCAGGAAAAAGGTTAGCCACCAAAGCCCCGCGAGACAGTCATGTGGAACCTCTCCAGAAAACCACAGCCCTCCTAGGGCCCCGACGACCATCTGCGTTGTGGCAAGACTCATCGGGATCCCAAAAAGTCTCTCCCCCCCGTTATCCCCGTAGCAAAAAAAATTCGATCCTCATAGCTCTGATCCTCTTAGTGATTGTGACCATATCGGTGGTATTCGGAGCTATGTGGCAACTCAATGGGCTCAATCCCCTAGAAACCATTCTTTCTTGGCGCATGTAACTCCACCAATTTTCCCTTTTCCCTATACACACTCAACCTGCTCATTCTCAGCCTAAATTCCCTCTTTCAAGGAAGTCCTGTAAACACGAGAGAAGAGTTTGTGCCTGTCATCGGAGAGGGAGGGCGGAAGGCGCAAATACCCGTTAAGGCGATTATCCGCCGGGAAGGAGAGACGCGGCGGCAGTGGGTCCTGCGATATTAGAGAACATCAGTGAGGCACTAACGGCCCAGTCGATAAACGGTCCTGGGTACACACCCAACAATACCGTTCCGGCAATCCCAACGTACACCGCAACTTTGATTGGCATGGACGCAAGAATCGGGGAAGAATCGGTAGGTTCATTGATGTACATCTTTTTGACGACAATGAGATAGTAGTACATGGAGATGACGATATTGATGAGTCCGACAATCAGGAGGGTGTATAGCTCCTCTTTTATTGCAGCAATAAATAAATAGATTTTCCCGATAAATCCGGCAAGCGGAGGAACTCCAGCCAACGACAACAGGAAAAGCAACATGGACGCCGCTAGGAACGGGGAACGTCGATTCAGACCATTATAATCTTCAATTTCGTCGCTTTTCACAACATGACTCACGGCAATAATGACTGCGAAAGCCCCCAGATTGGCAAAAAGATACGTCAGGAGAAAAAACATAATCGCATCGCTGCCTTGTTTCGTCCCAGCGGCTAATCCGATCATGATATTTCCAATCTGCGCAATGCCGGAATAGGCCAAAAGCCGTTTAATATTCTTTTGGGCAATGGCCACGATATTGCCGTAGGTCATGGAGAAGATGGATGCGACAACAAATAACAACGCCCACATTGGCTTGAATGAAGCAAGAGACACGTAAAACATTCTGATAAGGATAGCCAATGCCGCGGCCTTCGGTGCAATAGAAAGGAAGGCCGTCACAGGGGTCGGTGCCCCTTGATAGGTATCAGGAATCCAGGCGTGAAAAGGGACCGCACCGATCTTGAATCCCAGGGCAGCGAAAATCAAAATGTAGCCAATCGCCAACCCATAACTTCCAGGGGTGTTGGTCATTTCGGAGAAAATCAGGGTCCCGGTTTCGCCATAGACCAAACTGATGCCATAGGCTAATAATCCCGCCGCAAATACCCCTAAAATAAAAAACTTGAGACCGGCTTCCGATGATCGTAGGTCATCTCTGAGATAGGCGACCAGCACATAAAAACCAAATGTTGAAAATTCCAGGGTGACAAAGACGGAGAGAAGGTCATTGGACGAAGCCATAAACATCATTCCGATGGCCGACATCACAACCATGACGTAATACTCGCCCCGGAACACCTTGAAGTCCTGCACATAATCAATCGATATAAACAGAATAAGGGCAGTAGCGCCCACAATAATGAGCTTAAAGAATATGCCCAGCCGGTCCAGCACGAACATGTTTTTAAACAAGGCCCCTGTGGTCCCGGTTTGATCAAATCCCAATAGGATCAGACCGGTAACCGCTAACCCCGCAATACTCAAATAGGCCAATTGTTGGTGGGTCATTCGCTTCAGCGAAAAGTCCAGTGACAAGAGGAGGCACAACCAGAGTGTGAGAAAAATCTCAGGCAGAAGCAGGAGCAGGTCAGCGCCGGAAAGGTCAAGTTGAAAGGTCATTGCAAAATAATCAGACAGTCCTTAGAAGATTCAATCTTGCATCGTTTACGGTAAAAGGCCTTGGGTGTTTTGTGTTATGAGTGGGGCCACCTGGTTAATCCGGTCTACCATGGGCTCAACCGTTGACCGTACCACTTCATAAAAATGTCCGGGGAAAATCCCAAGAGTAATGCTACAGACAATTAAAAGAAGCAATGGCATGCGATCCACCCAATGTCTGGCATCGGCGGAATGGGCATATTCCGGATCTAGTCTTCCGTAAAACAGCCCTCGCATCATTTTGAACATATACGCAAGGGTCAGGACGATGCCGAGCACCGCTACCACGACTTGGAAGGGATATGCCTCCCAACTCCCCACAATAATCATCACTTCAGCAATGAAGTTGATTGTCCCCGGCATGCCGATTGAGGCCATACAGGCGACGATAAAGGCCCCGGCAATAAACGGCATCTTCTCAACGAGTCCTCCCAAAGATGGAATATCTCGTGAATGGGTTTGGTCATACACCCAACCGGCCATGGCAAACAACATGCTGGTCGCCAGAGCATGGGCAAACATATAAATAACGGCGCCGGATAGACTGATGTAGCTCAATGCGGCCATGCCCAGAAAAATATAGCCCATATGGCTGGAGCTGGAATAACCAATGACGTATTTGGTGTCTTTGGCAAAGTACGATACTAATCCACCATAGACGATGGAAAAAACACAGAGCACGGCCGCCACCCACATCCACTCCCTCGTCGCATCAGGCAGGATTTCAAAGGCCACACGAATAATGGAAAAATGTCCAAGCTTCATTAACACACCGGCATGCAGCATGCTGGTAGCTGCCGGGGCAGCGGCATGCCCGACGGGTGACCAGGAATGCAAAGGCCATATCGGGGCGATAGAGGCGAAGCCAAAAAAGATCAGAAACCAAATTAAGGTAGCGACCGTATCCGAAAAATGAGCCTGTTCACGCAACACCACAATGTCAAAGGTGTGAAGACCGGAAAGATGATAAATGAGCAGGATCCCCATCAAAGCCACCACGGCACCCGCCGATAGGAACAGGACCAGTTTCATGGCTGCGTACTCTTTGCTATTGGATCCAAAGTTGAAAATAAATCCGACGGAATCCCGAAGTTTGCGTCCTTCGGGGTCGGTCATGCCGAGATACCCCTTGGTATGACTTCCCCACAGACCCAGCAATAGGTACATGGGCAACACCGACATTTCATAAAAGAAATAGAGGAAAAAAAGATCCAGCGACATGAACACGCCAATGGTCGCAGCCGCAAGAATCAGGAGAAACATATAGAACTCTTTGGTCCGGTCCTTGATGTGCCACGAAACAAAAATGCCCGCAAATAACAAGATTGCGGAGGCAAAGACCAAGGGGCCGCCGATGCCATCCACCCCGAGGTAAAAGGCAATGCCTAATTCTTCAGACCAGACATACCGCTGGACAAACTGAAATCCGCCTTTCGCCGTATCGTAAGCCAGAAAAATATAGAAGGAGGCCAAAAGGGAAATACCAGCAGAAATAGCCGCCGTCATTCGCACCAGGAGCGCTTCCTCTCTGGGGACGAACATTAAAGCAATCGCGCCCAAAAATGGCGCAAAGAGAATAATGAGTAGGGAATATTCACCCATAATTGTTAATTCCTGGTGACCTCAGTGGCAAGCAGGGAGTCATGCTGGTGAGCAGTCGCAATACCTGGATGCAACCGATCGACGACCTCCTGCACGGATCCATTGACCATCCGCAAGAACGGTGAAGGGTAAATGCCGATCCAAAAAATCATGACCGACAATGCCACCCCGATTGCCCATTCACGGCTATTTAAATCCTTAATGGCTGCCGGCACACTCTCTTTCAATGGTCCAAAGATGGACCGCTCATAAAACCACAAAAAGTATGCTGCGGCAAAAATGATCCCGGTAACCGCAATGGCTCCATAGAGCCACCAGGCTTGGAACACGCCCAATAAAATGAGGAATTCCCCTATAAAACCGTTGGTTCCCGGTAAACCAATGGAGGCCATCCCAATGATGAGCATAAACGTGGCAAGAAGCGGCATTTTTTTCGCCAACCCACTGTATCGTCGTACGTCATTATGGCCCAGACGTTCATAAATGAATCCGGCCAGAAAAAATAATCCCGCAGTGCTGAATCCCAAATTAATCATGGTTATCAGGCTGCCTTGTATTCCTTGGAAATTCAGCGCAAACATGCCCACGACCACAAAACCCAAATGGCTAATACTGCTAAACACGAGCAGACGCCGGAAGTCAGGCTGGATGATGGCGACAATCGCTCCATACACTATAGCGGCCAAACCCAGGGTCATGAGAATAGCGACCACCGTGGCGTGCTGAGAGGCATCGGGGAGCAAAGGAAACGAAAAACGCAGGAAACCGTATGTACCCAATTTAATCCCGGCCAGCATGACAGACATAGGGATCGGCCCTTGAACCAAGGCATCGGGCAACCAGGAATGAAATGGAAATATGGGCGCTTTAAAGGCCAGCCCCAAAAATACCAACCAAAAAATCAGCAGTTGCTGACTAAGAGGAACCTGAACAGCAAGCAAATCGAGTAAGTCAAAGCTATACACCTGTTTCGCTTCAAAATAGTTCAAGCTCAGAAGGCAAAAGCCCACAAGCATGAACACGCTCCCCAGGAGAGTATAGAGGACGTACTTTAAGGCGGCATATTGACGTTGTTCTCCAGGGCCCCAGAGTTTAATCAGGAAATAACTGGGGATGAGCATGAGTTCCCAAAATACAAAAAAGAGGATCAAATCAATGGAGACAAAAATCCCCATCATCGTCGCTTCCATGCCCAACAGGCACATATAAAACGCTTTGGGACGAGCATGAACCGTATCCCAGGCGTAGAGAACCAGAAGCAGGATGAGGAACGCGTTCAGGCCCACGAACAGAACGCTGATTCCGTCCACCGCCAGGTGATAACTAATACCTAGGAAAGGAATCCATTCATGACGTTCGGCAAACTGCATGGCCGCTGTCTCTGGCACGAATCGCCATAACATCAGCGACGCCACAACCATTTCCAGACTCGCAATCCCTAGTACACTCTTCCGGATCAGGTCTTGATCCTTCAAAGCCCATATAACCATCGCCCCGAGAAACGGGAAAAAAGTTAGAAAGGTCAGAATGGGGAAACCAAATTGTAATTCTTCTTGCATGATAATCAGTTACCGAATGGACATGTCAGCGGCAGAAGATCCAATAAACCACACCAGGACCAGATGAATGAGCAGGGCCAACCCGATGACAATAATGGCGGCATAATGATGGACCATGCCACTTTGTATTTTTCGCCACGACCACGAGAGAAGATGATTGGAATAGCCCACCACATTCAATCCTGCGTAGATCACATATTTTTCAACCCATGTTATCGCACCAGCGCTGACATCCGTGCCTCGCCCGATACCCACGACGAAGCGGTCAAGAAACTGTCGATCAAACCAATCCCATAGCAAGCCCAATTTTTTACAGGGTTCCACAATTAAGGCGTCATACATTTCATCGACGTAATATTTATTCAAAATCGTGGTGTAGGCGCGCGGAGATTGTGCGGCCCATTCGTTGGCCATCTGAGGACGCATGGCATACATATAATGCGCTAAACCCCATCCACCCAAGGCGATCGCTATGGCCACAGCCATAAGGCCCAACAACATACCCCATCCCACTTCATGGGCCTCCGCGCCCAATGGAGTCGCCACATCATGTAAAAATCCATGAAACCAGCCGTGTTCAGGGGGTACGCCAAGGAATCCTCCAAAAAGGGCCAACCCCGCCAAAATCACGAGCGGAACAGTCATCACGGAAGGTGATTCATGGATATGGTGGGCCACTTGCGGATCGACTCGAGATGACCCATAGAACGTCAGATACGTGAGCCTGAACATATAAAAACTGGTCAAAAACGCCCCAACGGCGGCCAGAAGATACAGGTGATAATAGCCATGAACGAAGGCATGAGCCATAATTTCATCTTTACTCCAAAAGCCTGCCAAGGGAGGAATGCCCGCAATCGCAAGAGTCCCGATCAGAAACACCCGATAGGTCGTCGGGATCTTGTCATGCAGTCCGCCCATCTTCCGGATGTCTTGCTCCCCACCCAATGCATGAATCACCGAACCGGCCGACAAGAATAAAAGAGCTTTAAAAAATGCATGTGTCATCAAGTGAAAAATGGCGGCAGTATAGGCGCCAACTCCACAGGCCAGGAACATATAGCCCAACTGGCTGACCGTTGAATAGGCCAGCACTCGTTTAATATCGTTTTGAACGAGTCCGATCGTGGCCGCAAACAGTGCCGTGACGCCTCCGACAATGCCCACGGTAGCCAAAGCCATGGGCGCCATATCAAATATCACATGGTTTCTCACCACCATATAGACTCCGGCGGTGACCATGGTGGCCGCATGGATCAGCGCACTCACCGGAGTTGGGCCTTCCATCGCATCGGGCAACCAGGTGTACAAGGGTAATTGCGCCGACTTGCCGATCGCCCCGACTAACAAACAGAGTGAGATGGCGGTGGCCATTTCAGTTGAAAGGGTCGAGGCTTGGGCCATCACGGCCGTGTAATCGAGTGTGCCGAAATGGGAAAAGATCAGGAATATCGCCAGCAAAAATCCGGCATCGCCAATCCGGTTCACGACAAAGGCCTTGGTTGCAGCCTTCCCCGCCGAGACTTTTTCATAGTAGTACCCGATCAACAGGTATGAACAGAGGCCCACGCCCTCCCAACCAATGAACAACACGACATAATTGTTTCCCATGACGAGGAGAAGCATGGAAACCATGAAGAGGTTCATATAGGTAAAGAAGCGGGTAAACCCTTCCTCACCATGCATATAGCCTACGGAATACACATGAATGAGGAACCCCACTCCGGTCACCACTAACAGCATGATGACACTCAGCGGATCGATGAGAAAAGCAAGATTAATAGAGAGACCGCCTCCAAAAATCCAGGAGTAGGCGATGACTTCACGCGGGGTAGGATCTCCGAGAATTGAAACGAAAACACCGAGCACACATAGAAATGACAATCCGACGGACCCAAAGGCCAGGCGCCCTGCCATATCATGGGAATAGCGGGAGCCCAACAGCCCGTTGACCAAGACGGCCATCAGCGGAAAAAGAGGAATCAGGAGAACGAGCAGATCGAACACGTTACCACTTTAAAATATTAATTTGATCGACGTTCGTGGCCATTTTCCCGCGAAACACCACAATGATAATGGCTAATCCGACAGCGGCTTCCGCTGCGGCCACCGCAATGATAAAGAGTGCCGCCATTTGCCCGGACATGGAATGAAGGTAATGGGAAAAAGCCACCAGATTGATATTGGCGGCATTCAACATAATCTCCACAGACATCAGAACGACAATAAAATTCCGCCGGATCAGGACGCCAACGAGTCCGGTCATAAACAAAATAGTGCTCAGGGCCACATAGGCTGAAAGAGGAATCATTAGATTATGGGGCTTTAGGGCATGGAAGAAATGCCTGGTTCTTCTTGGGGGGCAGTCTTCGCAGGTGTTTTAGCAAGAACGATTGCGCCAATTACAGCCCCTAACAGGAATATTCCAATCACTTCAAAGAGCAATAAATAATCGCTAAACATCGTGATCCCAATGGCATGGCTGGGGCCCGTTTGCAGGACCAGGTCAGGCGTGGCCGCTCCAATCACACCGCCATAAGGAGACTGAAAGAGGAGAATCAAAAGTTCTCCAACAATTGCGGTTCCGGCAAATACTAAAAAGGCATATTTTTTATGAAGATGCTGTTCCTCCGTTTTTAAATTCATCAACATCAACACGAAAAGATATAAAATAAGAATCGCTCCCGCATATACAATGATTTGTACTGCAAAAAGAAATTCCGCATTTAACAGGACAAACAAACCCGCAACATGGAGCAGGAGCGTCAACAAGGCCATAGCACAGTGCACGGCATTTCGCAATGCCACAGTCAAAACCCCTGCCACGACACTCACCGTGGCAAAATATCCGAAAAGAAGCCACATCATGATGAAATTATGGTTCCTGAGTACTTTTTATTGAAACAGGGAAATGGTAGCGGTAGGCGCGGCCTTCCTCCCCTTCCTTCTCTTGATTATGAGCATAGAGATACTTTTTGGCATCATCTATATGACGCTCTCCAATTTGGTAGAGCCGAGCCTTGTCAAAGAGGAGGGTCCGCTTATCATGTGTCGAAAATTCATAGACCTTCGTCATCGCCAGCGCATTGACCGGACAGGCTTCGACGCAGTATCCACAAAACACGCATTTGGTAATATCGATATAAAATTCGGTAGCATAGCGTTGGAGCGGAAGAGCTTTATCTTCTTCGCTAAGGACTTTTATGCAGCGGGACGGACAAGCTGCCTCACATAAATCACAGCCAACACAGCGCTCTTTCCCATCCTCATACCGTAGCAGGCACAGTGCGCCACGATGAGCATCAGGGATCGTTCGTTTTTCCCGGGGATATTGAAACGTGATAGGGCGATGCAGCAGATGCTTAAGGGTCACCTTCATTGCATCCCAGATTTCTCGGAAGAGCACGGCATCGAAGAACTTTTTTCTCGCAGGCGAATTACTCATAGTGTGGTGACTGGCCTTTCTGATCAGGCCTTTTCAATTGAAACATCGGTCAACTTGAAGTAGGGAACCCCTGTGACAGGATCGACCTGAACCGCCATCAGGTCTTTCACGGGTGGATCATTGAAATGTTCAGGAACCGCACAGCTCCCTGGCAACAACGACATATCCTCCTCGACTCCCATTTCCACTGTGCCCTGCTCTGAAGTGATCCGCACCCGGTCATGAGCACTGAGTCCCAGATTGCCGAAATCCTCGGCGTTCATGCGAAGACGAGACGTATTGGGTGAAATTTCCATCAGACCGGATGCCTGGGTGGAAAGCTTCCCTGAATGATAAAGCAATTGAATCATGCGTAAGGCAAAAGGCCGTTGGGTAGAACTCTTCATCCCTCCGGCATACCGCGACGCCACTTCTTCGGGAAAAGCCTTCGAGAAATACCCCGAAAAATCAGGAGCCACGTGAGAGACCTTACCCAGATTGTAATAACCCGGAAGGATTTTTCTGATTTCCTGTTGAATATCCTGGGTGGTTTCGTATTCCATCGGCGAGCCTAACCCGTTTGCCATTCCGACCATAATGTGCCAATCCAAAGTACTTTCGCCCAGAGAATCCAGAGCCGGACGGAGAAATTGGACCTTTCCTTCCTGATTGGTCACTGTGCCGTCCTTTTCGGCAAACGTTGAAGCAGGAAAAACCACATGAGCCATCTTGGCGATTTTCGTTAAGAAGGGGTCCTGGCAAATGAGGACTTCCAAATTCGCTAAGGCACTTGTGACATCATAGGAGGCGGGAAGCGTCTCCAATGGGTTTTCGCCAACCAAATAGAGAGCCTTAATTTCCCCCTTTTGACAACGATCCAGGATTTCCGTGAGATTGGCTCCACGATCAACATCCGGAAGGTTGTTGCCCCAGACACGAGCAAATGTTTCCCGGGCTTCGGAATCAGTGAAGGAAACCGGACCTGGCAGAAATTCCGGTGCGACACCCATATCGACTGCCCCTTGTTCGTTGGCTTCCTCGGTATAGGTGTTAATGCCGCACCCCTTTCGACCGAGCTTCCCCGTGACCCATGCCAGATCGATCAGATTCAGCATATGCTGATAGCCACCGGCATGCCGGAGAATACCCTCGCCGCAAATGATGATCGACCGGGACGCTTCCGCAAAAATTCGAGCGGCCTCATGAATTTGCTCCAGACCTACGCCAGTCCTGCCAGCCATGTCCTCAAGAGAAAGTAGCCCAACTGCCCGCCTTAACGAATTTAAGGCTTCGGGAAATGCCGCTGTTGCTTCTTCGTCAACCAAATCCTGATCTATAACCGACTTCACCAGACCTTGAATAAAGAGACCCTCGGTCCCTGGCTTAACCATCATGGGGTGAGAGGCTAATTTCGCGATATTGGTTTGCATGGAATCCACAACAATGGTTTGAGCCTTATACAACCCCATAGCCGACTTCACTCGCAAACTTGCGACTGGATTGGTCTCCGTAATGTTGGCTCCAATGACGAGGACGGCCTTCGCTTTATTAATCTCTTCTGACGTATTCATCATGCGATGAAGGCCCAAGGTCTGTTTCATAGCCCTGACAAAATTCAGATGGCCATATCTGGCACTGCTGTCCAAATGATTGGTGCCAATAACAGACCGCATGAATTTTTGAAACACATACAGATCTTCGTTGGTACACCGAGCTGTAATCAGCCCGGCAATGGCTTGCGCACCATATTGCGCTTTGACATAGGCTAAACGTCCTGCGGCCAGATCTAAGGCATCAAGCCAGGGGGAAGGTTGCAATCCGGATTCGGTACGAACCAATGGAGTTTTCAGACGGGTGGCACTATCAATGAACTGAAATCCAAAGCGGCCGCGCACACAGATACCGTCATGCCCATGTACCGTATCTGTGCGATCTCCCCATTTGTTCTTCCAGGAAAGAGGGGAGGTTACCCGAACCACTTCCGTATCTTTGGTTTCCACATAAATTTGACAACCGTCACCGCAGTAATTACACGTCGTGGTCGTTTTTTTGAGCTGCCAGGGTTTATAAGCATATTTCGAAAATTTATTGGTGATGGCTCCAACCGGACACACCGCCAGGCAATCACCGCAGAATTCACAATCCAGCGCTTGATCGCCTTTTGCGACCACCTGGGTGAACCCGCCCTTTTTCATAAATTGAAGTGCATCAATTCGTAACACGTCTTTGCAAATATTAATGCATTCTCCGCAAGCGATGCAGCGATTCATGTTGAAATCAAGAACCAGGCTGCGCGTATCTTCCGGAATATTTTTTTGTTTCGCGTTGGCTAAGTTAGTCACGCCATGTTGAAAAGCCATGTCCTGCAGTTCGCAATGGCCATCGGCATCACACACAGGACAATCCAGCGGATGGACGGATAGATGCTTCTCCACAGCTTTTTTCCTGGCCAGAAACAGGTCTTCCCCCTCTGTCTTGATGACCATCCCGGCTGCGGCCTTCGCCGTACATGACCGGACAGGCGCTTTCTTTCCTTCTTGAAAAACCAGGCACATCCCACAGGATCCGAAGGGATCGAATGTATAGTGGTAACACATCGCGGGCACAATTTTGCCCGTGCTGGATATGACGTCATAGAGGGAGACCCCTTCCTTGGCCTGGACAACTTCCCCATCCAAGGTCAGCTCAATCGTCGCCGCTTCAACATCAGGCGTTGTAACAGGCTTTAATCCCATAGAGATCCTTTTCTAACGACAGCCAACTCCATAATTCAAGACATGGTCCGATAGGACAACCCTACCGATCACACTCCCCCATGACAATATCGTAGGTGCCAAAAATTGTGACTGCATCGGCGATCATATAGCCTTTGGCCATATAATCGAATGCGCCCATGTGAATAAAGGAGGGAGCACGAATTTTCAGACGGTAAGGCCGACCGCCACCAGTACTAACGATATAAAACCCCAGTTCGCCTTTATGGGCTTCCGTCCCGCAATAGATTTCCCCGGCTGGTGCATCAAATCCCTGGGAAAAAAGCTTGAATTGTTGAATCATTGACTCCAGATTTGTAAATACCCGATCCTTAGGAGGCAAAGTCACACTCGGCACATCAGCCAAAATCGGCCCTGGCTCCATTTGCTGCAAGCATTGTTGAATAATTTTAATACTTTCACGCATTTCCTCTATCCGAATCCAGTACCGATCGTACGTGTCTCCATTTTTTCCCACCGGCACGCTAAATTCACATTTAGGATACGCGCTGTAAGGTTCATATTTCCGCAGATCGTAATCGACTCCGGATCCTCGCAAAGTGGGACCGCTCAATCCAAAACTCAGCGCATCTTCCGCGGAGATGACGGCCACCCCACGTGTCCGGGCTAACCAGATTCGGTTTTTTTCCAAAAATACCACATATTCCTCAATCTTGGGAGGAAAGTAGTCCAGAAATTTTTGGACCTTTTCTGTCAACGAAGGGGTGAAATCGCGTTCGACACCGCCAATACGATACCAGCTGGTTGTCAGTCTGGCGCCACACAGTTCGTCGAACCAATCCAACAAAATCTCCCGGTCACGAAACGTGTAAAAGAACACGGTCATCGCCCCGATATCCAATGCCTGGGTGCCCAACCAGAACAGATGGCCGATAATACGCTGCACTTCCGCCACGAGAGTCCGGAGATATTCCGCCCGGTCGGGAAGCGTGATATCCATGAGTTTTTCAACAGCTCGACAGTACGCGAAGTTGTTATACATCGCGCACACATAATCCAGTCTATCGGTATGAGGAATAAACTGGTGATACGTTCCACCCTCAGCCAGTTTTTCGACTCCTCGATGAAGGAAGCCTAGTACCGGCGTTGATTTCACAATTCGCTCACCCTCAAGCTCTAAAATTACCTTCAACACCCCATGCGTACTCGGGTGTTGTGGCCCCATGTTTAAAAGCAACTCTTCCGTCCGGAGGGTGGGCAATGACTCCGTTTCCGGGTGATTCGGATCGACTTTATAGACGGTCGTACGTTGATCTTCCAGTTTCATGATATCGGCCTAGAGTCTATGGACTCACTTTTCCCCGATAGGGGCTTGGCAATCAAGTCGGGTCGTTTAAAAAATCAAAGGAATCACGCCAGCCCTTGCCCTGAACGGGGAAATCTTTGCGAAGCGGATATCCTTCTGTGTAATCATCCGGCATCAAAATACGGCGAAGGTCCGGATGGCGATTGAACCGGATACCCATCATGTCAAACACTTCCCGTTCCATGAAATCCGCTCCCATCCAAAGATCCGTCATGGAATCAACCAGACAATCGTGTTCAGGAACTCGGGTTTTGATTCGGATGCGGTGGCGTTTTCGAATTGAGTAGACTTCATAGACTACTTCAAATCGTTCTTCGTCATCAGGCCAATCTACTGAACTGACATGTACCATGTAATCGCAGTCCAGGTCAGGATCCTTCCGGATATATGAGCAGACATCATGCAGGGTTTCCCGCTTGACAGTAATCGCCAAGTCTCCACGCCATTCATTAGCACCCACAAATCCTTCAGGAAATCGGCTTTGAATCTTTTCTGCAATCGGATGCATGAGTGATCCGTGACTTTCTCTAGACTTTGACCTGTTCCGGTTGTTTAGTAAACACCCGTTTCTGCATGATCCGGTCCTGTAATTTCAAGATCCCATCAAACAATGCTTCCGGGGTTGGAGGACAACCAGGCACATAAATATCGACGGGAACGAACCGATCAACCCCCTGAACCACGCTATAACTATCATAAATATTGCCTGAAGTGGCACATGACCCCATGGAAATCACATATTTCGGTTCAGGCATCTGGTCATAAATTTTTCGAATAACCGGAGCCATTCGGCGACAGACGGTTCCCGCCACAATCATCAAATCAGATTGACGGGGCGAAGCACGAAACACTCCTGCGCCATATCGGTCAATATCATAGCGGGAAGACACGGCGGCGATCATCTCAATGGCGCAGCAGGCCAAGCCGAACGTCATGGGCCAGAGAGAGCCTTTTCGGGCCCAATTTACGGCTTTTTCCAGGGAAAGGGTCATAATCCCCAGATCACCGTCCTTTTGTGGCTTCCCGATTTGAATTAATCCCATTCCAAAGCCCCTTTGCGCCAAGCGTACACATACGCCACGACAAATAATCCAATAAATATCATCATCTCAATAAACCCGATCACGCCCAACTGATTAAAAGTAATTGCCCAAGGATAAAGAAAGAT
The DNA here is from genome assembly GCA_021604105.1 of Nitrospirales bacterium. Taxonomy (GTDB): domain Bacteria; phylum Nitrospirota; class Nitrospiria; order Nitrospirales; family UBA8639; genus Nitrospira_E. Next base: position 1,788 of record BQIW01000080.1, on the reverse strand, counting down.
CACCTCGATATCAAAAATCACAAACAGCATCGCGATGACATAATACCGAATCGGAAATGGCATACGTGAATCCGAAAAGGGCTCAGATCCACATTCGTAAGTCGAAAGCTTTTCGGGTTCGGGATATTTAGGCTGAGCTAGATAGGAGAGAACAAGAGTGACCAAGCCAAACCCCATGGCTAAGCCGATGAAGATCAGAATGGGAAGGAACTTGGTCAGATAATCCAGGAGGAGGTCTGAGCCAGACATCCGGAGACTCCCCTAAAATAGTTTACAATTCAAAGCCTTCTACCAAGGCCGGCATCGTAGCACCCTGTTTTTTTGTGAATCAATGGAACGAAAGACCTAACAGGCTCAGGGACCATTCAGACCAACATGCCTCGGATTTATGATTAATGTAAATTTTTCATAAGATTTCATAGCATTGGGTGCCATGAAAGACACCGGTACTAGCCCTGAAATAGTTTTTTCATCTCCATGAGGAGAAAAAATACCCGGAAGTGGAAAAGAATAAATTCCCCATCCCATTAGTTTAGGCGGCGTGGGACTCCTGACTTTTCAGTGCGGGAAAAATTCCCTGCCACATTTAGGTAAAAAAACTTAAATTCATTCTTGAATTTCGTCACCTTTCCAGCTTTATATCCTTTTTTCAATCCACGTTCAATTTCAATTCACCCCATAAATCGAGAAAGAGAAAGTAGAGCCTAACCAGAAGGTTGTGTAGAGAACTCTGAATGCGGAATAGAATGAAACTTTTGTGCGCAGCCGATGTCCATTAAATGGAGAAGGCCCACAAGAATCCATCATACACACGCAAATTTGAAGCGATAAAAAAGGAAATGACATATCAGGTAGAAGCTTGAAGCGGGCTTCCCTCCAATATCTGACTTAAATCAAACACCCGCACATGGCCATTGAAGCCTGCCCTGATTTGCCATCACCACACAACAAGCAAACAATCTAGGGTTTTTTCATCTCCGACGACGGAGTCCGTAGATTAGGAGGGATATCAGATTGGTCATTCCACTCGTCTTCCAGAGGAGCAACTGCTTTCGCTTTCTGACGCCGGTGAATTTGAGTTTGGATTCTTTTTTTGCTTTTTTGAGGTGAAGACGAGGACTCTCCTTCTGGATCACGTTGGGGGGGTTGTAAGTGTTCTGAGTGCATAGAGATAGGGTAACACCCGGGGACTCTCAAAAGCTGTATTTTTATGACCATGGCTCTTTGGGATGTAACAGGAAACTCTTCATATAAGGAACATACGGTATGTGGTCAGTCCTGAAAAAGGAGGTTTAGATTGAGTAAACAATCACTCGTGGGGAAAATCCGCCCTTTACCTCTATGATAACAATAGTATATGACACTCGAATTAGCCTATGGCATATACTTCCGTTTCGAAAAAATTTCACATACCCACTTGTCGAAATGTCAATTATCCGCGAAACTTGTCTTTCATTGTGCGGTCATGGAGCGGTTGTAAACAGGATTAAGGGGAGAGTTGAATAATAAGGATGTTCAAGGGCAAATTTGCGCAGGATAAGATTCCTCCTCAAAGGCTCCGGGTCGGTTCAAAAAAGCATGCCCTGAGATTCTATGGTTTATGTCAAGCATTGTGTGATCCGCTCTGGATTAAATGTTGTACGGTAATGGTGAATAGACCAGGCCGCTCGGGCGATTTTTCTGGCGATGATCACCAACGAGGCGGTCGTGCTCCAGCCTTGAGTCCGGTAAGCCTCGTAGATCGGTTTCCAGACTTTGGTTTTGATGGCCGCCATCGCGGCGTTAAAC
>BQIW01000079.1 GCA_021604105.1 Nitrospirales bacterium | reverse complement strand
TATGGAGGAGCATAGCATATTTTGGGAAGGGTTGTTTCAAAATTCTCTGTGGAATTGTCTGGTTATCCTAACCATGTCTGTAGGTTGACCTCCTATTATGAAAGAGAGGCATCTTCATATGATATATTCGGCAATTACATTGACTTTTTCTACACCCAGGCTTAAGATGTTTCCCTTATTCGCTAGGCTAAGGAGACGTGTTTTATGAAGGTTATTTTGCAGGAAAATGTAGATGGTTTAGGGTATTTGGGAGATGTGTTGACTGTGACGAAAGGGTATGCACGGAACTATTTACTCCCGAGGAAAAAAGCTGTCGTAGCTGAAGAGCGACAGGTCAAACTGTTGCAACATATCAAGCGGCAAATAGACCAAAAGGCCAAAAAAGAATTAGAGTCTTTAGGCGAGTCGGGGAAGAATCTGTCAAAAATTTCCCTGACGTTCGAAGTGCAAACCGGAAAAGACGACAAGCTATTCGGGTCTGTGACATCCAAAGATGTGGCCGAACGATTGGCTGCTCAAGGCGTAGAGGTAGATCGAAGGAAAATTCAATTGCCACAGCCTCTAAAGGAGTTAGGGACCTTTTCGGTTGCCATTAAGCTTCATCGGGATGTTGTTCCCAAAATTAATGTGACCCTTGTGAAAAAAGCTGCAGAAGAGGCTACTCCTGAAAGGGAATCAGAGAAAGATCAGGCCAATGAAGCGGTCGTCGAGTAAGCGATGAGACATTCTGTTGGTACACTCAAAGCAATCCGTGACACTGATTATGAGGTGTATGCGGCTATTCGGGCTGAAGAAAAAAGGCAGCGGGAAAACCTAGTTCTTATCGCGTCAGAAAATTATGCCAGCCCCGCGGTTCTGGGTGCCCAAGGCTGTCTGATGACCAATAAATATGCGGAAGGTTATTCCGGCCGGCGATATTACGGCGGATGTCAACATGTGGATACGGTTGAAGATTTGGCCATTGCGAGAGCCAAAGAAATTTTTGGGTGTGAACATGTAAATGTCCAGCCCCACTCTGGTTCCCAAGCCAATATGGCGGCCTATCTTTCGGTCCTCAAAACAGGAGACACCATCTTAGGGATGGATCTGGCCCATGGTGGGCATCTTACCCACGGCAGCCGTGTAAGTTTTTCAGGAAAACTGTTTCAGGCATTTTCCTATGGAGTTGATCGGGAAACTGAGGAGATCAATTATGATGTCGTAGAGCAGCAGGCTCAGGAAGTCCGCCCTCGTATGATTGTTGTCGGTGCCAGCGCCTATTCCAAAATTATTGACTTCCCGCGTTTTCAGGCGATAGCGAAATCGGTTGGTGCCTATCTACTTGTTGATATTGCCCACATTGCGGGTTTGATTGCGGTCGGGTTGCATCCAAGCCCGGTTCCCTATGCTGACTTTGTCACCACTACGACGCATAAAACATTGCGTGGTCCGCGCTCCGGCATGATTATGTGCAAAGAAGAGCATGCCAAGGCCGTTGACAAAATGGTGTTCCCTGGAATTCAGGGTGGGCCGCTCATGCATATCATTGCCGCCAAAGCGGTGGCTTTTAAAGAAGCCCTGTCTCCTGGGTTTAAAACCTATCAACAACAAGTCCTGGCGAACGCCAAGGAGCTGGCTGAAGGATTTGTGAAGCGGGGATATCGGGTGGTTTCCGGTGGGACCGACAATCATTTGTTCCTTTTGAATCTGACTCCCAAAGGCGTGACAGGGAAAGAAGCCGAGGCCGCTCTCAATGCTTCAGGTATTGTGGTCAATAAAAATGCTGTGCCGTTTGATGAAAAACCACCGGCGGTCGCAAGCGGTATTCGTATTGGCACGCCGACGGTTTCAACCCGTGGCATGCAGAAACCCGAGATGGAGCAGATTCTTTCCTGGATGGATGAGGTCATCCAACACTCTCAGGAGACGTCCCTTCATAAACGGATTCTGCGGGATGTCAAAGACCTGTGCTCACGATTTCCGATTTTTCATCCATACTAACCTTCCTCCAACGCCTTCCATTCTTAAGGTAAGGGCCGCTCTCTCGTGAAATGTCCTTTTTGTGACCAGTTAGAAGATAAGGTCATTGATTCGCGGACCGCACGTGAAGGAGAAGTCATCAGGCGCCGTCGCGAATGTTTAGGCTGTAAGCGGCGGTTCACCACCTACGAACGAATCGAAGAAAATTTGCCGATGGTGGTCAAAAAAGACAATCGACGAGAGCCGTTTGACCGGGCCAAAATTTTAGCAGGGCTCAAAAAGGCCTGTGAAAAGCGGCCGGTCAGTATTGGAGCGTTAGGTGCGGCGGTTGATCGGATTGAAAAACGTATTCAGGATCTTGGAGAAACAGAAGTGCCAAGCCGAACCGTCGGAGAAGAAGTCATGCGGGCCTTAAAAGAATTGGATCCCGTCGCGTATGTCCGGTTTGCCTCGGTGTATCGTGAATTTAAAGACATTGATCAATTTATGGATACCATACGGGCTTTAACCCAAGACACCAGGGTGTCCTGAGTCATGCTCATTTGTCTGTGGCGGATAACGAATCCCCCCGTTTCGGCCGTATCATAATGTGACAAAAGTAGGGATCTTCTCTTTGAAAAAATCTTCAATCTGGCCTCGATCATAAAAGTGGGTATCTATGCCATCCCCCAAACCCTCACCCAAACCCTCCCCTCGTTCCCCACGCATCATTAAACGTAATCTACGGCGATCAAATTCAAAAGTGACCTCCAGTCGGGTGGCGATTATTGGTGGTGGGCATGGGGGTACCGCACTTATGGAAATTTTTGCAGAAGATCCCTTGGTCACCGTCGTAGGATTGAGTGAAATTCGTCCGCACACGACGGGTGTTCGTCTTGCTAAAAAAATCGGGATTCCTGTTCTTCGCCGCTATCAAGATTTGCTCAAGATCAAAGATGTGGATTTGGTGATTGACGTGACGGGCGATCCCGATGTTGAGAAAACCCTTCTTGAGTCGCATGCTCCCCACTTAGCCTTGGTGGGGGGGGCGAGTGCCAAGTTCATGTGGCAATTGATTGAAGCCAGAATCCGTGCTTCTGCCGAAATCGAAAATACCCTCACCCGGTATCAATCGCTTTTTCGTTTATATGTTAAGGAGGAAGCCGAAGGAGCGGTGGATGAGGAGCGGACGCGCATTGCCTGTGAGATTCATGATGGTCTGGTGCAAACTCTGGTGGGAGTAAGCCTGAAGATGGAGCGTGTCCGTGAATTGGTGGCGGAGGATCCCCCCAAGTGTTTGACGATGCTCAACCAGACGACCGTGCAATTGAAGCATGCCATTCAGGAGGCCAGGGAGGTGGTCTATAATCTTCGCCCAGGGCAATATGATCATCTAGCCTTTATACCGGCGTTGTCAAATTATCTGAAGGCCTATGAAAGGGAGCACCGGATACGGACTGAGTTTGAAGGGAGTGGGGATGAATCTCAACTTGATCCGAAAGCGAAAGTCTTTGTGTTTCGCATGGTCCAGGAGGCATTAAGCAATGTCGCCAAGCATGCCGGAGCCACGAAGGTCATTGTAAAAGTCACGCTCAAAAAAGATGTCTTGAAAGCGACAGTCTCAGATAATGGCCAGGGCTTTGACGTCATGGCAGAGGGGCAGAATCCTGAAAAATGGGATCATTTCGGAGTCAGAAGTATGACGGAGCGGGCGCGAATGTTAGGCGGAAACGTGGAGTGGGTGTCGAAGCCCGGCACCGGCACGAAGGTTGAAATTTTCATTCCTCTGATATTAAAGGAAAAGGTGCCTTATGCCTAAAACAACTAAAGTCCTCATCGTTGATGATCATCGTGTGGTGCGCGAAGGGTTATGTGCGATTCTGGAAACTAAGGACGATATCCAGGTCGTAGGGGAAGCGAAGGATGGCGGAGAGGCCGTCGAACAAACCCGACTGCTTATGCCGGATGTGATTCTCATGGATGTCAGTATGCCAGGTATGACCGGAGTGGAAGCCACGCGTATCATTAAACGGGAATTTCCTCACATCGGGGTCGTGGCCCTGACGATGTATGAAGAACAGCAATACATTTTTGATCTGGTGCGGGCCGGAGCCACCGGTTATTTACTCAAAGATAGTGATTCGGCGCAAATTGTGTCTGCGATTCGGACCATTGCGCGAGGAGAGTCTCTTATTCATCCATCAGTTGCCAGTAAAATTCTGGTTGAGTTTTCTTTACTGTCTGAAGGCAAGGGAAAGAAGCGCGGGATTTTGGAACACGATCTCACCGACCGTGAAATCACCGTACTGCAATTAGTGGCGGATGGAAAAACAAATAAGGAAATTGCGAACGTCTTGGATCTCAGTGAAAAGACGGTCAAAAATCACGTCCGCAATATCTTCCATAAGCTTCATGTCTTTGATCGAACCCAAGCAGCCATCCTGGCCATTCGCAAAGGCATCATTGAACTCGAACCTCGCAAGATGTAATCCGCACGTCCATCTTGTTGTCTGCTTTCGGGTTGTTCTCTCCTGGCGTGAACCACAGTTTCTTCGTTTTACCTTGCCCGCCTATTTTCGTCAGTGCTAACATGACACCATTGGGAAGTTTATCAAGGAGGAGTGAATGCAATGGCGAATGTGACCTTGTTGGTGTCCAAATCCTGTTCAGCCTGTCCTAGTGCGAAAACGCTGTGGAAGGGCATGCGGGTCAAATATAGTTTTAGCTACCGGGAGATTGATATTACATCAGAGGCCGGTCAAGAACTTGCGGAGCGACATTCTATTCGTGCAGTGCCTGCAACCCTGATCAATGGACGTTTGACCTTTATTGGGGTTCCGCCACGTGAGAGTGCTGAGAAAGCGCTGCAAGCGAAGGCGAAGTCAAAACCAAAAAAAGAGGAAGTCGAGGGATAAAATCAGGTTTTCCTTTCTACAAGAGCTCCTCATGATACAATTTCTAAGGAGATAACGACCCAGAAGAATAAACAAGGTTTTCCTATGAACAATGAAGATGAAGACGAAATAGAATTAGATATTGAGTTGCCCGTCCTTCCCAGGGTTCCTTCCGGTCCTCCGCCGGAATGTTCCTTCTGTGGTGATCCCATGTCCCTGATTGACGGGGATTGGAGTTGCCCTGATTGTAATGGCGAGCTCATAGGACCAGAAACCGGCTAGAAATCGGCAGGATCGGTTTAATAACCTGTCTCCGATCGAACGCAAAAGTCCGGATGTTTACGCTTGTCAGCGGCCCATTCTCTCCTCACCTCGAATCAGCTCTTGTCGAAACGGTCCAGCAGATCAAGTCGGCTGATTCCGCCGCACCGGTGGCCATTCTTGTTCCTTCAGATTCATTGCGAAGGAGGCTTCAGTGGTTATTGTGCGCCGAGTATTCCTGTTCGCTCTTCGATCTCCATGTTCTGACATTCCATCAGTTTGCCCTCCATCTCTATGCCGAGCAAGCGGCACGGGGTTCTCTGGAAGCAGGGGTGCCTGCGTTTGAACTCGTCGGCGATTTTTTCTATGAATATCTTTTAGCCGTACTTTTGGAAAAGAGTGGGCAAACGGTCGGACCCTTTGCGGATCTTCAAGGTTCATCGGGTCTCAGGCAGGCCGTGTGGCGGAGTCTTCGGGATTTACTGGAAGCGCAAGTAGAGCCACCCCTGGCTCTCCGTGCGGTGGAAGAGGGATTGTTCGATGAGATTGCCGTCACTCGCCTAACGGGCTTACTGAACCTTCAGGAGGCCATCGGGAATTTGAGCCGACAATTAGGGGTGGGCTTGCCGGAAGATTTGGCCAATGTGGTGACTCCCTGGGTGAGGTGCTCACCGTTTGTTGCCAGACTCTCGAAAGTCATCTATTACGGGTTTTACGACATCACGCAGGTTCAGCTTTCTCTATTGGAAGAGGTGGCTCGTACCAATGCCGTGAAGGTATTCTTTCCCCTTACCGATCAACCTGCCTATCAATTTGCTCAACGATTTCTCGATCGACATTTATTAAAAGCCGGAGTGGTGTGCCAACCTCTTCAGGCTAGGCACGAACCCTTCGAGTTAGCGAATCGGACGGTATCATCCCCGCCCGTGCAGGTGGTCAATGTGATTGGGAGTCAAGGTGAGCTGGTTTTTACCTGCAAAACCATTGTGCATGCGGTGGAAACGACTGGCCATACGTTTCATGAGATTGGGGTGGTGGCGAGAACTCTCGAGCCATATGGGCTATTTCTGCAGCGGGTGTTTGAGGAGCATCGAATTCCCTTTTGCACCACAGCGACCTTGCCTCTGTTGGAAGACCCGGTTGCCAAGCTTTGGTGGCAGCTTGCCGGCTTGAGGGAAGAACGGTACCCCTGGCAGGCAATGCTGAATGTCGTGACCTCTCCCTATTATCGAAGCCTGTCGGTCAACGGACGTTCCGGCCATGAACAAAAGCCGATATGGGGTCAGGCCATTCGTCATTGGCGTCTTGTGCAAGGTCGGGAAGATTGGGAACGCCTTGCAGCCGTCGGGAATGACCCAGCATCAATGGGGGACTGGCAGCGCAAGATCGGAGTACCGCTGGAAGAAGCGTCTGCGGCATTACAGCAGTGCGCTACCGTCGTGGGCCAACTCGTGGCCGATTGTCAGGCTCTTCCAGAATCAGGATCGATTGGCGAATTGACCCTCGCGTTTGAGGCACTCGTGCATACGCATCTTTTCTGGCTTCAAGAAGAGACATCTTCTCAAATGGAAGAGCAAGAACAGACGCATACGGCAAATCTTGCACAAGCATTTGAACAGGTCATGACACAGGTAAAACAGCTGGATCGGGTCGGTACTCAAGTGACCTGGGGGGCATGGGTGGACGTGTTTCGAGAAGCCTTGGAAGGGACGAGAATGCCTATTCCGGGACAAAGCCCTTTGGGGGTGCAGGTGTTCGATGCCATGGCGGCGCGAGGCCATGCCTTTAGAACTGTCTTTATTCTCGGATTGAATGATCAGGTCTTTCCACGTGTAGTTCGGGAGGATGCATTTTTGCGTGACGGGGATCGAAGGGTGTTGGCGGAAAGTCTTGGATATAAAATTGATGAAAAGATGCATGGGTTTGATGAAGAGGCTCTGTTGTTTGCGTTGCTTCGACACTCAGCTCGTGACCGGGTGTACCTCGTGTATCAACGTGCCGACCACAAGGGGCGCCCGCTGTTGCCGTCTCCTCTCTTAACCGAATGCGTGAGGGATGTACCGGGCTGTTCTGAATCGGAGATCAGCGTGCCGTTGCGTGTGGCTGAGCGGGTGGGGATTCCATACTTTTCTCCCGGGGAAGAAACCAGACAGGAAACCCGCCTGCGGTATCTGCTTCAGGGGCGTGCGATACAAACCGATTCTTTGGAGCCTTCGTTCTGGTGGAAATTGTTTCGCCATGGTCTCAAGGCGGTGGCTTCTCTAGAAAGGACGTCCACAGGCGCGGGATCGTTTGACGGGATCTTAGGGGTCGAAGGGGCTCATTGGCAGGATCTCTTGTCCCGGGGGTTGTCACCGACAGCGTTGGAACGTTATGCCCAATGTCCTTTCCGGTATTGGATGGAACATGGTTTGCGGACACGGAATCTTCGAGAGCCTATTTCTCGCGACATCCCAAGTCGGATTTGGGGGGAATTAGGACATGCCATTCTTCGACACGTCTATCAATATCTCATCGATCACAAATGGCCGGTCACTCCAATAGAGCCCGTTCAACTCTCTTCCTTAATCGCCTCGACCACTGATCAGGTATGCGATGAATATGCGACACTCTATGGAAAAGGGTATGTGGTCCTGTGGGAAAGAATGAAAGCACAATTAGCTACCGTGGTAGCTGCGATGATCGAATACGATCAACAGGAGTATGTCGATCAGGCCATAATGCCGGAGTATTGTGAGATAGGGGCTGCGGGAGAGATTGTAAGCGAGGGGCCGGGAGGGTCATCTTTGTTAAAGATTCATGGACGAGTAGATCGCGTGGACCGGCATTCCGATGACTCAAGGACTCGTATTGTGGATTATAAGTTTTCGGGTGGATTGACGACTCGAACTGAAGGCCCCGATCTCGTCAACGAAGCCCTGAGAGGTCGACGGTTACAACCTGCTTTATATTCCATGATGTCTTCTTTGAGCCTGCCGGGCCATTCTGGAGAGGATTTCAAAGAAATGATGTTGCCGGATCCTGAGATTCATTCCGTGGAATTCCGGTTTATCCGTCCCTTAAATCTTGCCCCTCTCACCTTTTCATCCTTTCATAGTTCGATCTGGGCTACGCATACTGGTGATCAATTATTGCGGACCATTCGTCGCTGGGTCGAGGGCATACGCGCAGGGCAGTTCTTTGTTCTACCCGGTTCCTATTGTCGTGACTGCTCATGGTCTGTGACCTGTCGGTCTCAGCATTATCCCTCGTGGTTGAGGGCGTACGGGATTCCCTTGGCGAAAGAGTTTCGGCAAGGACGAAAGCAACGAGCCATCAATGAATAATCTCGAACGTCTTCCCGATGCCGATGCGCGACTGATGGCGGAAACCACGTTTGATCGGAATGTCGTGGTGCTGGCCGGAGCCGGGACAGGTAAAACAACGCTATTGGTGAATCGACTGATTCATGCGCTTCTGCGGGAACCAGATCCGTTACGCTTGACGGACATGTTGGCTCTGACCTTTACGAATAAAGCTGCCAATGAGATGAAAGCGAGGCTCCGTGACCGGTTGCGCGGGCTGCTGGCTGATTGTGAGGCGGAGACCGGACGTGAGGGTTCCGGTGGTGGTACGGCCCTCGAGGATTTCAAGCAACGCTATCATGTGTCCACAGCGCATGTGAGGGGGAAAATTCAGGTCGCCTTGCGTGATCTGGAGAAATCGCAAATTGCCACGCTCCATAGTTTTGCGGCTCATGTCCTTCGTCTGTATCCCCTGGAAGCCAGAGTCGACCCTCATTTCCATGAGGATGAAGGGACTGAATTTCTTGAGACCTTTCAAAATGCGTGGGAAGCCTGGTTGGAACAGGAATTAGGTGCACAGGGTTCCGCGCATGCCCAGTGGCAGGACGTGCTCAATCACGTAGGTTTGCAAGAGATTCGATCCTTTGCATTTTCGCTCTGTCAGGATCAGGTTTCTATTCCTGAATTAGAGCAGCAAGTGCGTGCCGAAGGTTCCTCTCCGGCCTTTCGAACGTGGCTACAGAATAAACAGCATCAGGTCCGGTCATTGCTGATGCAATACGATCGAGCCAAACCTCGAAAAATTGAGAAGCTCTTATCTCTTGCTGAACGGATATTCGATTGGGTGGGCCATGGGAAGCCACCAATGGACTTGCATGTGTCTGATAACGAGAAAGCCCTGCTTGATTCCACCATTGGCAAGGCTCCGGGAGAATGGAATGCGTCGGATTTCCAAGATGCCAGGCGGGCGATTCAAGCTGCGCAACAGCTGTTGCAGGTCAATGAAGCCCTGTTATGTAAGGTCTTCCGTGTGGTTGGGGCGTTTGCGGCGCGAGTGCGACGGGAATTTTCGGCGAAGGGATGGATTCGATTTGATGGGCTCTTGATCCGGGTCAGAGATCTCTTACGGGATCATCCCATGGTCCGAGAGCAATTGAAGAGGACCTATGCGGCCATTATGGTTGATGAGTTTCAGGATACGGATCCGGTTCAATATGAAATCTTGCTTTATCTAAGTGAGTGCCCACATGAGTACGGGAGGTTTTGGCGGGATATCCAGCTTGTGCCGGGGAAGCTGTTTATTGTGGGTGATCCCAAGCAATCGATCTATGCCTTTCGGCGAGCGGATATCGAGGCGTTCGATCAGGTGGTTGAAAAAGTGACGCATGATGGAGGGATCGTGTGTACTCTTCTGACCAATTTTCGTAGTGATGGGGCTATTCTTGAAGCCGTCAATGCCGTGTTTGACCGGTTATTCATTCCTCAAGCCAATGTGCAACCCCCCAATGTCCCCCTGGCAGTCGGACGGATGAGAGAGGGGGGGGCAGGCTCGACAGGAATGGAGATCTGTGTCATGGCGAACTCTCAGGGGGAAGACGAATGGGATGCTGAACGGGCCACACGGGTGGAAGCCGAATGGTTGGCGGGGTGGATTGGAGAACAATTGCAGTCGGGATGCCAGTGGATTGTGGAGAAGGAAGTGAGAACTTCCTTGCGTCCCGGGCATATCGCGGTGTTGTTAAGAAAATTTACCAATGCGCAGATGTATCTTGAAGCGTTGCAGCGCCACAACATTCCCTGCATGGCCGATGGTGAGCGGCATTTTTACCGGCGCCAGGAAGTGATTGATGTGGTGAATGTGCTTCGCGTTCTGGATGACCCCACCGATGCTCTGGCCCTTGTAGGCATTCTCCGTTCTTCCTTAGGGGGCCTGACGGATCAGGAGATTATGGATGTCATGAAACTTGGACCGTTGGATATCCGTCAGGCTCAAAGACTTGAGGCATGGGGGAGTTCCCAACAGTCAGTCATTCAGGGGCTTTTCCAACGGCTGGCCTGGCTTCATGACCAGGCAAACCGACGGCCTATTCCTGAATTGCTTGATCACCTGTTTCAGCAACTTCCTCTCGTAGAATTGGCCGCGGCTTCGAGCCATGGTGAGCAGGCGGTGGTGAATGTCTGGAAGCTTCGCGACCTGATGAGTGAGCAGGCGGCCATTCCTTCTCTCTCGTTTTCTGCCTGGGTGGAGCGATTGGTCAATTCCCTCATGACCCATCCCGCAGAGCCGGAAGCCCCTTTGGCCGAAGAGACCTCATTAGATGCGGTCCGGGTCCTTACGATTCATAAGGCCAAAGGACTCGAATTCCCCGTGGTGATGTTACCCGGGTTGCATCAGAAGGCGACAGGGCTGGATCGTGGGACACACATTACCTTTGACTGGATTAGCGGCTTGTACGGGTGCACGTTGCCACCTGTGTGGAATGCAGGCCAGGTGCCTCTGTGGGAAAAGCAACGGATCCGAGAAGCCGCCGAACAGCGACGTCTGCTCTATGTCGGAATGACCAGAGCCCGAGGGCGATTAATCTTATCAGGGGGCATACTCCCGAAAGTGGGCGGGGAGAGCCCTTTGAGTCTTATTCAGGGGATTGCTGAAGGAGAGTTTGGTAATTCAGAGCTGAGTGTTGTGCGTGTGGGAGGGATTTCCATTCCTCACACCGTTGTCACGCCCGCAGTGTTGAAATCCTGGAAGGCTTCACTGCCACATGCTGGTACGGATGGTGGTCATGGGGCGGTGATCTCGACGCCACAATGGGATACCCGTGACGTGAGATGGCAACAGGCCAAGGAAGCGAAGGCTTACGTCAATCCCTCTATGCTGCATCAGGCAAAATGGGTCCAGGACCGGGGAGAGAGGGGACAGGCTTCACGTGAGACCGGTCAACGTCTTGGGATTGTGATGCATCGGTTGCTTCAACGGTGGGATTTTCAGAGTAAACCTGAATGGGTACACAGTGCGCTTGTCGATTTTTGCGAACGTCAGTTACCAGGCCAGTTAGAGTTGGACAAGAATGGGATGGTCAGAGAACTTGAAACCCTCTTTGATCACTTTCTCCTCTCACCGGCGTATCGAGAATTGCGGAGGGCAACGATTCTCGGTCGGGAGGTTCCATTTGCGGTGCCATGGCCTGTCAGGCATTATGAGCATTCTTTGCCACGGACCTGTGTGATGGAGGGGGTGATGGATGTGGTCTATGAAATCGATGGCGATGTGTGGGTTGGCGATTATAAAACGGATCACGTATCCTCTCGTGCCGTGGGACCGCGGGCGGAGACTTACCGGGAACAAGCGCATGCCTATGCCTGGGCCGCACGCCAATGCTTGGGTCCGGTGGTCAAAGGGTGTAAACTCTTTTTTATTCGTCTTGGTGAAGTCGTCACGGTGTCTCTGGGAACCGATGGAAATATATTTCAACACGAACCATAACTGAGAAGGAGGGAGCGATGAGGAATTGGAGGATGAAGATATGCGTTGGGGTCTATTGCATCATGATGGCGACGGGAGGGTGCACATCTGACAAACCCGCGCCGTTAACCGCCTTGGCCCCTCCTCCAAATGTGGATACCCAGGTGTTGCAGGTTATGACCGAAGGCAAGCGCTTATTTGACGAAGGCCGGTGGGAAGCGGCACGTCAACAATTTCAGGTTGCAGTCCAACAACAAGCCGATCTGGCCGAAGCCCACTATAATCTCGCACTGTGTATGGACAAAATGGGAAATCAAGCCGGAGCGAAGAAACATTTCATTGAGGCCGCTAACCTTGCTCCCGGCAATAAGGTGATTTGGAATTCTCCACCGCTTCGACGGTATGGCAATGTTCCTGATGCCCCTGCGGAAGCCACCTCGACCCCGGTCATGCCCGGATTCGGTGGGGGAGCCACTCCAGGCGGCGGAGGTAGGGGGTTTTAACTTTCGTATTGGAGTGTTCTCGAAATCCGAAAAGAAAGCGTGAAGGGGGGAGGGTTAGGCCCGTTTGTAGCCCCGGACAATCATGAATACCCCGACCGCAACCATCGGGATACAAAGTAACTGACCCATCGTGATCCACTGGAAGATAAATCCCAAATGACTATCCGGTTCACGGAAAAATTCTACAATAAATCGAGCGACGCCATATCCGCAGATGAAGGTCCAAAACATGGTTCCCGGTGGAGTTGACCGGCGGTTGATGACCCATAAAAGAACAAAGAGTGCAACGCCTTCCAGGCCTGCCTCATAGAGTTGCGAAGGGTGCCGGCACTCCGGGCCGCCGTGGGGGAATACCATGCACCATTCGACGTCGGTTGGCCGCCCGAATAATTCTCCGTTGATAAAATTCCCCATCCGTCCAAAGCCCAACCCGATTGGAGCCGCTCCTGCGGCTAAGTCGGCGATGGGCCAAACAGGAAACCCGCGGGTTTTGCAAAAGATCCAGATCGCGATACATGTGCCGATCAGCCCGCCGTGAAATGACATTCCCCCTTCCCATACCGCAAAGATTTTGAGGGGATGGTCCAGATAAAAGGGAAGGTTATAAAACAACACATATCCCAAGCGCCCTCCGAGAAAGACGCCAAAGGCGGCATAGACAATAAGATCGGATAATTGTTGTGGTGGGAGAGAGACGTTCCGTGTGGCGGCTCTGGACTTGATCAGCCAATAGGCTCCTGCCAATCCCAGGAGATACATGAGGCCATACCATCGAAGTGCCAGAGGCCCGATACGAAAAAAGACCGGATCAATTTCCGGATAGGGGAGCCGCGCAAGGTCCGCCAAAAGAGAGACAGAGTCGAAGGCCATCATCCGGAAATGTGCCTTAACTCACGACAAAGGCGCCCGAAAGACGTTTGCCCTCCAGATAAAGGCGACCTCCTATCGGGTAGCCAATGGGCAAGAATGCGTACCGCATGCCTCACCAGGGGCGAGCCGGTTGCTAGAACCCCGTTCTTCTTGGACAGTGGCAAAATGGTTTTCGGCAAGGGTTTGTGGAGCAGAATAGGGTTGCCTTACACTAACAGGGACGGGTCCGGTCACGTTGTTCGGAAGACGTCACATCATCTTCCTACCATAAATGCGGATGAAAGAAAAGGCGTGTTGGCTATAATCGGAAGCCGTTATCTTTAAGGAGAGGCATAGACATCATGGCTGAAATGGGATCATCGTCTCGTTCGAATGGTGCAGAAATCATTCTGGATTGCATTAGTGACGGAGTGATTACGATTGACCTGCAGAAACGTGTGACCTTTTTAAACCGGGCGATGCAGAAGATGCTGGGCTACAACGTCGATGCGGCGGGGACACTTTTAGCCTGTGATGTGCTGATCCAAAGCAATATCTGCTCGACGAAGGAATGTGTTTTGGAGCGGGCGCTTCAGGGGGAGCGGGTGTCGAATTTTGAAGCGATGGTTCGTCGACGTGATGGCGTACATATTCCGGTGAGCATCAATACCGACTTTTTATTGGATAAGGAAGGCAAGCTGATCGGATTAATCGAAGTTATCCGTGATATCTCGCTGGTTCGCGAGTTGAGTGCCAAGGTGGAAGAGGTGTCGGAACTCAGACATCGGCTGGGAGAGCAGACCAAGCTGGATAATATGGTAGGTCGATGTCCTCGCATGCAGGACATCATGGCGAAATTGCCGATCATTGCCGCTTCGAAATCCTCCGTTCTCATCACCGGAGAAAGCGGAACGGGCAAGGAATTAATTGCCTGTGCGTTACACGCCCACAGCCCGAGAAAGGATGCCCCTTTCGTCGTGGTGAATTGCTCAAGTCTATCTGAGGGTATTCTGGAGAGTGAAATATTCGGTCATGTCAAAGGGGCATTTACCAATGCGTATTTTGATAAACCGGGCCGGTTTGAAATTGCGAATGGTGGGACAATCTTTCTTGATGAAATCGGGGAGATGAGTGTCGCCACCCAAGTGAAATTATTGGGAGTGCTTGAGCGGGGACAGTTTGAGCGGGTTGGGTCCAATGATACGGTTTCGGTGGATGTGAGGGTGGTTGCGGCCACGAATCGGAATTTGGAAGAAGCCGTTCAACAAGGACGGTTTCGGGAAGATTTGTATTTTCGTATACGAGTGATTCCGGTTGTGCTGCCCCCCCTACGGGAGCGAACGGGAGATATTCCCCTGCTCGTGAATCACTTTCTTGAAAAATTTAATCGGGAAATGGGCAAGCATATTATCAGCTTGTCTCCGCAATGTTTAACGGCACTCAGTCGGTACCCGTTTCCCGGCAATATCAGGGAACTCCAGAATATGATTGAGCATGCCTTTGTGTGCTGTGAAGAGGATACGATTCAATTTGAGCATCTTCCAGCCGACCTCCATCGGTACTGTTGGGAGCATCGGGAATGGACCGACTCTGAATCACTGGAGGCCCTGGAACGACAAGCCATCTGCCGGGCATTAGACAAGTCGGGTTGGCGGCTGAAGGAAGCTTCTCAACAGTTGGGGATTGGTCGATCGACCTTATGGCGGAAAGTCAAACAATTTGGAATAACTCAAACAACTTAAAAACGTTTCATTTTGGGCTACATTGTTACCTAATTGTGCTATTTGTATTAAAATGATATATTTTCAATATCTTATGTAATATTAATTCATGATATCTAATTTGATTGGTTTCATTTTGAAACATTTGTGGGGGGTGCTTTATATTAATTCCTTATTTATCAGGTGCTTGTGCGAGATTTATTACGGCATATGGATTGCTTTTCATAGACAATTAGATACGCATTGATTTTATTATTTTTTTCCCGGGAGAAGGAGTGCTTGATATGGATTGTCCGCGTTGTCAGGGAATCATGATTCAAGATAAGTTTGGTGATGTGGCTGATGAATCCGGGGCCATATATTTTTCGGGTTGGCGGTGTATTACCTGTGGGGAAATTTTGGATCCGGTGATTTCTGAAAATCGCCGGCACCATCATGAACCCCTCATCGGTCGATCGCGTAAAAAGTTTGCCACGCAACTAGGGTAGGTGTTTCTGCCCGTCGTTTTTCTTTTCGTACCCCTATCCCAATTGTGCATGTGTGGTGAGAGACCCGAAATCCTCTTCGGTCCATGAGGGTTTCGGGTTTTCTTTGATTCATGGTCTAATGGTATGGTGAGAAGAGGTACTGGTCTAACGCGTCGCATATGTGAAAATTTATTATGAGTGTCTGTGACATAAGGAGATTATTGAATGGCTGCTGAACAAAACCCGGCCGGTCCCGCGACCCCACCCAATCAACCTGAAGGCAATCCATTGCCGGGCGTGAAACACATCATCGCAGTGAGCAGTGGAAAAGGCGGAGTCGGCAAATCCACAGTCACCGTGAACCTGGCCGTCGCGCTTAAGCAGCAAGGTTATGCGGTAGGATTAATGGATGCGGATGTGTATGGACCGAATATTCCTCTGATGATCGGGGTGTCGAAAGAGCCGGGAAAGGATGGGGACAAAATTCTGCCCGCCGAGGGACAGGGAGTGAAAGTCATTTCCATGGGATTTTTCGTGCCGGAAGACACACCGGTGGTGTGGCGGGGACCCATGGTCCATTCGGCGATCCAGCAATTTTTTCGTGATGTGGTTTGGGGGGAACTCGATTATTTGCTGATCGATTTACCGCCCGGGACGGGAGATGTGCCTTTGACGTTGTCGCAATTAGTGCCGTTGACCGGAGCGATTACCGTGACCACTCCGCAGGAAGTGGCTCTACAGGATGTGAGAAAAGGCATGACGATGTTCAAAAAGGTGAATGTCCCGTTGCTCGGGGTGATTGAAAATATGAGTTATTTTGTCTGCGGGCATTGTCACGAACGGACTGAAATTTTTTCGACAGGTGGTGGGGAACGCGCCGCTCAGAAATTTGAAATCCCATTTTTGGGACGAATTCCGATCGATCCGGCCATCCGGGAGGGGGGAGATAAAGGTGCTCCAATTGTCAGCATTGATCCCTCGTCGCCGCAGGCCCAGGCGTTTCTTCAGATTGGAAAAACTCTTACGGCCAATATCGACCAAGCGGAAAAAGGAAACGGGGACGCTGCCCCTCCCATTTCCAGTTTACTCAAAAAAATTACCGATCCCTTGAAGAAATCGTAAGGGAAAGCATATTACTCTTGAGGAGAACTTATGGCGGAATTCGTGCGGATTGCGAAAATAGATGAAGTGGAAGAGGGAAAAGGAATGGTGGTGGAGGCCGGTGAGAAATGTTTGGCCGTCTTTAACGTGGATGGAGCCTTCCATGTTATCGATAACACCTGTCTCCATAGAGGAGGTCCTTTAGGTGAAGGTGATGTCGAAGGGGAGACGGTGACCTGCCCTTGGCACGGCTGGGAGTACAATGTGAAAACCGGGCATTGTGTCAATAATCCCTCCAGTCATGTGAGATCCTACCCGACCGTCGTTGAGGATGGAGAAGTAAAAGTCGATCTATCATAGTCAGAGAAAAAGCCCCATTCATAATGTGATACTGTGGCGGGGATGTGTATCCGAAGAGTAATTTTTCCCAATGGATGCAATAAGACCTTAGTACCCGACCTGATCCTATGACCTGATTTCCTACCGGACCGGTACTGCGAAATCAAAACAGAGTGGCGATGGGCTGTTATCATCCTCCTTTCGAATAACGGGAGATTTTCGGGTCGTTCAAGGGCTCTGACGCGAGCAGATTTCTGTCTTATGTCCTATTTCCCTCATGCGTGTATACGATCGTTCCTGATCCCTTCCTGTCCCGGTCAGATCCAATCGGACCAGACGAAGTTTCATGTCCTCCCTTGAGCACGGTCTCGTGCGTGTTACCCTTCTCTCCATTAATTTTTTTTCGGCATATCCAAGGCGTAGATGGGAAGATGCACGTCAGAGGCATGATGATTTGTGGATAAGGATTAATCAGGCATAGCATCCCCTTGGGGTTCTTGATAACATTGGGGTATTACTCTGTGTTGTGTTGGTTCAGACCTTTATGTTTGTCAAACGTCTTTTGCTGTTCATACCGCTGACCCTGGTCATTTTTCTGGTTCAATCCTATTTTTGGGTTCCCACTTACGAAAACCAGGCGGCCGGAAATCCCGATCGACTCGTGACCTACATTGAGGCGTCAATCGGGGACGCCAAAATTCTCAATCCTATTTTGAATGCGGATTCGGCCAGCTCCAATATTGTGAGCCACGTGTTTGAGGGGTTGCTGGATTTGGACGAAGACTTGAAGCTTCGGGGCCGATTGGCCACCGATTGGCATATTTCGGAACAAGCCTATGTCCTGGTCAATCCGCATCATCGTTTTCCGGATGGAACGGAAGTGACAGGGAGTAAACTCTTTCAGAAGATTCATGAGGCTTGGAAGGCCGGAACGATAGAGGGGTTGCAGGAGAGGGTGGAATCCATTGAATTATTACCTTCCAGCCAACGATCGGAATCCATCTCACTTCTCCTGCCCAATGCGGAAGGCAACCCCCAACTCAAAGACCTATCCGTGACCATTGACGTACCGGCACGAGTGGCGTTGACGCTCTCGGAGGTGGACCAGGATTTATTCGACCGCTTAAAGCCGGTTCTCGGTGAGCGGTATTTTGAGCACTTTCCTTATGACGAACTGATTCATCCTCAGGATCCGGTTCCAAAGGAATTGGAAGAACCCCTGCGTGCCAAATTTCCTGAGATTCTTCCCGTAGGCGAACACAATCCCACCATTCTGTTCCATCTTCGTCAGGGAGTGAAATTCCATGATGGACATGTCTTCGATGCCGGAGATGTCAAGTTTACGTATGAAGCCATCATGAATCCCAAAAATTTGTCTCCACGGACTCCGGACTTTGAGCCGATCAAGACCGTCGAAATTCTTGATCCGTTGACCATACAAATTGTCTATAAACGCCTCTATTCGCCGGCCATCAATGCGTGGACGATGGGGATCCTCCCCGAGCATCTTCTCAATGAGGAGGCCTTAACCCGGGAGAAGCAGGAGCGAGGCTTGTCGGAGGAGGCTCAACAGACATTCGGGATGCGAGAGAGTGGTTTCAATCGACATCCTGTCGGAAGCGGGAGCTTTCAGTTTGTCGAATGGCAGGGTGATGAATTTATTCATCTTCAACGGTATGAGGACTATTGGGAAGGGCCGGCTGAATATCATGAATATTATATGCGCATCATTCCCGAACTGTTCACCCAGGAAGTAGAATTTCGAACCGGCGCGATAGATTTTTATGGTGCGCAGCCTCATCAGGTCGACCGGTATAAAAACGATCCGAGCTATCAATGGTTTAGCAGCCTGGGATTTGCTTACAACTATATTGGCTACAACAACAGAAAACCATTATTTGCCGATCCGATGATCAGGACAGCCTTGGGGATGGCCATTAATGTGAATGAGATCATCACCTATCTTGTGTATGGAGAAGGTGAGCGGACAACCGGACCCTATCCCCGAAATACCGAATGGTATGATCAGTCCATTCAACCTCTCCCCTACGATCCTGAAGGAGCCCGTGCGATTTTTGAAAAGGCCGGATGGACCATGAATAGGGATGGCTGGCTCGAAAAGGATGGAAAAATTTTTGAGTTTACTCTGATTACGAATAATGGGAATCCTATTAGAAAAAATTTGATGACTATCGCGCAGAATGCCTGGAAAAAGATCGGCGTCAAAGTGAACACACAGGTCTTCGAATGGGCGGTGTTTCTGAACGATTTTGTGAATACCGGAGACTTTGATGCGGTCGTGTTGGGCTGGAGTATGGGCATCGATCCCGATCTCTATCAGATTTGGCATTCCAGCCAGGCGGGTCCGCAACAATTAAATTTTGTGGGGTACAAGAACCCACGGGCTGACGCGCTCATTGTCAGAATCCGCCAGGAGTACAATAGAGATCGCCAGGAGGAATTGACGCACGAGCTACATCAGCTGATTCATGAAGATCAACCCTATACCTTCCTTTACGCACCCTTAAGCACCAGGGTATTGGATAAGAAAATTGTTTTGGTTGAAAAAGGGCCGGATGGGATAGAACAGTTCAAAAAGATTTATCCCACCAAAAGCGGGGACATCACGTTTTATTTCCGCAAATGGCGAAAATTGGAGTTGACGCCGGACTTTTAACTGATGCGGTAACACGGGTCTTCACCTTACTAGCAGATCAATCATGTGGAATTTCATTATTCGTAATATTGCCCAACGGTTGGTGCTGCTGGTCATTGTGTCTTTTCTGGCCCATTCCTTTATTCACCTGGCTCCAGGGGAACCCAGTGAAGTGGATCCCATGAATCCCCGGATGAAACCGGAAGATATCGCCAAAATTCGCGCGGCCTTCCATTTGGATGATCCGCTCTATATGCAATATGCCTATTGGATAAGAGACTTGGCTTCCGGGGAACTCAAGTCGTTCAAGGACAGCCAGCCGGTTTTGCCTAAAATTTGGGATCGATTTCTGAATTCCTTACCCTTGTTTATTCTGGCCACGATTCTGGTATGGACGTGGGCGTTTCCTGCCGGGATTTATGGGGCGGTCTTTCGAGGCGGGGTGTATGACCGGCTGACCGTGTTTTCGTCGTATGCCCTCATTTCGGTTCCGGGATTTTTCCTGTCGTTTTTAGCCATTTTGTGGGTAGTGGGATGGTTGGGAGTGCCGGTAATCAGTATCAAAACCTTTGGGATGGAGCATGCGCAGCCTGTCTATCAATTGATGGATCGTATCTGGCATTTGGTCATTCCATCCGTCATGACCGCGATCGGGGGAATCGCGGTGCTCTCTCGCTATGTCCGCTCTCAGATGTTGGAAGTGTTGGGCCAGGATTATGTCCGGACGGCCAGGGCGAAAGGCCTTCAGGAAGATACGGTAATTTATGGCCATGCATTGGGGAATGCCTTGCTGCCGTTTGTGACCATGTTCGGTCTTCTGCTTCCCGGCCTGATTGGCGGGGCCGTGATCTTCGAGCAGATTTTTGCCTGGCCGGGGTTGGGACGGTTAGCCTATGAAGCCATTCTTTCAAGGGACTTTCCCATCATCATGACACTCAACTTTATTGCCGCAGTGCTGACCTTATTGGGCACATTGATTTCGGATATTCTCTATGCGGTGGTGGATCCGCGGATCCGCTTGGATTGATTACGAATATCGAAGGAATGATTTCTTCATGAATCACTCGCAGACCGGCGCTCAACAAAAAGCCGGGTTAGCCTCCCTCGATGAGGAAGGTCTGGCTCCGCAGGAAACGCCGTGGGAAGAGTTTCTTCGCATATTTACCAAGGACTACCAGGCCCTTTTCGGATTTTGGGTTCTCGTACTGCTCTTGTTGGTGGCGTTATCCGGGAAAGTGTTGACGGAATGGTGGGTCGTATTCGATCCCGAAGCCGTACGACTGACAGATAAGTTTCTCCCTCCGCTGTCTGTGCCTTCTCCTGATAGCATTCCGGAAGATCGGCCATTTGGCGGTGTCTATCTTATGGGTACGGACGAATTGGGGCGTGACGTGTTTGCCCGAATGTTCCAGGGTTCGTTTGTGTCTTTATCCATTGGATTTGTGGCAGTCGGAATTTCCTTGGGAATCGGCATCTTGCTGGGCGGGCTGTCCGGTTTTTACGGGCACGTGAAACTGTGGTTTATCACAGTCGATACCCTGATCATGCGATTTACCGATGCGATGATGTGCTTCCCGACGTTTTTCCTCATTCTTACTGCCGTGGCTCTGCTCCCGCCGAGCATCTATACCATCATGATCATTATTGGATTGTTTAGCTGGATGGGGACGGCCCGATTTGTCCGGGCGGAGTTTTTATCCATCCGTGAGCAGGACTATGTGACCGCAGCCAAAGCGTTAGGGATACCCGAGGGCCGAATTATTTTCCGGCATATGGTGCCCAATGCCCTGGCTCCGGTGTTTGTGTCGGCCACGATCGGGGTGGCCTCCGCGATTTTGACGGAATCGGGTTTAAGCTTTTTGGGGTTTGGAGTGCCTCCGCCCTATGCCACATGGGGGAACATTTTGTCGGATGGCAAGGGATTTGTGTTTGATGCGCCGTGGCTATTCTTTATTCCGGGCCTGGCAATTTTTTTGGTGGTGCTGGCCTTTAACCTTGTTGGAGAAGGCCTGCGTGAGGCCTTAAATCCGAAATTGCGAAGCCGGTAGATGGAATCTCGCGTACACCCACTCTTACAGGTGTCCAACCTCCGGACCTCTTTCTTCACAGACAAAGGAGAAATCAAGGCCGTTGATGATGTGAGCTTTTCCATTCAGGGCGGGCAGACGCTGGCCTTAGTGGGAGAGTCCGGCTGCGGAAAATCCGTGGCGGCCTTATCGATCATGCGCCTGATCGCTTCCCCGGGACGGGTAATTGGCGGCACGATTCATTTCAAAGGTCAAAATGTGCTGGAACTTTCGGAAAAGGAAATGCGTCAAATTCGGGGAAAATCCATCGGCATGGTTTTTCAAGAGCCCATGACTTCGCTGAATCCCGTGATGTCGATCGGCGATCAGATCGGTGAGGTCCTGAAAATTCATACTACCCTCTCGGATCGTGACATTCGGAAAGAAGTGACCAGCTTGTTGGATAAAGTACGTATTTCAGCTCCCGAGCGCCGCCTCGATCAATACCCTCATGAAATGTCGGGCGGGATGAAGCAACGCGTGATGATCGCCATGGCCCTGGCCTGTCAACCTGATTTGTTGATAGCCGACGAACCGACCACCGCTTTGGATGTGACCATACAAGCGCAAATTCTTGATCTGCTTTCCGCGCTCCAAAAGGATATGGGTATGGCGATTCTCCTGATCACGCATAATTTGGGAGTGGTCGCGCAGTTTGCCCAGGATGTCATTGTCATGTATGCGAGTAAGATTGCCGAACGGGCAACCGTGAAAGAATTATTCCGGAATCCCAGTCATCCCTACACGAGCGCGCTCTTGAAATCGCTGCCTCGACCAGGGGAACGTCAGGCCAGGCTGGAAGCGATTCCCGGAACAGTGCCGTCCCCTTTACAGTATCCGGCGGGGTGTCACTTTTCCTCACGCTGTCCGGAAGTGATGGATCATTGTCCTCTTCAGCCCCCACCTACGGTGCAAGTAGGAGAGTCGCATGAAACTGTGTGCTGGTTATATGACAAAAAAGAG
>BQIW01000078.1 GCA_021604105.1 Nitrospirales bacterium | reverse complement strand
GGGTTATTGAAACGCCCTGTGGCGGTAGTCCTCCCATCCTGTTTGACCAACATGAGGTGAAATCCTCAGTGAGAACCTCAATCTATTGCTAGGTTCAAAATCCCCTATTTTTTCATATGTTTCCGAGATTGCAATCAATTATGAGTGGCGCGAAACATATCAACAATGACTAGGGGAAGAAAGGGAAACTAGCCGTGTTATGAGAATGGGATGATTCCATATATTTCCCGTGTGGATTGCCATAAAAGGAGATGCACAATGAGATTCAATCAAATACTAATATCTGGATTGATAAGTGGGCTGGCGCTGGTAATCTTCTTAATATTTGGGTCTCTCATGGGACAGGGGATGGCATTGACACCGGAGATGCCGCTCCAGGTTGAGGGTGATCGGCTAACAGGGCATCTGTCACAAGTAACCTTACGAACGGTGCTAGAACAATTACAGAAACATTTGGGTATAAAATATGAGGCTCCTGTTGAAGAGCTGGATAAGGTCATTTCGGTCGATCTTCACCAGGACAAAATACTCCCGGCCCTGGCAAAAATTTTGGCTCAGTGGGATTACGCCTTTACGGTCAATGCGGCGGGACGCTTGCAATACCTCTATGTGACCCCTAAAGCCCCACCAAGAGAAGCGGTTTCTGAGACGAGGAATCCCTCAAATGTTGGTTTATCGAATGCGTTGGGTGAATCGGGTTTGAGTGCAGACCCCCAAATGGAGCCAGTGCAAGAAGAGGTGGATACCCGTTCATTCCTGCCTCATGAAGGGGAATCTGGTGAAAATTTTTCACCAGCGTCCTCATCCTTCTCATCATCTTCTGATTCTGAAGAGAGCGATGGCTTAAGAGCTCCGGTGGTGGGTGTTCCCATGGATATTCAGCCGGTACCGGCTGGAACTACAATGCCCATGGTGCCGGCAAGTAGTGGCAGTGGGATGCAGGTGATGCCGCCGGATAATTTACCGGACATGCCAATCATTCCAGGCACATCCTATCCACCGATGGAGATTGAGCCGGTGCCAAGCTACCTGCAAGAGGAGATGCTTCGGAATATGCAACCGTGACCCAAGAGTCGAGCGACAGATAGGAAAGTTTGGCCCTACGGGTCTTAATTTTATAAGGTCTCATAAGAAAAACTACCTGAACATTTAGTAAACGCGAGTCAAAATATTGCGCCATAACTGGTTTTGTGGTGAATGTTCGGGATCGGACTGAACATGGTTGGTTGCATGTTTGTCTGAGCACGGATTAGGATGCCTTAAGGCCTCTGTGGATTTTCGGTTTTCCTCTTTTTTGCCTAAAATGCGGCAATCAAGTCTTGAGGAAGTCTTGACAGAGTCGATGACCCCAATCCAGGGAGACTGGATGGTTGATGCCATGGTGTTGATTTTGATATAAATTCCTTTGTCTGCATGTGGCCTTTTCCCCCCTCAGTCATGTAACTGGAATCTTTCCAAAGTTTGAGTAGGCCAATTCTTTCTGACGCATACCCCAAAAATTTATTTTTCGAATTTTTCCACTTCTGGTCACCCACCCCTGTGATTTCATCGGTTTATTTGCCGGGATTTTGAAGCGTAGGTAGATGATGGTTCGAGTTGAGGTATTAGTATTAGAATGTGAGGATTTCATGCTAGGAGATTTGGTAGCGTAGCCTTGAAAACAAAGGCGTTGCGGGAGACAGGATTGGTTTTTAAATTCTAACTCGGTCAATCTTTTCCAGGTGCGGAGCCATAATATCTTGGCTAAGATCGATTGTTTATCATGAATAATACTTATAGCCCTTTTTCACCACTGATCTGTGCCTGGCAGCATAGAACCTTGATTGCTCGCCTTGCAAAACGTGAGATCGATGCTCGTTATCGAGGGTCGATACTTGGGGTTATCTGGGCCTTTGTCGTCCCGTTACTAATGCTGGGGGTATATACCTTTGTCTTTTCGGTCGTGTTTCGGATTCGATGGGAGGTGCCTATGGAGGAAAACGGCGCCTTTGCTCTGTTATTATTTTCCGGGTTGATTATTTTTAATCTGTTTTCGGAATGCGTTACGCGTGCTCCTGGTCTTATGCTCGAAAATGTGTCGTATATTAAAAAGGTGGTGTTTCCTCTGGAGATAATGCCGTGGGTATCCATCCAGGTGGCACTTTTCAATGCTACCGTGAGTCTTTTGATTTTGTTGATTTTTTATCTCATAGTCCATGGTCTTCCGCCCATCACCGTATTGTTGTTGCCTTTGGTACTTTTTCCCTTTGTGCTTTTGCTTGTAGGGTTAGGTTGGTTTCTGGCTTCCATGGGGGTGTTTCTGCGTGATGTCCAGCCGTTGGTGGGCGTGATGACCACGATGATGATGTTTCTCAGTCCTATTTTTTACCCCCTATCGGCTATTCCTGAAACCTATCGAGGATTCATTCAGCTCAATCCCTTGACACCTGTCCTGAATGCGTCGAAATCAGTCATTTTTTGGGGACAAATGCCGGAAAGTTTAGACTGGTTCTTGTATACGGTAGTTTTTTGGATGGTAGGGTGGTTGGGCTTTGCATGGTTTCAAAAAACTCGAAAAGGATTTGCTGATGTCGTCTGATCCGGCTATACGCGTCCAAGGACTTGGGAAGGCCTATCAGATTTTTCGAAAGCCTGAGGATCGGTTAAAACAGATGCTATGGAGAGGGCACCGACAGTTCTATGAAGAGTTTTGGGGCCTCCAAGGAGTGGACCTGACCGTGTATCGAGGAGAAACGGTCGGAATTATCGGTCGGAATGGTTCTGGGAAGTCGACGTTTTTGCAATTGGTGTGTGGCACGCTGGCGCCGACCTGCGGGGAATTGACGGTCAAAGGCCGGGTCGCGGCGTTGCTGGAATTGGGTTCAAGTTTTAATCCTGAATTTACCGGAAAGGAAAATGTATATTTAGCTGCTTCCATTCTTGGTCTGACGAATGAACAGATCGATGCCCGGTACGAATCCATAACGGAATTTGCGGCCATTGGAGACTTTATCAATCATCCGGTCAAAATTTTTTCGAGTGGAATGTACGCACGGTTGGCATTTTCCCTGGTCGCGCATGTGGATGCCGATATTCTGATAATCGATGAGATTCTTGCCGTGGGTGATGCGGCGTTCACTCAAAAATGTATGCGCTTTCTTCATCAATTCAGGGAAAAAGGTACGCTTCTGTTTGTCTCCCATGATACGGCTTCGGTCACCAATCTTTGTAACCGGGTTGTGTGGCTCGATAATGGGGTCGTCAGGGAAATTGGTCCAGCAAAAGAAGTTTGTCATAATTTTCTTGCTGCGTTGTATCACGAGCAGGAAAATGCCAACACCTTCCGGATTGGCGGAAGCCGCAAAGCCCCAACAGATCGATCCATGCGGGTGAAAGATCCACGGAGTGAGATGTTAAAGAGCTCTTCGCATC
Source organism: Nitrospirales bacterium (assembly GCA_021604105.1). Lineage (GTDB taxonomy): Bacteria > Nitrospirota > Nitrospiria > Nitrospirales > UBA8639 > Nitrospira_E. The sequence continues at coordinate 19,101 of BQIW01000078.1, read as the reverse complement.
GCAATGAGTTGGAGATATTTGATTTTGATCCGAATGCTCCGTGGTTTGGTGAGCGTGGTGCCAGTATTTGTGAAGTGGCGTTTTCCGACCAACATGGCTCTCTCCTGACAACGTTAGATGGTGGAGAGGAAGTTACGTTGACCATCCGGTGTGTGTCGGAACAACCATTAGCAAGGCCCATTCTTGGATTTTACGTGAAGGATAGATTAGGGCAGTATTTATTTGGCGACAATACGTTTCTGATGTATCGGAACGTCGACCGCTCCATTGAAAAGGGACAACTATTTCACGCGATATTTCGTTTTCAGTTACCGTATCTCCCAACCGGTGATTATTCGGTGATTGCGGCGATAGCCGAGGGGACACCGGAGAATCATGTTCTTCATCATTGGATCGATGATGCCCTGTTTTTCCGAGTGCACTCGAGTCATGTCCTACGGGGACTTATTGGCATTCCGATGTTGGCAATTGAATTTGAATCCTCTGTGATGCCCTTGCCCTCATCGTGAGAAGAACTCAGGAATATGCAAGGCGTGCTGTGCTGTTGTTATCCGGTAGAAACTTAGTCTGGTGGGTTTATTTGGTGAAAACGTCATTTTAATCCCGACTTGGTGGTGATCAAATTTCCATAGAGCTAAATCATGAAAAAATTGAGGAGTAGAACTCATCCGTGGGGAGGTCAGTGTTAGGGAGCGAAGGACAGGAAATGGATGTTCAATCCGATGCAACCCATACGTCCAATGCTTCAGAAACGCAGGAAATCATGGCTGACGGGATAGAACAGCCAAAGCTTCCGTGGACAGGCGAACGTTATGTTCCGGGAGTCATTGGAGATATTGAGCTAGAGCATTTGCATCGCTATTACCTCGCCCGCGAACTGGGGTTAGGAAAGGATGTGCTCGATATCGCATGCGGAGAGGGATATGGTTCCGCGCTGTTAGCTGAAGTTGCCAGGAGTATTGTGGGCGTGGATGCCTCGGAGGAGGTTATACGCTATGCAAATGAACGCTATCAGCGTTCGAACGTCCAGTTTAAGCACGGAGCCTGTGGTCACATTCCCCTCCCTGATTCCAGTATAGACCTTATTGTGAGTTTTGAAACGATCGAACACCATGATGAGCATCATGAAATGATGCGGGAATTTGTTCGAGTCTTACGCCCAGACGGTCTGGTCCTCATCTCCAGCCCTGATAAGGCTGAATATTCCGATAAACCACAGTTTGTCAATTCCTTTCATGTGAAGGAACTCTATTTCGAAGAGTTTCAGGAACTGTTGTTAAATTATTTCAGGAATGCGCAGTTTTATGGCCAACGAGTCCGGTATGGATCATGTATTGGTCCGCTCCATAACGCCTCCACGCCACCAGCGAACTTTCGTTTATCTCAAGGGCGAGCCCATAGGTTTCTGAGTATTCCTGAGCCTGTCTATTTCGTGGCCATCGTGGGGAACGGAGAGTTACCTGTCCTTCCGTCTGGAATATTTATTCCAGAGGTTCCCGAGTATTGGCAGCAACATATGACACTGCAGGCGGGTATTGAAGAACGCGATCAACAGCTGGGGCATCTTCAAAGCCAGTTGATGAGTACCATGGCTGAACATGCTCGTGTCCTTGAGGAACGGGATCAACGTTTTGGCAGTCTGTATGCCCGATTGCTGACAAAAGAGGAAGAATTACGTCGCATGCATTCATCCTTGCTATGGCGAAACATCAGCAAAGTAAGGATCCTGAGGGAACGTCTGTGTCCAGAGGGTTCGTGGCGTGGAAGGGTTTGCGCAAGGCTTGTGCATTGGTTGAAAGGCTCAGACCGTCCTGTAACTCCAAGTCGGCAATCCACTGGGCGGTCGCTTGATCGAGTTCTAACAGGGGCAAAATCCCTTTTGCCCGTTTCCCCCCACCGAAAACATCAATTGGTGGCGTTTGTCTTTAGGCGGTTCGGTTCATTCTTTCAGCAGACCGAAAGTTATCGTCGGTGGAAGGACAGGCAATTACCTATCCTTCATGAATCTGGAAATCTGCATTTTTCTCCTCAGAATCCTCCTCGTAAGCGGGTTTCTCTCATTCAGCTTGACCCGGGTGGGATGACCACGCTTGTCCAGTCCTTCAACTTCAGCAATGAGGAACAGCCTTTGGTGTCCATTGTGATCCCTGTCTACAATCACGTGGAGTACACCGTCTGTTGCTTGGCATCGCTTCTAAGATATGTGCCTCAGTGTAGTTTTGAGGTGATCATTGTTGACGATGGGTCTCATGATGAGACCCCCAATATTCTTTCGAACGTTAAGAATGTTCGCTATTGCAGGAATGAGACAAATCTTGGATTTCTGCGTTCGTGCAATAGGGGGGCAACCTTGGCTCGCGGCCAATATCTGCTGATTCTGAATAATGACACGCAGGTGCTTGAAGGTTGGCTTGATGAATTAGTGAACACGTTTCAAGAACAGCCAGAGGTAGGCCTTGTGGGTTCAAAATTGCTGTACCCTAATGGCACGCTCCAGGAAGCAGGAGCCATTATTAAGCCGGATGGTTCCGCGGAGCTCGTGGGTTTGAATGGTGATCCGGACAATCCTGAATTTAACGTGGTGCGAGAGGTCGACTATTGCTCAGGGGCCTGCCTGCTCATTAAAGCCGAGGTGTTTAAGACCTTGGGGGGATTCGATGATATCTATGCGCCCGGTTATTGCGAGGATTCGGATTTAGCCTTCCGTGTGAGAAAGATGGGAATGAAAGTATTCTATCAACCGCGTTCTGTGGTCGTTCACCATCTTAGTGTCAGTACCAATGATTCCAGCCACGAAAAAATGCCTCTGGTGGCTCGGAATGTCAGCACGTTCGTTCAACGATGGAGCGAAGAGCTGAAGGTGCTGAATGAAGTTCGAGCGATCGCCTTTTTTCTTCCTCAATATCACCCTATTCCTGAAAATGATCAGTGGTGGGGAAAAGGGTTTACGGAATGGACGAATGTCACGAAAGCTCGACCGAATTTCAAAGGTCATTATCAACCCCATCTGCCAGCGGATTTAGGGTTTTATGATTTACGGATGCCTGAGGTGCGGGATGAGCAGGCGCGGTTGGCTCGCCAGTATGGCATTTCGGCCTTCTGCTATTACTATTATTGGTTTGCCGGAAAGAAACTTCTGAACCGTCCCCTTGAGGAAATGCTCCAATCTGGTGCCCCGGATTTTCCGTTCTGCCTCTGTTGGGCCAATGAGAACTGGACGAGACGATGGGATGGGTGTGAGGAGGATATCCTTATCGCACAGAGGCATACCGAGGCGGATCATGCGGGCTTTATTGCGGAGATTGCCCCTGCGTTGCTGGATCCACGGTATGTCAGGATTCACGGAAAACCCTTAGTGATCGTGTATCGGCTCGGCCAACTCCCAGATCCGAGACGGACTGCGGATTTGTGGCGGGAATTCTGTGTGCATGCAGGGGTTGGAGAAATTTACTTAGCCTATGTTCAAAGCTTTGAGCGTATGCCGATGGGAGATGATCCAAGTCTCTATGGATTTGATGCCGCTATTGAATTTCCGCCTCATCGGTATCCGGTGCAAGCGGAGCTCTCACAACCCTTGATCAATCCTGAGTATCAGGGCGTGTTGTTTGACTATGTCCAGACAGCCGAAAACTTTATACGAAGAACTTGGCCGTCCTACAAACTTTTTAAAGGCGTGATGCCTTCGTGGGACAATACCGCCCGTCGGCAAGATGTCTCCCATGTTTTTGTAGGTGCAACTCCCGAACGATACGAAAACTGGTTGCGACAGATCGTGGAACAGACACGGCGGCTGCACTTTGGCGACGAACGGATTGTCTTTATTAACGCGTGGAATGAATGGGCCGAAGGGAATCACTTAGAACCTGATCGGGAATTCGGCCATCAATATCTGGAAGCTACCCAAAAAGGTTTAGGATTAAGGATGGTTCGTGATCCTCAAAAAGCATGACTATGTTTACGTGGTTCAATGGAAAACATGATTTTCTGCAATACGTGACTCAGATTAAATCGTACCAACTCGAAGCCGAACGCTACCTTTCTTTGCAACATGAGGTTCCTGGATATTGTGGGGCCTGTCGAAAAGTGAGGAATTTCACGGTCAACAGTGGGGTCTATTTCGGGACTCTCCCGAATCTCAGGGAGGGATTGGTCTGTGAGTGTGGGTTGTCCAATCGCAACCGATTAATCTATTCAGCGGTGGCTTTGGAAGTCGAGGATCATGCGAATGTGCAGATAGCTATATTGGAACGAATCTCGATTTTATATAAATGTCTTCAGGAAACCTTCCCCGAGATTATCGGGTCTGAATATATTGGAGAGGGTGTTCAGGGTGGAACCGTTCATACTGTAAGCGGGATCTCTGTCCGGCATGAGTCGATTACGGAATTGTCCTTTTCAAAGTGTTCGCTTGATGTCATTGTTCATAATGACGTGCTTGAGCATGTGTTCGACTATAAAAAAGCCTTGGAAGAACTGTATCGCGTACTGAGGAAGGGTGGAACACTCATTTTTACCTGCCCCTTTTTCTTTAGGCTGGAGCGTGAACTCCAAAAAGCCAGGATCCTGGCTGATGGGTCTCTAGAGCTTTTAATGGAGCCTGAGTACCATGGTGATCCAATTAACACCCAGGGAGCATTGACCTTTTATCACTATGGATGGGGATTGTTGGATGATTTGGCCCGGTGCGGTTTTCGCGATGTTCGTGTTGGGGTCAATTACGATGTGTTTGCTGGATTGGTCTCGAATAACCATCCGGAGTATGAATATGGCAATATGCTCCCCCTTATTATTCGTGCGGTGAAGTAGGGGCTTTTCAATCTGCCGGATTGTGATTCGTGTCTGATGAGTATTCAGGGTTGGCAAAGATTTCATCATTCCTTCAGGAGAGTCCTGCGCATGGTTAATCCATCTAAACAACCGGAAAGCGCGAGAGAGGAAATGGGAGTGTTATGGCTGGATTTGCCGGATGCCGAGCAGGAGGCCCTGTTACGAGCTGCACGGTATCCTTCTCACTATCCCAGGATGGCCCGGGAGGTGATCCGCGAGGGATTTACCATTTTAAAAGGGGCGATTGAACCAGGTCTTTGCGATGCCGTGGTCAATGATTATCAACAATACCTTGAAAGAAATAAGCGATATGCCGACCAGTTTGTCGATTCCCAAGGGCGCCATAACAGGCTGGTAAATTTCCACATGTCATCCGAGAATGCCATGAAAATAGGATGTCATGATGAAATTATGAGGGCATTGGATTATCTCTTCGGGTATAAAGCCGGTATTTATACATCATTAACATTTGAATATGGAACCGAACAGCCTATCCATCGTGATGCACCTTTTTTTCATACCTTTCCGGCTAACTATTTTGTAGGTGCCTGGTGTGCGTTGGAGGACATCGAGCCTGAGGCCGGCCCATTGATGTACGTGCCTGGAGGCCATCGATTTCCTTGTGATCAGCATGCGATCTGTAGACGTATCCGTGCTGAAAACCCTGGACAACCGGATGATTGGGTTGTGCGCCATGCTCTTGAAGCCTACTATGGTGAAGTGATTGCCCGGTCAGGGTGCATTGGAGCAACGAAGCAGGCTGTGTTGCAAAAGGGCGACGTCGCCATTTGGCATCCTCAACTCCCTCACGGGGGCGCACCCGCAATCAATCCACAGAAGACGAGGAGAAGTATGGTGTTCCATTGTGCGCCAGAGACGTTGCAGGTCTATCAACATGATGTCTTTTTTCAGTATGAAGATCCCGGATTTCCTCCACCACGTTATGCCTTTGGATCCTATCAAGGCCGTAATTATGCTCTTGCAGGGGAAACAGCCTTTCAATAGCCGTCGGTCGAAACAAAGTGCTGTCGAGGATTTGCGGTACACCGTAAGACACTCTTCTGGTTTCTTCATGGATGTGAATGGATTGGAGTTAATGGGGGCCGAATTTTTTTCATCCATTTTCTTGTCAATAACAAGACTTCTCTGATTGCCAGTAGAGTAATGGGGCATCCGGATAGGGTCGTCGGCTAATCAATGGGTATATTTATGGATTTTGTGGATGTAGCAAAACAGGCTGTTCGGCATCATGGAGGGATATCCATGGTACTTCGGCGTCTGTGGCAAGTAATGGCCTTTGAAGGATTTTCCGGGCTGAAGAAAAAAATAAGGCACTTACTCGCTAATCGAAAAGCGTTCTTGTCCAGTCAAGAATCAAATGGAACAGTGCGATCAGGCACAGTCACCGATCCTGAAGAAAATCTTTGTTCCCTGAGGCCTGTTCTTCTTCCAGGGGCTCTGTTGCTTGGCCATCCATTTGGGGTGCTCGGAATGGGTGAGCATATTCGCTTGTCGGCCTCAGCGTTTTCCGCGGCAGAAATCCCATTCCATATTCGTAATATCTATGGAGAATATGGATTGCATCTTGCCGGGATCCATCAGGATTTCCCCTTCCGAGATAAGGTTGCTCAAAATGGTTTCTATCGGGCGAATGTTTTTCACATTAATGCAGATGAAATGGTGAATGCGCAAATACACCTTGGCAAAAATATTTTTACCGATCGGTACAATATTGGATATTGGGCCTGGGAGCTGAGCGGTTTCCCTCATGCGTGGCGTCCGTCTCTTCAATTAGTGGATGAAATCTGGGCTCCATCACGGTTCATTGAACAGGCGATTGCCGATGCAACCTCTTCACCTGTCATCAGAATGCCACTGGCCGTTGAGTTCCCGGAGCCAAACGGGATGACCAGGAAATCTTTTGGATTGCCTGATGACCGGTTTTTGTTTTTATTCTTTTTTGATTTCACCTCGTATGTCCAACGAAAAAATCCAGAGGGAGCGATCCGCGCATTTTTGCAGGCATTCCCGGATGTAGATGATGCACGGGTGGGTATTGTGATTAAAATGAATGGCATGGACATTCGTCCTCAGGAATACCAGGCGTTTATTCAATCAATTGATTGTGAGGATCCTCGAATCATCTTGATGGATAAGGTGTTGACTGACCGGGAAACCAAGTCTTTGGTGAAGTTGTGCGATTGCTTTTTGTCGCTGCATCGGTCAGAAGGCTTTGGGCGGGGGCTGGCGGAAGCCATGTATCTCGGAAAACCGGTGATTGCGACCGGATATTCCGGAAACCTGGATTTTACCAATGCCCACAATTCGTGTCTCGTCGATTATCAACTTATTCCAGTCGAAGAACATGAGTATCCGTTCGCCAAGGGGCAGAAATGGGCTGACCCGGACATTGAGCATGCCGTGTGGTTTATGAAACGAGTCTTCAATGAGCCGCATTATGCACAAACAATTGGCCAACAGGCGGCGGATTTTATCAAAACCCATCATAGCTCACGGGCGGTGGGTATAAAATATCGAGGTCGGCTTGCGGCTTTGAACCTAATATAAAAGAAATGTGAAGGACGAATCCCTATTCCTTTTATAAGGGTGAATGGATCGGGATAGGCACGGTTCCCCGTTGGTGTCATGAAGTAACTGTGAAAGATGTGTAACTTAGGGATGATAGAGGAATGAAGCCGGATCTGAGGGAAGTGGAAATGGTCTTTGATTTATTTGTTCCCCCTGTCGGGGGAAACTACCCTGTCCGGAAGGCCCGGAATGTCCGCGATGGTTATGCCAGAGGATGGGGATTACAATGTGGTCAATTGCGCGAGTCGGTGCGGAAAGATGCGTTATATCAAGAGGCATACAGACTGGCCTCTGGCCGGACCGTGGTATCTGAAGATAACCGAATGAACCTTTTTTTGATTCTGAAATATTTTCTTCCCTATATCCCATTTGGACATATTGTCGAATTTGGGTCGTACAAAGGAGGGAACGCGCTGTTTATGGCCTATGTGGTCGATCAACTGTACCCCGGCCGAAAGGTTTTTGCCCTGGATACCTTTGAGGGGATGCCCGCAACCGAATCCGCTATTGATGCCCACGGAGCAGGAGATTTTCAGGACGTCGATTTGCTGGAATTGCGAGAATTTGCTGATCGGGAGGGTGTGAGAAATGTTGAGTTTATCAAAGGGTTATTCCAGGAAACCGGCCCCTCTGCCGTCAATAAGATTGGACGCATAGTCTTGGCCCATATCGACTGTGATATTTATTCCGCGGTGGCCTTTTCATATGATCTCGTGAAGCCCTTCATGGTTCCTGGTGGGTATGTGGTGTTTGATGATGCGACCACCTCAAGCTGTTTAGGAGCCACCGAAGCGGTTGAAGAATTGGTGATCCGTCGCGACCGCTTGCATAGTGAACAAATTTTCCCGCAGTTTGTTTTTCGATCTCCTGGAGGGTGATACCCATTATTCCCGCTATGAGTTAATGGAATTATGAAAGAATGTAGCAAGTCGATTGCCCGGCGATTATCCGAGCCAAACTTTATTAACCGGTTTTTCGTCGGTAAGGGGCTGGATATCGGCGGGCATCCCGATCCCTTGGGGTTATATCAGGAATTGTTCTGTCGGATGGAGGGTGTACGAACATGGGACCTGGTTGATGGGAACGCCCAGTTTCTTGAGGGGGTGCCGGATGAGACTTTCGACTTTGTGCATAGCAGTCATTGCCTGGAGCATCTGCATGATCCTGTCGTAGGACTCCGGAATTGGTTTAGGGTGTTGCGGCCAGGCGGCCATCTTGTGATTACGGTGCCAGATGAAGATTTATATGAACAGGGCCAGTTTCCGAGCACATTTAATGCTGATCATAAATGGACATTTACTATTTTCAAGATGCAGTCATGGAGTGAGCAGTCTCTGAATGTTCTGGATTTATTGCGTGACCTTGGTTCTGCTGCCGAGCCGGTTAAAATTGAACAGCTCATTTCGACCTACCGGTTCAATCTTCCCAGATACGATCAGACGTTGAGCTCGGTTGGGGAATGTGGGATCGAGATTGTCATTCGCAAGCGTCCCATTGCGGAAGTGCATGCCGGTGGGCGTTGGTGTCGGCCCTCAGATCAGCCTCGGGACGAGGTGCGGATTCACCTGAATCAGTATCGCGACGATCTTCGAACGCTGAAACAGTTCAACCGGGAAAAACCGCCGTTTCACAATGATCAGCCGCTTTGATATCTGGAGTGTTCGATGATTATTCGGGCGAGGGCGCCTCTTCGGCTTGGCCTGGCAGGCGGGGGGACAGACGTGTCGCCATATTGTGATTTGTATGGCGGATGTGTGCTGAATGCCACGATTGATCGATATGCTTATACAGTCCTGGAAATGTTGACGGGCAATAAGGTGCAGTTTTGTTCCGCTGATCGCCAGCATTTTAGTGAATATCAATTGGGAGAATCCATTCCACGTAATGGATGTGTCGACTTACATCGCGCCGTCTATCTGCACATGGTCGAGCAGTTTAATGGAGGGCGGCCCCTGCCTGTGAAAGTCACCACATACTGTGATGCTCCGGTAGGGTCTGGGCTAGGATCCTCTTCGACCCTGGTCGTAGCGATGCTTAAAGCCTTTGCGGAATTGCTGAACCTCCCGCTTGACGATTACGCGTTGGCCCATCTGGCCTTTAGGATTGAGCGGGTTGATTGTGGACTGCAAGGGGGGAGACAGGATCAATACGCCGCAACCTTTGGGGGTTTTAACTTTATTGAGTTTTACGCGGACGATCGTGTGATCGTCAATCCCTTGCGAATCAAAAACTGGATAATCTGTGAGTTGGAGGCCTCATTAGTGCTTTTTTTTACTGGTGTGTCCCGATCTTCTGCAAAAATCATCAGTGATCAGAGTACCAACGTTGAGGCTGGCACGGACTTGGCACTTTCTGCCATGCATGCCATGAAGCGTGAGGCCTGTACGATGAAGGAAAGTCTGCTGAAAGGTGATTTCACTGGATTGGTTGATTCTATGCGTGAAGGATGGGTCAGTAAGAAGCGTTCAGCCAAGAGTGTGTCCAACGCACATATCGATGAAATTTATGAGGCGGCTGTCAAAGCGGGAGCCTTGGCCGGCAAGGTGTCTGGGGCTGGCGGGGGAGGATTTATGATGTTTATTGTCCCACCGGAAAAACGTATGGAGGTCATTTTTGCGTTAAATGATTTCTCCGGACAAGTCAGTAACTGTCATTTTACTAAATACGGGATGCAAGGTTGGAAGATAGATTAGTTTGAATTTTGCGGAAGATGTCAGCTGCGGTCGACTTCATAAATGGTAGTTTGAAAAGACCGACTGTGTCGGTGAGCTAACCTAATAACCTATTTGGTCCGAACAACGACAGATAGGGATTGTAAGTTTTTGGGCTGATGCGTATTCACCTGAATTTTTACGGGAGAAGCTGAGCCGCTGATATTGTACGGCGGTGCCATCCTCCTTTGGCCTGTGTTTGATTCATGTGTGATAACAGGAGTGATTCGTGTGGTTCAAGTAGGAATCAGAAAGGCCATTGTTCTGGCTGGGGGACGGGGCGAAAGACTTCAGTCTGTCGTTCCTGACCTTCCTAAACCCATGGCGCCTGTTAGAGGCCGACCATTTTTGGAATATATTCTCGATAGACTTGTAGATGCGAGGCTGAACGAAGTCATTTTATCAGTTGGTTATAAGGCGGAGGTTATTGAAGAGCATTTTGGGCAGGCTTACCGCTCACTTCAAATTAGATATTCAAGGGAAAGCTATCCTTTAGGGACAGGAGGGGCGATGGCTTTAGCGCTAAAAGGCGATGAGTCTTCTCCGTCTTTAGTTCTGAATGCCGACACGCTCGTTGACATTGATTATCCGGCCCTGATGGCCTGGTATGCACAGACCCCAACTCAGATCGCGATAGTACTTCGGCATGTTCCCGATGTGAGTCGTTATGGTGCGGTCGTGCTCTTGGGTGAACGAGTCGTAGAGTTTCAAGAAAAGGGTCAGGAAGGCCCCGGGCTGGTGAACGCAGGGGTGTATGTTGTTGGACCTGAAATATTCTCCCAATATGGAAGCAGAGAGTACTTTTCCTTTGAGTCGGATATTCTCCAACCGTATTGTCGCGAACTGCAGCCTCGCGCATTCGTCACCAGAGGAAATTTTATCGATATCGGGACGCCAAGCGACTATGAACGCGCTCAGAGGGAAGCGATTTTTACTCGGGTCAACTGAACGACATCGGTTCAGCAATAAATGGAGAGTGAGATGGGATTTGAGAAAGAGTTCGAACAGTTTTGGACGAAGGGATATCTAATTGTTCCTGATCTGTTTGACCGGGAAGAGATGCAAATTCTGAAAAATATCATCGTGAACCATGAGGGTATGAAACAGCGGACTGAAGGTCTCATGGATAAAGTTTCTCAGGGAAAACGCCCCTCATTTGAAACCATTTTCGTGTGGAATGATACAGGGGGGGATGATGTCTTCGCCAAAGCCACTCGACGTGCCTCGATTTTTGACCGATTGGAATATTTTTTTAACGATTCTATCTACGTGTATCATAATAAAATTGCCTTGAAATACCCTGGTATGGTCGGATTCCGCTATCATCAGGATTATGCCTATTGGTATGAAATGGGGAATTTGTTTCCAGATATGGCTACGGCTCTCATTGCCATTGATCCCATGACCAGGGAAAATGGGTGTTTAAAAATTCTCGAGGGGTCTCATAAGATGGGCAGAATTGATCATGTGTTTCATGATGGAGTGTCTGACAGTGGTGTTTGTCAGGACCGCCTGGCTGTCATTGCAACGCGTTTGCCGGAAGTATACGTGGAATTGAAGCGCGGAGATGTCGTGATGTTTCATTGTAATACCCTGCATGGTTCCAATGATAACTTGTCTCCTCATTCCAGAATCGCCTTAATCGGTTGTTATAACACCAAAGCAAATAATCCGTATAAGTCGGCAGGGGGCCATCCCTTCTATCAGGCTCAAGAGCGAGTGTTGGAAAAAATAACAGAACAGGATTCAGGAAAGCTTCCTGATTTTGATTTGCAATTTTCCTGATTTTACTTCGGAGTTTGTCCCGGAGGATGACTGACCCGTTACCGTTTGCTGATAGTTTATGTACAAATCAGGTTCCGACCTGAAATGTCCTGGGTGTTGATACAGGCCAGAGAGGGAGTAGCAAAATGAGAAATTTAGGGAGTTTTCTTGCAATTAGTATAACTCTAATTGTGTTCGGATTCGAAAGTTCGGCACTGGCTTACCTTGATCCCGGTACCGGAAGCATGGTGTTGCAACTCTTATTGGGTGGCATTGCCGGCGCTGTGGTGATTCTCAAATTGTATTGGAGGCGATTTGTCGGACTGTTTCGTGGAAATGCTCGGGAAGAATCCGAACGTTCTCCTTCCGAAGATCAGAAGTAATGGGTGGTGTCGAACCCCTTCCAGGATCCTTCCGTGATCCCAGTGGGAACGTGTACCAGTTTGAGGGGCGTATCTTTAGGACAGTCAATCATTGTTTTTCTCAGGATTTCGATTTTGTCACTTCAACGGGATTATTCCAAAAACTTGCGACCGAAGGCTTGCTACTTCCGTTTGAGGTTGTGTCCTCAGATGTTCTGGGGCTCTCAGATCCAAAGCCTCAATATGTATTGGAAGCACCCAGGCTCCCATTTATCTCCTATCCTTATGAATGGTCATTTCCGGCACTGAAGGCCGCCGCGCTCCTGCATTTACGAATTCAGTTGACATCATTGGAAGTTGGTGTCACGCTTTCCGATGCCTCGGCTTACAATATTCAATTTCAGGGAATTCAGCCAGTTTTTATAGACCACCTCTCCTTTAGGCGCTACCAATCTGGTGAAATGTGGACTGGTCATCGCCAATTTTGCGAACAATTCCTGAACCCTCTGTTACTTCGCGCATTTTTTGGCATAGCTCACAACGCCTGGTATCGGGGAACGCAGGAAGGAATAACAACTGGAGAGATCCGAAAGCTACTCAGATGGCGACACTGCTTGAAGTGGAATGTCTTGACCCACGTGGTTTTGCAAGATCTTTTCCAAAACACTTCCACCAAACGTACTAAAAGTCTTCAGGATCATTCGTTAGCCAAGGCCTCGTTCCCGCTTTCTTCTTTTAAAGCGATGTTGGAAAAAATGTTTCATTGGATTAGCCAATTGACACCTCTGAATAAGGGTGAAAGCACTTGGGGAGACTACGATAGAACCTGTAGCTATTCTTCAACGGAAATCCAATCTAAAAAACAATTCATTCTGGAATTTGCCCAGACAGTTCAGCCTGCACTTGTATGGGATTTTGGGTGTAATACAGGTGAATATTCAGAGGCGGCGTTGAATGGCGGAGCACGAAACGTCGTGGGATTTGACTTTGATCAGGGAGCGTTGGATAGCAGTTACCGTCGAGCAGTCGAGAGGCGTCTCCCTTTTCAAGCTCTGTTTATGGATGCGGCTAATCCGAGTCCAAACCAAGGGTGGAATGGTCACGAGCGGGAAAGTCTGCAGTCCCGGGCTTCAGCGGATGCCATCCTCGCCTTGGCTCTTGTTCATCACTTGGCTATTGCCAGGAATATTCCGTTGGTTCAGGTTGTCAATTGGCTGGTCATGCTTGCGCCACAGGGGGTCATCGAATTTGTTCCGAAAAATGATCCTATGGTGCAAGAATTGTTAAGTCTACGTCAGGATATTTTCCCTGATTACACCGCCGAACATTTCATGGGGCTTTTGCAAGAAAATGCGGTGATCATTAAGAATGAAATCGTCTCAAAAAGCGGACGGGTGTTGGTGTGGTTTAAACGAACGTAATTCAGGAATTTATACCCTGGTCGAATGTTTAAGAGTATTTGAACCATCACGAAAATCTGGGATATTCCTGAAAAACGCCTTGAATATTCCGCACGCTTTCCTCAAAGACACTTTTTATCCTCACCATTAACATCTGAATTTGCCCTAATCTCTGTCATCAGGGACCGAAATGACCACTTCGTCAGATGAGCTAAATAAACCTGGTATTCGTATGGTCCTTGTTGAACTTTTGCACCTGTTTGCTCTCGTTGGCTTTGCCATTGCCCAGCCGCTCTATGATCTTCTTGGGCAGAATCCCGAGTTTTTTGTTTCTCATAAAGCCGGTCCAGAGCTTATCATCGGTATGGTCTTCGTCCTATCGGTGGGTATGGCATTAGGTCTGGTGATGCTTGAAATTGCCGCTTGGTTGGTTGGTGAGCATGTTCGGAAAAGCCTGCATTTGGTATTGGTCTTTGGCCTGTCATTTCTCACAGCCCTGCCACCGGTACAGCGATTGGTGGATGGATCTGATCTTTTGATTGTCGGGGGTGCATTGCTGATCGGATTTCTCTTTTCGGTTTTTTATGTACGCTGGCAGGCCGTCCGGCTGTTTCTTACGGTGCTTTCACCGGCCGCGGTGGCATTTCCGCTGTGGTTTTTGTTGTTTACTCCTGTGGGTCGGCTTGTCATGCCGGATGCCATTGAAGCCCAGGCCGACATTGAGATTAACAATCCTGTCCCGGTTGTCCTTATTGTGCTGGATGAATTCAACATCACCGCCTTATTGGATGCCGAAGGTCTGATCGATCCGGTGCGTTTTCCAAACTTTGCCGCTTTGGCGTCTCAAAGTCAGTGGTATACCAATGCAGCGGCAACTTATGTAGAAACCGCAGTTGCGGTATCTGCTATTTTGACGGGGCGGAAACCGAGAGGTGATGTTCGGCTTAACCCAACGGCAACTGATCATCCTCAAAATCTTTTCACAATGTTGGGAGATCGTTATGCTCTTAATGTAGTGGAGTCGGTGACAAGACTTTGTCCCCATACACTGTGCAAGGAAGGAGATGCTGCTGCTGGTTCGTTCCTTCGGTATAAGTCATTTTTTGCCGATCTGGCAGTGATATTTTTACATATTATTGCCCCGTCACAATTAGGAAAACAGTTGCCCCCGCTCCACGCTCAATGGACCGGTTTCGGTGAAAAATTGTTGAAAAAAGGGATTCTAGAGCAGAAGGAGAGTAGTATCCATCTTGATCTTGCGACCGGGGGAAATATCTCAAGAGAGACGTATCTCACTTCTTTCCTTTCTCAAATAAAGGAAACCAAAAGCCCTGTCCTCCATTTCCTTCATGTCGTCCTACCTCATACCAAATATGAGTATCTGGAATCCGGTCATCAATATGTAAGCAAAAGCGGACACCTTCCTGCTGGTTGGATTGATGGCCCTGGTTGGGGAGGGAGGTGGATAGGGAAAGAACCCTTGATTCTCACGGCGTACCACCAATACCTTCAGCAAATTGGATATGTGGATCAGTTCCTAGGGAAATTGCGAAGTTCACTTGAAAGGGCAGATCTTTTCGATAAGACGCTTATCATTGTGACAGCAGATCATGGTGTTTCCTTTCAGCGGGGGCTATCCATGCGAGAGGTGCAAAAAGGCAATGCGAGCGACATCCTAAAGGTTCCTATGTTCGTCAAACTGCCCGGGCAACAAGAGGGAAGTATCCATGAGCGGCTTGTCAGCGGAATTGATGTGTTGCCAACCATTGCCGATGTACTTGGCTTAAAGATCCCCAGATATATAGATGGGTTTTCCATGTTGGATAATGAAGCCCAACCCAGGGACAAGATAGATTTTCTCGGAGTAGGAAAAATCACTGCCCAAGACCTTGAGGGATTTCCTCGTCTTATGTGGCAGGTCGATCATTTTGGAGAGCACACGCCACTCGATCGACTTGTGCCCAAGGGGCCGGCTCCAAATTTGATTGGACGAGAACTTGGTGATTTGGATATTGGACACTCAACTTCCCTACAATACATAAATGAAAATCCTCATCAATTAGGTCAGGTGAATCTTGAAAATGGATTCCTCCCTGCCATTTTTAGTGGACAAATTATTGGTACGAGTCGGCGAAACTTACCGATTGCAATTTCGCTAAATGGGCGAGTATGGGCTACTACCCGGACATCCCTATGGGATGGAATGCGGAATTATTTTTCTGTTTTATTTCCTACTTCAGCTTTCCAGTCAGGCAAGAACAAAGTTAGGGTTTTTCTGATTGGAGATCATGATACAACATTAACTTCTATACCTTTGGCAAAGCAGGGAGTGTTGAATGATGAGCGGACCATGATCCGTTTGCATCAGGAAGCTTCGGGGCAATTAAGGCTTGTATTCTCCGGTGAGCGGGAGATCCTGGTGGATGTGGGTGAAAAACATCTGGTTGGGAATCTGGATCGTGTCCTTCTTTCAGGGGAGTCATTTGTTGTGGAGGGATGGGCTGCTGATCTTGAAAAGAATCAACCGGCTGAAGAGGTTTTCATTTTCGCAGATGGAAAATTAACGGCTAGTGCAGAAGTTGGAATCTCCAGACACGATGTCGTGGAGGCCCATCAACGGAAGGCGTTGTTCCACAGTGGGTTCAGGATTAAAGTCCCGATGAAATTCCTCAATCCCTATCCCAGGGATATCAAATTGATTGTGATCTCATTAGGCGACCGAGCATGGGAATTTCCCCTTTCTCCCCAACAAATGCATTTTATTCGCTCCACGCTTGAGAAAGAAATCCAATAATGGGAAATCCCGCCATGAGTCATTTCACAATCAAGCTATCGGTTGGCCGGAAAAATAAGGACAATTTATTACATGAGAAAAATCTTCAGCTCTTGAACCGGGGCGATACCCAGCCCTGACATTCGAGCCGTTTATTCAGGAAAGTGTCCTCCCGTCGGAATTGTTGAGGCCTAATTTGTTGATTCCTCTGCCCTAAATTGGCTGGAGTATAGACCTGGTATAGTTCAGCTACCTCTGGAGATATCAATATTTATTCACGCTGCGATTGTTATTCATTAACCCGGCAAAATGGATTAAACCTGTCTTCGAAATGTATTTCATTCGAAATTATTGTCAATGCGTGTTTAATCAAAAATTGCCATTTGAATTTACCTGTAATTTCCTGTCTCTTTGACGAGGGACTTGCGTTGTAACCGTTAGAGAAAATGAAACAGAACGCAATCATAGTAATGGGATCCACAATTGTCGCTATGGTTATAATGGAGGTTTTACTGCGTGGGATTGGGATTCCAGCTAAGCTTAAATCAGGTTGGGGATGGGAGGATTCGGCAGGTAGGAAATTATCAAAATATGAGGATTTGACAACCAATCAATTTGGATATCGCGGGCAAAGCATTCATTATGATGCCGATGACTATGTGGTGTTGCTTGTGGGTGACAGTCAGGTTGAAGCGTATGCAGGTCGCCCGGAACATATGCCTGAACAGTTTCTTCAGAAATCGCTGACTAGTCAGTTGCATCACCCCGTCAAAGTGTTTTCTCTTGCCTCTTCAGGATGGGGACAGGACCAACAACTTTTGGCCATTCAGGAATACTTTAGGGTTTATCGGGCCGACTTGGTTCTATTGTGGGCAACCCCAGGAAATGACTTTTGGGAAAATGCGTTTCCAGATAGAAGTGCGACTTCGCAGGCCGGACCCTTGAAGCCAACCTTTTGGCTGACAGATGGTGAACTCTATGGCCCTTTTTTTCTATCAGGATCTTACTTGCATAATAGTGCCCTTGCCCAATTATTCGAGACGGTGATGGCGAATTTACAGAAAGAAACATTGGAACAACGTATTCTTCGTCGTTGGCTTCAGGAAATGCCGTCGTTCCATAAAACCCACAAACCCGAAAATGATTATGTATGTGAGGGGCTGACAGTTATTAATCAAGTCGAGTTTTTTAATACGATATTTGATCTCAATAATGAAATTGGTTACACCCTAAGGTCCGGAGAAGATTTTCTGCACAGCAGAAGCCACTTTTCTCCTTTTATGATTAATCCGTCCAGGCGAGATGAATATCTGGTGGCAATTACTGAAAGTTTATTGTGGCAGGTGAAAATGGAAGTAGAAAAACATCATTCAAAATTTCTTGCGTTCTATCCTGTGCGAGAGGATTTTGATAAGCGAGGAAAGCAAATGGTTAAGTGTGTGACGGATTCGCACGGGAATATATTTAGAGTTTCCTTGGACTATACTAGCCTGTTGAAAGATGTCATCTCTTCTGAAGATTTAGTTGTTTTTGATTTGCCAGGTGGTAACGAAATTGTCGTTTCACCGGATGATAGGCACCTAAATGATTTAGGAAATGAATTAAGTATGGAAAAGCTGAGCCTGAGTTTGGTGGAGCGATCACTATTCGATTGAGGGTCATTGCTCATCTTTGAAGCTTTGGGGAGAGATGTGGGTTCTGCAATCTTCCGAACAATTATCGTGGTAACTCAGGATGATATTTGCGTAGGCATACCGGTTTTCCTCAGTCGTGGAGCCCATGCCAATGGGATATCCATAGATGGTTGCACCCTCTTGTCCGCGAAAATGGTTTTATGCCGAGTATTTGGACGTTCACTTCAGGTTCCCACTTTATCGACCGCCAGGGCGCCGGGTGGGCGAGATGTGAAGGGAATTTTCTCCAAGAAATGAAAAGTGTTATTTATGTCTCTAGCCGGTAAATTTCACTAACCGGATGAGATGAGTGTCAGGCCGTTTTCTGGAAATTGGCGTTGGTTGTGACTTAGTAGGAAACAATGACGAATTCTGAATCAATGGAGGGGATGCTGCATACGCGGAAGCTCTGTTCCATCATCATTGTGACGTATAATTCCAGCTCCTGCATCGGTGCCTGTCTGGGGCCCCTTCTGAACATATCTGATGTTGAACTCGTGGTTGTGGATAATGATTCGAAGGATGGTACTGCAGGCAAATTGCAGAACGAATTTCCACAGGTCAACCTTATTGGCCTTCACGAAAATATTGGTTTTGGGCGGGCGTGTAATATCGGGTTGGCTGCTACGAATGGATCCTTTGCCTTATTTTTGAACCCGGACACCATCGCGACCGAAAAGGCCATTAGAACCCTTATTCAATTTTATGAGAAGCATCCTCGAGTAGGAATTGTCGGGGGTCGTCTTGTTGATCCAGCCGGCCGGCCTTTGCAATCAATGGGGGATACGCCTTCTTTGGCTGGCCTTGTGCTGGATAAACCGTTGGCATGGGTGGCTCAGCGTGTGGGGCCTCGAGGACTCTTTCGTCGGGGGATAGCCCGGTGTTCGACAAAATTTTGCATCCCTCATGAAGCGGAGCCTGTGGCATGGGTGTCCGGTGCTTTTCTTTGTTGCCGGCGTTCAATCTGGGCTGAAATTGGCGGCTTTGATGAAAAGTTTTTTT
>BQIW01000077.1 GCA_021604105.1 Nitrospirales bacterium | reverse complement strand
ACGAATAGCCTTCCGTGGCTTCCTTTCTGGCTTCGATGGAAATCGCCAGGTGGTCATCACCGAATCCGAACGTGAGGAAAATATGCGCGATCATCGGTCCCATCCAATAGGCAGCCACCAGATCCGCGGAATCCAGTTCATTAAGATCATACGTGCGATCATAATAGGCGGGCCTAAAGTCGGTTTCGGTACGGTAGTCAAAGTTTCGTATGTTGTGGACGGTGATCATATTTCCGTCGAAGGTAGCATAGGGAAGCACTGCCACTTCCGGTTGCCATTCGCGGTGATTGGACGGCTCGATTGAGGTCCACCACACAACGAGCACAAAAAACAGACTGAGATAGGACCCCATGGCTATCCATCGAAATCGACCGATGCTATAGCCCACCAACGCCACCAGGCTGGCTACGGCAAAGCCTGAAGCCAGAAGCATCCGAAGCGTGTCAGGCTCCGGCCCGTCAAAATATAACGCGAAGGTGCCCCAGCCCCCCATTCCAACAATCAGGAATGCTCCCAGAGAAAGACCGACGTACCTTATTATCTGTCGCAGGAAAATTCCTTTATGAGCATGTGTCAGGATTGAGGTGCACTTTACTTTTGCTCTTGGCAAAACCTAACACACAAGAGGCATGAGATTCGCGAACTAAGCAGAAGATTCCGGAAGATTGATATACCTGGGAAACGACAATGGACAATCCGGGTGTCATCTTGCATTATCGGATTTTTTCCCGAAAGATACTGCGGCAGGCTTCGAAAGTCCTTCTGGCTCATTGAACGGCATACTTGAAAACGTGACCGAGACAACACCATACACTCATCCCGCAAAGAGGATATTCTGTTCTATTTGAGTTTCCCGAAACAATGACTTGGGATAATCGCAAGGTATCTTCTAAAAAACCGGACTGCTCAGTGAGCAGTCTAAAAATCAGATCTATTGTATAGCAATGAATTGTGCCTTGCTGCATCTCCAAGGTTTCTAGTGCGTACATGTCCCAACATGCAAAATGACCCAATGGCACGACCCTGGACATACATCTACAAAAATCAGCGCGGTTAAACCTTTTCCCAATCCAGAAGGCCTTGGGGCCTTGGGGTAGAGCATCACGACTGTTTCGATTTTTGCCTCCTACCCGCCTAGTAAGGTGTATTGTGTCCTGTCCATTCAGTCTTTCCTGGAGACGGTCATGGTGGAAAACTACGAGGGGAAGGTCAGACCATTGAAACAAATGAGGAATAGATTACCAGTCTTTTACCCGGAACAGCTGCTTTGTGGCCTCAGGTAAAGGAGGCCCTGGTAGTCCGGGACCGGTTAATGGCAACGCGCCAACTTGCCCGGCTCAATCACTGTCGGCGGCGGGGATGGAGACCGCCATCGTGCCCAGGTAGAGGACCGCGTCAGCCACCATCAGGAATGTCGCGGCCTCCTCACCACTGTCGAGCATGAACCGGAGGCTTTCGCTGATGGGAGAAACGATATCCAACGTGCAATCCCACCCCGAGTAGGACCCCGAGTCGCTCTGGTAAATACAGGCGACGACGCCGCACGCTTCCTCACAAATTCCCAACGCCGTGTCTGCCGTCGGACCGACAGTTTGGACAAACTCGGTCAGTGTATTTGTCGCGCCAAGGGCGACGAAACACGTATCACAAGACAACTGGGCCAATGACGCGATCCAAGTGCTGATGGCCCAATTATCGGCGTTGGTGCGATCCGCTGGCGACTCGGCGAAAACATCGTACGGCGCGCCGGCCCCCGCCTGAAGGGCCGCCAGCACGACTGAGATGATTGACAGAGTCTTGGCAGTGTCATCGGCCTCCCCGCTGGCGGCTTTGCTATCTGCGGCGACCGTCACGATTCCAGTAAAGAAAAGGGAGAGGCCGGCGACGACCTGCAGCGGCACGATATAATCGTTTGATGCCTGCGTGCGGACCAACTGGTGGGGCGCGGCAATCTCCGTGTTGATGAAGCCGGGCATCGTCGGCCATACAAGCCCCCCGTTGGTGAGTTCACTAAGCGTGGCGCTGTTGAACGGCGGGTTATTATCGCCGTATAAGAGCTTGTACAGGATCGTAGCCGGGACGGCGGCGATCAGACAGGACAGGTCGAGGAGCGTCAGGTCGTCGCCGGGACTAATCCAGGTCTTCCACAGCCACGAAATGATGGGAATATCAATTTTGGTATTGATCATGCCCTCGAATGCCGATAGCGCCTGCCCCAATAATTTGATAATCGCTTCCAAGACTTGTTCCATCGCACCGACGATGAAAAGAGTGAGATC
Organism: Nitrospirales bacterium; assembly: GCA_021604105.1. Taxonomy (GTDB): domain Bacteria; phylum Nitrospirota; class Nitrospiria; order Nitrospirales; family UBA8639; genus Nitrospira_E. Next base: position 20,268 of record BQIW01000077.1, on the reverse strand, counting down.
CTTCGCCGCTTCCAGGAAAGTCAATATAATGAGATCAAAAAACTCACTTGGATTGGAGACGGCGTTCATGATTGTATGATTGAATGTGTCGGAGTATTGCGTGAAGTACGAGTTACCCTGGGAGTCCTTCGGGTCGAGAATGTAAGTCTGCACCGCTTGAAGAATTGATTGCGTCGGATCACTGTCCCCCAGGCGCGGCGGCAGCCCCGCCAGCGCAGCCGGGGCGATGTCGCCGAAATAAGACTTCGACCGGCTATAGATATACTTACACTTCGACGCGTACTCCCGCTCTGTGTTGAGAATGGTTGTGGCGGCCAGGACGTTGCCGCTGGAACCGGAAAGCGCCGCGGCTTGCGTCTGGGCATTATTGGCCATGGCATTGAACGATGTGGAGTTGTCAAAATACTGCTCAAGATCGGTAAAGACCTTGGTGATCTCGGTATTGAGTGACGAGAAATAATTTGGGAAGTCTTGTTCGGCGCCGGCGATACTGTTCTGCATGTTGGTCAATGTCTGAGTGACCGTGGACTTTATTGCCGTGTGCGTGTTCAAGATATTGCCCCAGTCAAACATCATCTTCAGCCAAGCAATCACGTCCTGCATCGCCGTGTAGATCTCGTCGGCCAGGTCTCTAATCTTGGCGAAGATAGTCTGGCAAGCCGCTCCTGCCTGCTTGATCGTGGAGATGACAAAGGGTGCCAAATCATTAAAAACGATGGTGAGGACATCGTTCTGGAGGGTCGCGGTGAATTTTTCAAGTTGGTCGATCTCGTGCTTGAAAAAGTGTGCTACGTCGCCGAACGCTTTGCCGATACCGCCGGGCGCCTCGCCCGGCTTGCGCAGGCTGGCAAGAAGGTCTGCGGCTTCCTTATCACTGAGCACACGAAAGCGCGGGCCGTCGGGATGGGTAAAGTCGATCTGCCAGTGAGGGACCTTGATGCGGCCGACGTCGATAGTGCCTTGCCCATTCTGGTCATTGGCGTTCTGTATCATATATCCGCCGGTTGAATTGATCGCCTGAGCCGCTGAATCGGCCGGTCCCGATTGCGAGTAATCCCCTCCGGTCAGGTTGTTGCTGATCAATTCGGACCCAGTAACAGTACTTAACTGCGGTGCCACTGAATCGTCCGGCGTTGGTGGCGGCGAATCGTCCAAAGACTGGATGTATTGGACGACGTCGCCGCGGCACCATCGCGAAGCACTCGCGGCCTCGCTTGTATCATAGGCGGTGAAGGTGATTACAGGCGGGGTCAGGCCCACGGCCTCGTATAGCACGGTAGCCTGGCCATTGGCGTCCAAGCCCACCTGGAGCGGCGTGTTGGGGCTGATGTGGGAGGCAATCGCATTCCAGATCACGGTGACGGCCTGATCCGCCGTTACCGTCACCGTGCTATTGGCGACCGGATTCTGCCCGGAGTCGAAGGCCTGCAGCTCCATCGAGTAGGTCGCGGTATCGGTCGGCGTAGTGTCGGACGACGAGGGCGGCCCCGAGATTTTTCTGGTCGACCAGATGTAGGTTCCATCGCCGGCATCGGAAAGGTTCTGATCGGTGTGATAGGCGGCTGGCGTACCTGTGCCGATCCCGGCGCTGAACAGCTCCGGCCCGGCGCGCATGTACGGCGGACAGTTGACGGCGTAGAGGGTCCCGCCCAAATTCGACCAGGCGCCGAAGTTGAGAGACGAACTGTCGGTCTGCTCCAGGTACCACAGATTGCTGCTGCCACCCTCGACGATGAACATCGTGACGATATTGCTGGCGTCGACGCCGATGCCGACAGCGGTGGCACTTCCGGGTTGGCCTTCGGTTGTGTCTCCCGTCAGCGCCGTGATGGTCGTATTGGATGAATAGAAGTCCGAGACCAGATACAGTTTGCTGTTGTTGTCGAGAATCAGAAGATGGCCGCTGCCGAGATCGCCGGGAATGCTGTAGAGATTATTGGCGGTCAACGTGCCGACATTGGGATTGAACGTGGCGGATTCCCCTATCCACTGAAACTGAGATGAATTCTGTGTCCAGGTGAGGGTGGCGTCCTGATGGGAAATGTTATCGTCATCCACCCAAAGAACGGTCACGGTGCCCGCGCCACCGGCGCCTTCGGTCATCAGAAAGGCGGCGGTGTCCGGACTGGTGATCTCGGGCGAGAACTGGCTCGGAAAAAACTCGGCGATAGGAATCCAAGCCAGTTGGCCCGTCTGTGGATCAGTGGCGTAGGTTATGATGAAAAATGCATGGGGACTGACGTTGCCGGTGATCCCATAGAGATAGGCGTTGCCGTCGGGGTCGACGTACTGGTCGGTCTGATAGGTAAAGCCGATCCAGTCCTCTGCCGTCGGAGAAAGGAGTGCAGTGGTCCATGTTCCCGGCTGTGAAGACTGCATCCACACCACCGCGCTGCCCGACCCGCCCGTCAATGGATAGTAGAACAAGGCATTGAGTACGTTTTTGTGATAAAAACCCAGGATGCGGTCGCATGTGCCGGTGTTGGTCGGTTGGGTAACGGAAATGGTTGTCGTCGACCAGCCTGACTGGGACGACGCGTCGGGGTAGAAGTGCACCGGGTCGCCGTCTCCATTGATGGTCAAGAGTTCGCAGGCGTTGTCCGCCGTGCCGACGGGATGTTGCACGACCGTGAAAAGCTGCCGCGTCAGTTGGCTGGCCACAGGCGCTTCCTGCGTTAACAGGTAGTCGTCGATAAGGTTTACGCCGACGGTGATGTTCTGAATGGTGGCGACCATGTCCGTTCCCTCACCCCATCATGGCTCTGACAGGCTGTTGAACAACCGTCATTGCCAGCGCATTTCGCTGCAATGCTTCGTCGGCTTCGTTCAATTTGTCATGCCGGCGAAGCCGGTCTCACATCCCTTTTGCGTCGGCTTCGACGCTTTCCTTTTCGGACGGCGCTGCCTGTTGGCATTGCGGATTGGTATCATTGATGCTGCATGGCTGACAGTCGGCCGCGACCACATATGGCAGGGAGAAGTCACTCGCATCGGTGTTGCCGCCGTAGCTATAAGTGCCCTTTTGGCCGTAGGGATCAGAATCGGTTCCCTTTGCTAAAGCAACCTTCTGATTGGAGATCGTGACCGAACCACTGATCGCGTGGTCGTGGAGGATGCCCTCGCCCGGCGTCACCATGGGGTTACCACTGCCGAAGGCCTCATTTTCGGTGCCATTTTCCGGTAGGCCGACAAAGAAGCGCCCGCTTCCCGTGGCACTCGCTTTCCAGCCCAGGGCGCATTCCTCCACGGCGTAGAAGAGCACAATATTGGTCGGCACGCCGGTTGGGGGGTTGGTCGCGCTCATGTTCGGATAGCGTTCGCACATCAGAAGCTGCGTGTACGGGACGTTGTCGAACGCAGCATCCGTTGTGCCACTGAAACTGTGCGTGCCGTCGCTGGTTAGTTTCCCACAACTGCCGGCAAACCCTTCGTACTTGACCTCGCCGAGTGTGATGCTCGAATTAAGGGTATGCGTATGCTTGCGCTGCTCGCCATCAGTGTAAGGTTTGCCGACCGCACTGCCGACGGTCCCATCGGAGGGGTTCTCGAACGGCAGGACGAAAAAACCGTTCACATTACTGTACGTGGTCGAATCCGAGGACAATGCGGTCGCCCCCGTCCAGTTGGTCGGGCAGGACGAGAGATTGAAGAAGGCAAGCGCCGAGGTACCATAGCCATCCGTCGGCGGCGGCACCCCGCTATCCTGCTTCTCGCACGCGAGGATCTGATATAACGGCAAGTCGGCGCTTCCGCCGCTCTCTGTCGGACCGTTAACGGGATAGTCACCTTTTTTTGCAGCGCCGGAGGTATCCCCGCCGCAGTCACCGACCTTAAGCTTCTTTTCGCTTAATGTCAGGGTGACATCAAACTCGTGGTCGTGGGACGGTGCGGTGACATTCTTGAGTGCCGTGCCTACCTGCGTTCCGAGTGTCCATTCATCCGTGTCGACGATGCCGATAGCGAGCCTGCCCTGCAGATAATCTGCCACTTCCCACCCCGCAGGGCATTCGGTCTGCGGAAAGAATGCCACCATACCCGTTGGTGAGGTGTCCGCCCCTTGAGCTTTTGCCGGCTGCACGTTGCCCACCACGGCCGCAAACAAAACGACCAGTATCGAACCGGCGAGACCCCGCCACCGGGTTGCGCGGGGCACGAACGCACGCCCCCTTTGCTTGGAATCTTGCTTCCGAAACACCTTTGGCTTCCCCCGTTCAATTAGACCACCACTCGCAGAAACGGTTTTTACCAAATGGAGTACGCTATAGCAAATGACAAGCGGTCGTGCCCTAGAGAGGTATTGGCCGTTTGTGGGCTGGACAGAAGTAGACAGGAGATTCTTTGCTGGTGCGGCGTAACCGCACTTCACCATGAAGGGAGTATTGAATAAAAATATGTTCAAGAGAAAATTTGCCCAAGATTAGATTACTCATCAAGGCTCCGGGGCGGTTCAAAAAAGCATGCCCTGAGTCTTCCCGAAGGGTCTGTCCAGCAAGGCCGCAGCCGTTTGTACGCGCGGAGCGTACGCTTCGTCCGTGAGCACGGGAAAATGGCGACCTGCCTGCGCGAAGCCGCTCCGGCGAAGGCAGGGAACGCCGCTGGCGGCTTTTTTCAACAGACCCATGAAGGGAAAAAATCTATGCCGATTGTGTTCAGCAGAAGATTGCGAATTTCTGGAACTATCGTACTCGTTATCGGGCTTATGTCGGCCTGCTCGACTCTCCCTCGGAATTTTGAGACACCAGAGATCTCTATTGCCGGCATTACTCCGAAAGATGTCACCATCTTTGAACAGCGTTTTGAGGTGCAACTCCGGATCCAGAACCCCAATAATTTCGATCTGGGTCTCAACGGGATTCGTTTTGAAATCGAGCTGAACGACAAGGAATTCGGCAACGGCACGTCACCAGCAAAAGTGATCGTTCCGCGTTTGGGATCCGAGGTGGTCACGGGTGAAGTGATTACCGGCCTCGGCAGCTTCCTTCGTCAGGTTCAAGGAATGAATGCTACGGCCGCCAAATTGCGGTATCACCTCAAAGGCACAGCCTTCGCTGAATCCCCCGGCGACTTCACCATCCCATTCGACGATAGCGGAAAAGTGGATGTGTCTGTCGTGACGGCCCAGGAGTCTAAATGTATTTCGGGTTTTACCAGGTGAACCGGAGAAATCCTCCGTTATAGTCAGGACCATTGATGGAGGGGGGAGTAAGCAGCGGCAGCCGGTCACGATTCACGTGCAAATCTTCCGGTAGGCTTCCTTCGGGGATGACCGTTTCCAAAGCCTGGAAGCTGTGCATTTCGAAACCCAATTCAATTCCCGGTAACATCCCCGGATTTTTGAGAGAAAAATTTGGACCATGCTTCCACTCAAGGTTATGCTTGCGAGGCGTCTGCTCAAGAAGCGGGACGTCGAACAATCTTTTTTCCCATTTCCGGGGAGCACGGAATCTGGCTGTGCTCTTTTCCGTGAAATCAGGAACGGGACCGAATTCCCTTTCCTTCACAACATTCTCGGCGACCAACATCGCTTCTGCATTCGAAGGGATTTCTATACACGACCACCACATCAACACGAGAGGTAGAGACAGGAGGATTGATTTTGAAACATCAGTTCCGGCTGCTGTGTACATCATAATGTCACTCCTTTCTTTATTTTACCCCTTCCCCATCGTTTCTTCCAAGGAGATCACTCTGTCAAAAGACAAAACGTAAGAGCCGGGCCTTAGGTGTCTGGGTTAGAGGCTTTTCAATCACCGTCGGCTACCAGTTCGCGTTTCATTTCCCTGATTGCCACCCTCCAAGCCTCCTCCACGGCCGGTGACCAGGCATCTTCCACACACTCCGCCACGGTTCTCAAAAAGGTCTCTGCCAATCTGTCAAACCGCCTTCCTTCCATGGGTGGGGTAAACACCACAATTGGGCTAATCCAATACTTCTCCAATTCCGCCCGAAAATCCCGGCCTGTCCGGTAGGCGGAAACAATTGCAGCAAAACCTTTTAGAAAGGCCATTTGAAATTCCTGAAATCCTGTGGTCAGCAGAGGCTTCCTAAGGACCGGATGTTCCTCCAAGAGGCGGTCATACAATTTTCTGGAAAATGGAGATGTGTCTTCACTTAACCAAACACGGCCTTTTTCGATGGATATAAGTTGGGTCTCTGTGAGGGCATTACAAAATTTGGTTTGAGAATTTGGAGTCATCGTTTCGATCCTAATTTGTTCATGAGTCAATTTTTGACTTTTAGTCATTATATTCCAAAAAAATAGTCCCGATTAGGCGATGGCTGCTTGATGAACCTCTTGTGGAAAAATTTCCTTCAGGATGCGGTTCCTTGTTTCTTCCCAATCCAGCTCGTGAAAAAACGGATGCCAGCCGAACCCATCCAATAAGGCATGGATGTTTTCCCACACCGCCTTTCTCGGATCTGAAATTCCTAGGGCTTCCAAGTTCACTTCGGAGAACATCAGCACAAAGGCCCCATAGGCACCGGTCCACAAGCCAAAGGTGACCTCCTCAATGGTCACCCCCTTCCGAAGTTGCACGTGGCCTTCCGTGACCGCGTCCCGTAGAACTCCGGAGACAATCCCGATATTATCCTGCTCGGACTTTTCCAGGTTTTTTTGAAGTACCGGAGAGGCCTTTGCCCTAATGGATTCATTCTGGAGCAATAATTTTGATTTAAAATGATCAGGATTCAGCTGAATAAATAAATCGTATCCCAAAGCCATCGCAGCCACTCGTTCCCGGGGAGTGCCCTGAAACTGAGAACCCCTTAGGAGAAATGTGCCGCATTTTTGCGCGGATTGGATGAGCATCGCTACCAAAATTTCTTCTTTACAGGAAAAATGCTGATAAATAGTTCCCTTTGAATATTCAGTAATTTCCGCAATCCGATCCATATTGAGTTCGATATAGCCAACTTCCAACAAGAGATGTCTGGCGGTGTCGATGATCAGCGTTTCCCGCTGTGCATACTCTCGTTTTTTTCTTTCTGATGTAGCCATTGTCTTGTATAGCACGATAAATGACGTTTAGTCAATTTTTGACCCATTACACTAAAATGTGGGTTTTTCTTCCTAAAACTTTCCTCCTACAAACCGGAGACAAGGTCCATGAACTTCCAGATAGCGCTCGGGGTGAAAAAGGGAGTGTTGAATAATAAGGATGTTCAAGGGCAAATTTGCGCAGGATGAGATTACTCGTCAAAGGCGCCGGGTCGGTTCAAAAAAGCATGCCCTGAGTCTTCCCGAAGGGTCCGTCCAGCAAGGCCGCAGCCGTTTGTACGCGCGGAGTGTACGCTGAGTACGTGAGCACGGAAAAATGGCGAGAACGCCGCTGGCGGCTTTTTTCAACAGACCCAAAAACGTTCAGGTGCCGGCACCGTATGGACTGGATAGCATGGACGGAATGGGTGTCATCCATGCCGGGATAGACAAAACGGCTGCCCGTGACAAAATGACTTTGAATCCCAACGTCTTCCGTTCCAGGACGAAAGAGACCGCTTGATCAAACTACGGAGTAGCCAAGCCCAACGCGGCTTCAACAATTTGGTTCTGCATCGACTGCCTCACAATACAATGAGGGAGGAGCACGGCATACCCACTAGCTGAAACAAAGCAAGACCCACTCGAGATGCAGTGGGAAAAATCAATGAAAATTTTCTCTAAGGATAGTGTCAAAAAAAATGTACAAGGGCCTTACTATACGCAATCACCAAAAAAAACGGTTCTATTCATGAACAAGTATTGAATGTCAGGAATCACCAAGCCACAATTCAGCACTTTTTACCCTGGACCCGCTCCATAACCTGAAAACACACGAAGAGCAAAAGGAGGAATACGTATGAACTTGAGAACGCACTATCACCGAGCGACGATTTTTATGTGTCAGGTGTTGGCATTGGTGATCGGTCTGTCTTCGAGCGGGTTCATGGGGGAAGGCATTGCTCTCGGACAGCCCACCTTGAAGGAAATTGTGGCGGGGAAGGAACCCTCGACAGATGAGAAATTCGAACAATCCCAGAACAAGGATACGAAAACGTCAAAACTCCCGATTCCGGAGGACCCATTCGGTCGTGGGACTCCACGGAGTTCCGTGGAAGGCTTTCTAACCGCCGGTAAAGAACGACAGTATGAACGCGCGGCGGAATACCTGGATTTTCGTTACCTGCCGGGACGGATTGCCGAAATCCAGCAGCCATATCTGGCCAGGCAATTCATCATCGTACTGAATCGCGCTCTTTGGATCGATCCTACCTATTTGAGCAACGAGGCGACCGGCCAGCAGGAAGACGGCTTACCCTCGTATCGAGATTCGGTAGGGCAAATCGAGGTGGAAGGACAAACCATCGATATTCTTCTCCAGCGGGTGCCCCGTGAAGACGGAGTCTTCATCTGGAAATTTTCCAATGAAACCGTCGCTCAAATACCCGGATTGTACCAAGAATTCGGATACGGGTACCTCGAGAATATTTTTCCAGACGCCTTTTTCGATATTAAGGTGTTGGGAATAGAAATCTGGCTGTGGGTCGGCCTCGTATCCATCGCCATCGTGGCTTATGGGGCAGCGTATGCTGTCACTTCTTTGATTCATTTTTTTGTGCGCTCTCGGCCATCCGCCTCCCGCGATCAATTGTCACGCCTGGTGAAAGGTCCGGGACGTTTTCTCTTGTTTCTCCTGTTAGCAAGAATTTTGATTGAATACATTAATCCTCCCATTTGGTTTCGAGCAGTTCTTCAAGCACGAACGATCATGACGATTGCGCTCATCTGGACGCTTTTTTGTATCGTGGATTTTATGCTGGTCCGGTTAACCCAACGATTCGAACGGAAGGGCAAAAGTTCTGCCGTGGTGATTCTTTCCCCATTGGGAACCGGTCTTAAAACGCTTATTGTCATTATCGCCCTTTTAATCTGGCTCGAAAATCTGGGATTTGAAGTCACCACTATTCTAGCGGGACTCGGCATCGGAGGGGTGGCGGTGGCCTTGGCCCTACAAAGGCCCATTGAAAACCTGATTTCGGCCATCACGTTGTACGCATCCCAGCCGGTGGCCGTCGGAGACTTTTGTCGGTTCGGCGATAACATCGGCACCGTTGAAGAAATCGGATTGCGAGCGACGAAAGTTCGAACCCTCGATAATACGATTATTTCAGTCCCAAACATCGACTTCGCACAAGCGCAACTGGAAAACTATTCGAAGCGAAAAATGATGTGGTATCACCCCCAGATTCGTTTGCGCCATGAAACCACTCCAGATCAAATACGGTTCATTCTCGTTGAAATCCGAAAACTTTTGTATGCCCACCCCAAAGTCCTTCCCGATCCGGCCAGAATCCGATTCCAGGAGTTTGGCCCATTTTCTTTTAATCTTGAAATCTTTGCCTATATCGACGTCACGGATTACGGCGTTTTTCTTGAGGTGGCTGAGGATCTGAACCTGCGCATCATGGACATTGTGCAGAATGCGGGTACATGTTTCGCACTGCCTTCACAAACCCTTCATATGGAAAGGGGACAGGCCCCGGATACTCACTTGAGGGATGCCGCCGAAGCTCAAGTCAAGGAGTGGCGGGAACAGCAAGCCCTGTATCTTCCGAATTTCCCGGCGGACAAGATTGCCGAGCTCCATGGGACACTGGAATATCCACCCCCGGGTTCACCGGTTTCAGCTACGGCTTTGTAGGGTAGAAGCAAGGCACAGAGTCGGAGAAGTAAAAATTTTATTAAAGGAATCAGGTGAAGTGTCGTGCCACTGGCAGGAAAGAGTTGCTTGAACCGACAGACGCATGTGTGGCAACATCCGCCTTCGTTTTTCCTGATCTTCCACGTTGGGGCTGTTGGAAAAAGCCGCCAGCGGCGTTCTCGCCATTTTTCCGTGCTCACGTACTAGAAGTACGCTCTGCGCGCAAAAATGACTGCGGCCTTGCTGGACGGACCCTTCGGGAAGACTCAGGGCATGCTTTTTTGAACCGCCCCGAGGCCTCTAATATGCAACGTGCCTGTGGGTTAATATGCCCTTGGAAATTATTATTATTCAACACTCCCACGTTCAGGGGTCTGGGAGAGGCATCCGGGAACGCTGGATCCGCCGGGGATAGATATAGGGATCGGTCCAACAAATGAAAACGGGCATGCCGGCCATACACATATTGAAGGTCAAGGAGTTGGTCAGCATTCTCCTTCTTCTGGGGATGACGGGCTGCCTATCCACAGTAAATATCGATTACGATAAACAGGCGGACTTCACGACGTACCGGACCTATGCGTGGAAAGAAGGAACACCGGCCAACAATCCACTGATGGATCGCCGAATCATCACCGCTATCGATGAACAACTGCTTGGAAAAGGATTCCTGAAGGTGGACACCAATTCGGACATGGTTGTTTCCTATCACGCAGCTACGACGGAGGAGGTGAGTTATACCACATCGTCAATGGGATACGGCTATGGTCCCGCCTGGGGATCGACCTACGGACGTTACGGTGGAGGATTTGGATTGTGGGGAGCGGGTCTTGCAACCGGAACAGCCACGCCGGTCACGGTCGTCAAAGGCACCCTCGTCGTGGACATTTTCGATGTGAAGAAGAAATTATTGCTTTGGCGAGGCACCGCACGAGACACGGTTCATGCCGACCCTGAAAAAGTTGAGGACCAGATTCATAAAGCAACCACAGATATGTTCGCCAAGTTCCCTCCGCCCACCACGTGATATACGACCTAACGTTCGACGACGTATTCTATAGGTTCATTCCCATCGCATCCCTTCAATCCAATTCGAGCCATAACCCAAAGATAGCCATGATGTGCATACTCATCCAAGGCCTTTGCCCGTTTCCGAGGAAAAAACTCTATAATCTTCAGTCCGGATCCATGGCGTCCTCTTCTCCTATACCCAGGGGGCAAAACTCAATCCAGAAAGCATCGTGGGATCCGTGGGTATTCATTCATCCGCAGGCCTGGAATCGTCACTCTGATTGAATCGTCATTTAGCCACACCGCATGTTATAGAAAAGGGGCCCTACGCAGGGGCATTATCCCCGCATCCCTTCCTTTCTCCAATCCACCCTGCCACTTGAGCGACGAGGAGGACAAAGAAAAAGAAAAATTCCTATTCTGCCATTTCCCGAATTCTCTAAACATTTGTCGAAGGAAAGGAAACCATTCATGACTATGGCGAAGCAATTCTTACCGGTTCTTGTTCTTTTCACTATGGCGGCTTGTGCGACTACTCAACAGGCCAACACGGTCGAAAGATCCGGATTCCTTGATGATTATTCGATACTGCAAAAAGGCGCGGGAGACAGTGAAGCCCTTTTGCGATATGTCAACCCAGTGGCTGATTGGAAACAATATACCAAGGTAATGATTGACCCAGTTCAAATCTGGATAGGAGAGGGATCATCTCTTCGAAATATCCCCCAAGAAGACCGCATTCGGTTGACCTCCCTCCTCCTGGGCAAATTACGCAACGCGTTATTGCCGGATTACCGGATAGTTCGTGAGGCAGGACCTCATGTCATGCGTCTTAGTGTGGCACTGACGGAAGCTGAAGCCTCACAGACAGTATTGGATACCATTTCGAGCGTCCTTCCGACAGGATATGTCTTTTCCGGCACGAAATCTCTCGCAACAGGAACCGGAACGTTTGTGGGTAGCGCCAGCGTAGAAGCCAAAATGACCGATGCAGAGCTTGGGACGCTTTTGGCCGCTGCTGTCGATCGTCGGGGCGGGGCAAAATCCTTGTCAGGAGTCACCTCAGAATGGGATGACGTCGAAGAATCATTTCAATACTGGGCCAATACCCTCCGCTATCGCCTGTGCCAATGGCGGGGCGAATACAGTTGCGTCCAACCCACGGAATAAGATTCGACAAAGAGCGAGGTATCGCCCCCTTAAGAGCAAAGCAAGAAATTATCGGGGATATTCTGTTGAGTATGAGTAACGCGTATCGCAGGACAACGGTCCCCATTTCACCAATGATGGGTCCCTCACCACAACCCCTGGAGGGCCGGGTGATGCACAAACAACCGGCGAGGACATTCAACGAACAGGTGGAACAATTTGTCCGGGCCTACCAAGAAAACCTCGGCAGGTTCAATGTCTGAAGAACCTCTTGTGACCGGTGTCTTTTACGGAGTTGAATGTTGTACCGTTGATTTCAGTTCCTCTTTTTCCAGAATCAGGCGATACGCAATAAAGTATTTGTAGATATTGCTCACGTATTGCACGGTCTCGCGACCAATCCGTTTCGCGGCCACAATCTCCACATTTTTAAACCACTGATTCGGATCCAAACCCATCGACGGCGCACGCGCCCGGAGTTTCGCGATCCTGGCAGGGCCTGCATTATATGAGGCTATGGCAAAGAGCCATTGATTTAACAGGCTCATATTCGGGTCCGTAAAATACCGGTCATGCAGGAAATGTAAATACTTGACCCCGGCATGAATGTTTGGCTCTAGCTTATTAATATTGGGAATATTCACGTGTGGATCCCGGGCGGTACTAGGCAGAAGCTGCATCACACCGACGGCCCCTGCAGAACTTCGCTTCCGTTGGTCCAACATAGACTCCTGGTAACCGAGAGCCATGGCGAGCACCCAATCAAATCCATATGGCTTTGCGGTCTTTTTAAACACGTGCATGAGGCTTTGAAATTTTTTGCGTTCCTGGGTGGCCAGAGCATGTTTGACATACCTGGTATTTTTCAAATACCGGGTGAATACGATATTGCCGATTAAGGTGCCCTTCTTATTTTTCCTGACAAACCGGTTGATGACCTTTTTCAGCTTTGGACTATTTTTGCGAAAGGCCCAAGCAAACTCCCCGTCGGTATTGACGGCAATGTCCGGATGCAAGCGGATATTCTCAAAAATTTTTGCCCAAAATTCCGCCTTGGGGCTATCCATGACCAGCATCGGCAATAAACCTGCGTCCACCATTTCGAGAAGATCTTCGTCCTCAAGGTTTTCTTCCTCGGGAATGAGTGTCAGCTCCGGTTTCCCTGCAATGCGAAACGAGGCATTCAAACGAACAAGATGTTCGTAAAAACTACTGGACTTCCGCACATGGATGGCCTTCCCGGCCAGATCGTCGAGGCTGGAAAGAGGGGGGCTACTAGGCCCGGTGACAATAATCTCGCGAACATTGGTGAGAATCGGTTCGGAAAAATCAATGAGTGCCTTTCGTTCGGATGTAACCGTGAGGCCACCAGCGGCAATATCACCAACTCCTTTAAGCAAATCCGGAATGAGCTCATCACGGTTCACAGGAATGAAGACGAACTGAACCTGCACGATCTTCCGCTTCAAATCTTCGTTAATCTGTTTTTCAAATATTTTCATAAGATCGTAGGTGAGCCCACGCTGTCTCCCGCCGTCCAAGAAGTAATAGGTTTTGCTAAAGGGAACAAGCACCCGGATTTGATTGCGGAGGATCATCCCGTCCCAATCACCCGTCCACGGCTTCAAAGCCTGTCGGAACTTCGCGTCGAAGCGGTCATCCTCCACCTTTTGAGACGCGCCTGTTTCAGGCGCAAAGATGAGAAACAGGAGAGATATCATCAGCACAAGACAGGAGAGACACCTGGTTGTGTGTCGCGGTAATACCATCCTCATAGATAGCGAGCCTATCATGTACAATTTCAGATACGCCATTATGAATTGATCGATTGATGAAATCCAATACGATAGTGAGTCGACATCAATCAACACAACGGCCCGGATGTGTAACAGGTTCTACCAACAGAGACTATAGATTTGGGGAAGGATCCGTGCCCTGGCGAACATGTGGTGCAAGAAGGGAACCTCTCATCCGCTTCCCGGTGGCAACTGCCATGATCTCTTCCTTCTTCGTTCTAGTAATATTTATGGTGGTTCCATTTTGGCATGGTTCGGACGGATACCGGTATACGGTTTTTATGACACGCAAGGTGAAAAACCCCACCGGAAAGAGAGCGGTTCCTCTCTTCGTCGTCAGGCCTTTGGTGAAAGATAATGCTCACCAAACCTGCTAAACTCCACGACAAATAATGGCCTCATCTTTTCATATTTTCCCCTGATATTACGGTTACGACACCTCAGCTGAGGTATCGTTGCGCAAAAGGAAAAGTGTTGACCCCTCAAAACCTATTCAAAATTTTGTTCATTGCGGGAGTGATTCTGGGATTCCTCTGGAGTCAACCGGCGCATGCAGAAGATATTAAACAACTGGCCAAAGAAGTGGAAAACCCCGTATCGGATCTCGTGCGAGCGGGATTTACCAATTCTACCTTTTTCGGGGCGGGGGCCAACAATCATCTCTTTAATACCTTCAATCTCCAGATTTCCACCACAAGAAGATTCGGCGACTGGGCTCTCCTTAATCGGCTGGCCATTCCCCTTCCCTACTTACCGGCCAATGCCATAATGGACAAAACGGGAAGTCTGGCCGGTTTAGGAGATATTGCCTATACGGGTTTTCTGGCCCGTGACGAATCCAAGCGACGGTTCAAACTCATTGGTGGTTTCGGACCAACATTTATTTTAAATACGGCTACGGATGATCGCCTGGGTTCGGGAAAATGGAGTGTGGGTCCAACTCTGGCGTTCGTCAGCCTACCCGATCCCTGGGTGGTGGGTGCCATCGTCGGAAACTTCTGGTCGTTTGCAGGGGATACACAACGCCAAAAGGTCAACTTGCTCTTGATTGAGCCTTTTGTCAATTATAATTTCCCCAATGGTTGGTATGTGACGTCTACCCCGTCGATCACCGCGAACTGGGAGGCGGAGGAAAAGCGGAATCGCTGGAGAGTACCCATTGGAGGCGGAATCGGAAAGGTGATGTTTCGTGGAGAAAAACGCCCGATTAATCTCAAACTCCAGGGATTTTATTTTCTGGAAAAACAGGATCGGTCAGCTGATTGGACGCTGCAACTCCAGTTTCAAATCCTGTTCCCGGATAAACCCGCCTAACCGACCGCTACCGAATTTCCCCCTTCCCCCTCTCGGCAATCCGCTTTTTTAACCCTTCATTACAATTGGAGCCATAGCCCGTTCTGTTTGAGTTGGGAAAAATGGATATTGTCGGGACCTTTCAATATACTGCATCGTCCGGCAGAAGGAAGTGGTACCCGGAAGTCAGAAAGGTGATGATGAATGTCTGAATTGATGGCTGCGTATTCCCTCGTTTTTCGAACAGGAGTGCTGGGGTTTATCCTCATGGCTTGGCCCTGTCTACTTGAGATGTCCGCGGTGTTCGCTCAAGGCAGTGCCGATAGTGTGATTGAAAAGGCCACGACACAAGCCGAGGGAAAAGCGGTCGAAAAGGTCACTGAAAAAACCATGGAGAAGGTCGCCGAGAAAGCGGCCGAAAAAGCGGTCGAAAAAGCCACCGAAAAAAGCGTCGAGAAAGTCGTTGAGAAGGCGGCCCAAAAAGCTATGGAAAAAGCGGTTCAAAAGGCCACTGAAAAGACATTGCAGAAAGCGGCCGCAAAAGCCGCCCAAGAAGAGACGGCCCAGGCGGAGCTGACGGCCAAACGCCCGGAGGAATTCAAAGGGCCGACCACCGTACATTTTATGGTGTTCGTCGTCGATATCGATGACATTGATGATGCGGCCCAAAACTTCACCGCCAATGTGTATCTGCGCCTTCGCTGGAAAGATGCACGCTTAGCCAATCCCGAAGGGGCGATACGCCAAATTCCCCTTTCGGAAGTGTGGAATCCCAGACTGTTGCTTGCCAACCAACAAGGGCTTATTCCGCACTCATTGCCTGAAATTGTGCAGGTTCACCCTGATGGAACGGTCATGTACCATCAACGCTATACGGGGAAATTATCTCAACGGTTGATGCTGGCTGATTTTCCCAGGGATAGTCATACCTTCACGATCCAATTTGTGGCGGCCGGTTATCAGGCCGACGAATTGACGTTTAAGCCTGAGTCTATGAGAAATATTCGCGGCGGATCGATGGCACACACCTTGTCATTGGCGGATTGGAAGATTCTGTCGTTCGAAGCAGTCGTGGCCCCTTACAGCCCCATTGAAGAGATACGCACCGCAGGATTTGCTTTTCAATTCCAGGCCAAACGCTATGTCACGTATTATCTCTGGCAGGTGGTGTTACCACTGGCGGTCGTGGTGATCATGTCGTGGGCGGCCTTCTGGATCGGACAAGAGCACATCGGGGTCCGGATCGCGGTAGCGACGAGCTCAATTCTGACTCTCATTGCGCATCGCTTTGTCCTAGCCAGCCTCCTTCCTCGTCTTCCCTATATGACCCACCTGGACTACTTCACTGTCGGGAGCACACTCCTGGTACTTCTGGCGTTGATCACGGTGATCACGACAGGCTTTCTTGCCGCGCACGGGCACAATCGCCAGGCGCGAAGTATCGACCTTTTGGCTCGGGGAACTTTTCCTGGCGCGTTTTTGCTGTTGTTACTTTGGTTTATGGTTGGATGATCCGGGGGTGCCAGACGCACACCGTAGGATGGTTGCGAACAGGCCCCCAACCCAGATCGCACGAATTCATCCTGGATTCTCATACTCTTGCTCCCAAACCAAGAGTCGAGGAACGCAACTTATGCGGGCGAAATCCAGAAAATGAATGGTCTGCCTCCTTTCCCTCAACCTTACTTGAGCGATTAGAAGAGTCGGTTTCGCCGGCCCGTCACAGTGGAGGGCTGTATGCTGAGCCCCGGATGCGAAGATGGCAAGGGGTTTCCTCTCAGTTTTAGTTGTGAGGGACCCCATGCCGCCTATTCGTCTATTCCTTGCATGGAGCAATGGAACAATTCACAAACCGCGAGAATTTTCCTTTTAATCCGCACAGAGTGTTTTCACTCTCGCGGGAGGATATTGGCTGTCTAATTGGCTTGAACGGGATTCGTCTTGTCCGGTCTCCCAGATACGGACACACCTCGCATTGACATAGAGCAGATTTTTTCGAGGACCGAAGACATTCACCAATGCCTTTTTTGTTCCTTCAACTGTTCCTTCTAAAAGAAATAAATTCCCCCGAGTGGTGTAAAATTCCTTTTCCCGTTTTCCAATA
Organism: Nitrospirales bacterium; assembly: GCA_021604105.1. GTDB lineage: Bacteria > Nitrospirota > Nitrospiria > Nitrospirales > UBA8639 > Nitrospira_E. The sequence continues at coordinate 3,235 of BQIW01000077.1, read as the reverse complement.
AAACGGATAAGAAAATGTCTGCTCCTATCGGATTGATCGACTTGGGGACCTTCCTCGATTTGCTTTTTGGGATAGGGCAGCCATTCTGCTAATACCAAATATCCCTCCTCCGTTTGATCAATACTCACCACGGCTCCTGCAAGCCTCTTTTCCTGCCCCAGATAACTTGACGGATTGTCAGCTAATTTGTCGAACTGCGAGCTGGAGGTTATCGTCTTTGCCCCATTCGATTGGGAAGACAATAAATCGGATCCCGGTAAAGGCTTGCATCCAATTTGCATCCCCACCAGGCCTAATATGCCAAATACGACAATCCAATTTCTCATGAAAATCCTCCTTTGTGTTAATCCACAAGTCCTGACAGTGCTGACGAACCCAGCATATCATTTATCCGGTGGCATGAAAAAAAATTTTCCCAATCAAGCATTGTTAAACATCAGGAACCGATTCAATGAATAGAAATCCAAGCCAAACCGGATTGGATCCGCCCGAACCCATTGCCCTTCCTCCTCAGGATATGCAGGATCTCTCATTACCACATCTGCTGGAACCTGATGGTCCCCTGCTTTGCGGGAGATCGAAGGGGAGTGTTGAATAATATTAATTTCCAAGGGCATATTAACCCACAGGCACGTTGCATTTTAGAGGCCTCGGGGCTGTTCAAAAAAGCATGCCCTGAGTCTTCCCGAAGGGTCCGTCCAGCAAGGCCGCAGTCATTTTTGCGCGCAGAGCGTACTTCTAGTACGTGAGCACGGAAAAATGGCGAGAACGCCGCTGGCGGCTTTTTTCAACAGCCCCCGAAGAGAAACGGAAGAGGCGCAAGGGAAATTGATCCATTCGTACATGACCCACCTCGCCGGTGTCCTCTAAGCTCCATAAGCCTATCACGGTTTAGACGATTGGCATACGCAAGTTCCGATTCACGGATAATCCGGCCTGCTTGGCGTGCTCGAACGGTGCCTCATTCTCAACGCCTGAGTGAAATGTCACCGCACCATAGGCGGGGGGAAGTTGCCCTTGGTGCTGGACTATGACAGTTATCCGCCCGCCTTCGACATGATCACAGATGGAAAAAGAAACGGTGGAGCGCCAACCGGGCTATACTCCTGGCACCCTTAATCATCACTGATCGGGAACAGGCGGTTACCATCTCTTCGAGAATAGGCCGGAACCATCATGTTTTTTTTCACGCACCTGAAAGGGAAGGCGCACGTTGAGATGGTGAAGTGGCCACCTAAAAAAAAAGGAGGACGCACCGAGGATGGATATTTTTGCCGGATAATCCCGGTCGGTTGTTTCGGGTGTCCGGGACATTCCGCATTAGCCGACCTTATAACCTTTTGCCTCCATGCAGGTACGATGAGCACGATCAAACGTTTCCCGTGTGCGCTGATTCTTTTCTCCAGCCTGCTGGACGTCCTGTTGGTACTCCTGCTCCGCCGCCCGCTGTCCCATTAAACCCAGTCCCCCGCCGGCAGCGGCACCGATGGCTGCTCCCATCCCTGGATCTCCCGCAATGGCTCCTCCGATTGCTCCGAGCGCGGCGCCCCCCATCGCGCCGGCCAACGCACCGCCACCTGATGGTGGGGGAGGCGCGGCAGCCAGGTTCGGATGTTGGGGGTCGTACCCCGTTTGCTCTTTGGCCCACTTGTAACACGTAAAGTCGTCCTGCTCCTGCTGCTCCGGACTCTGTCCCTTTTCCGGAAACACAAAGGTCTTCGCCTGCGGAGGAGGCGCATAGTCAACAGGAGAACCCGCTGCCCGTGGCCCGGCCTGCTGAGTGCCCACACAACCTGCCAGCATGACCGCGCATGACAGAATAACACACGACTGCTGTACCCTCATGAATCTTCTCCTTTGTTTATTCGGTTAGGGGCGAACAGCCCTACCCGATCTTGTACCCTTTGGCTTCCATACAAACGTTGTGCGCACGGTCAAAGGTGGCGCGGGTCTGCTGGTTTTTGGCGGAGGCCTGTTGGACGTCCTGCTGATACTCCTGCTCAGCAGCCCGTTGCCCCATCAAACCCATCCCGCCGCCGGCCGCAGCGCCGATCGCAGCACCTTTACCGGCATTGCCGGCGATGGCGCCCCCAATGGCCCCGAGTGCGGCACCCCCCATTGCCCCACGCAATCCACCACCACCAGACGGAGGCGGCGGCGCGGCAGCCAGATTTGGATGTTCAGGATCGTAACCGGTCTGCTCCTTGGCCCATTTGTAACATTTAAAGTCGTCCAACTCCTGCTGTTCCGGGCTCTGTCCCTTTTCTGGAAACACAAACGTCTGCGCGTGCACGTGGGGGGCAAGAAAAAGCAACCCCAGTCCAAACATCAGCCCCACAATCAAATTCGTACGCATCGATTCCTCCACATGTAGAAAATAATCCGGTTCGCGGTTACTTCATGTCAGGAATTCGATAGGTCAAATTGGGCCACACCGCGACTCCTTCGCCGAGTTGTTGGGCCGACTCTACACCGCTGACCATCGTAATTTCCCGTGCCTGGATCTTGGAAATCATTTCGCCTTCGCCTGTAATACCGGTAAACTTGCCGGTACCGCCGGTAATCTTAAACGTTCCCCGGCATCCTTCCACATCGCCGGTGCAATTAAACTCTCCAAAGACCCGATGACCCTGTTCACCAGTGATCACGCACTTGGCATGACCCGTTTTCGTTCCATTTTTCAAATCGGCATCAACGGTGCCGGGACAGACGATCGAGGCTGCATGCATCGGGCCTTTGCCGTCATCCACCAACATCACGCCGCTGTATACCGCGACCATATACACCTGATCAGGCCCGACGGGAAAGGCAAAACCCACCCCTTTCCATGGAGACATCGCTTTGACGCTGCCTTCTTCTGCAAAGCCGGACCCGCTCAGCAGCAACGTGACCGCAATGAGAATTATCATCGTCACGATTCCGCTCACCAATCGCTTCATGGATTCTTCCTCCTTGTTGAGATAAAAATGTACTGAATGGAGGGTCAATATACCAAAATACCTCACACCGGGAAATCCTCCTTCTCACCCATCTTCCCCAATGTGCATGATCCCAGTCTGTCCCGTGGAGTAGCCACGTCGACTCAGGTAATGAACAAGACCACACGCCTTACCGGAATAGAAAAACTTCGCGGACTGACCGGCACTTCGACTCATCAACTCGGGGAGTGTTGAATAATTAGGATGTTCAAGGGCAAATTTGCGCAGGATGAGATTCCTCATCAAAGGCTCCGGGT
>BQIW01000076.1 GCA_021604105.1 Nitrospirales bacterium | reverse complement strand
GACCTTCAAGGCATGGGGCAATTCCAACCCTCCGAGCTAAGCCGGGCGATCGGAATTCTTAAGAAAGAAGGCGTCCTTCAGATGGGTGCAGGGGGGGTGCTGGAAATAACCAGCAAGGACAGTAACACCGCCAGGGACTTGCGAAGCCTGCTTAATCAGATTCAGGAAGGTGCACGCCCCCTGGATTCGTTTTCATCCGATCACCAGGCATTGCTCCGCCAATACGCCATCAAACGCGGCAATACGCAAGAACCCTTTCGCATCGACGATCATACCGAACGGACCTACGTCCTTACAGCTGAGGGCCGGAATCTCCTGCCTCATTTACGGGAAGGGTCCGCCCAAGAAATTTCTCAATTAACCCCGGAACTCTTAAAAGACGGATCCTGGCGTCACGTATCCTTTCGCAAATACTCCATCAACCTTCGCCCTCCTCGCCTGGCGGTCGGCAGACGGCATTCCTATCGGGAATTTCTGGATACCGTGAAGTACAAGCTCACCAGCATGGGGTTTCAGGAAATGCGTGGCGAACTCATTGAGACGGAATTTTGGGATATGGACGCGCTTTTCATGCCTCAATTCCATCCTGCTCGTGCCATCCATGATGTGTATTTTGTCAAGAATCCCAAGATGGCTAAGAAAATTCAGGAGCCATTTCTCAGCCAGGTAGGCCAAGTCCACCGGGATGGGGGAACGAGCGGATCCAAAGGGTGGAAATACGAGTATGACCCTGAGCGAGCGAAGCGCTTAGTTCTCCGCAGCCAAGGCACCGCCGTTTCCGCTCGGACCTTGGCACGCAATCCCCCGGTTCCCGGTAAATTTTTTTCTATAGCCCGGTGTTTTCGTTATGACAATGTCGATGCCACGCATGCCACAGACTTTTTTCAGGTGGAAGGGATTGTGCTTGGCTCTGATATCAACTTTCGAACACTCTTGGGACTCCTACAATTGTTCGCCACGGAAATGGCACAAGCCAAGGAAATTCGATTCTTCCCAGCGTATTTCCCGTTTACGGAGCCCTCGGTGGAATTGCATGTCCGTCATCCCAAACTTGGATGGATGGAACTGGGAGGCGCCGGCCTTTTCCGCTCTGAAGTCACCATACCCTTAGGCGTGACGGTTCCGGTTATTGCATGGGGACTCGGGTTGGATCGAATGGCCATGATAGCCCTTGGGATACAAGATATTCGCGATTTATTCACTTCCGATCTAGAAGCGGTTCGCAATATGCGCCGTCATTTTTAGCTACGCCCCATGCCAACCATTTCCATTTTCCAAAAAGATTTCTGTCGACTTGTCGGTCGTGATGCCTCCATATCCGACATTGAACAATGGATGCCCTATGTGAAAGGGGAGGTTAAAGACGTCTCTCAAGAGACTGGTGAAATCCGCGTGGAACTTCAGGATACTAATCGGCCCGATTTATGGTGTGTGGAAGGAATTGCCAGACAGGTTCGATCGGTGCTGAAAAAAGGAATGCCCCCTTACTCCTTTTTTTCGGAAAAGAGGGGGGCAAAACGGCGGATTCAAGTGGCCCAGGGCATGGAAGCCGTTCGACCCTATGTCGCAGCTTGCGTTTCCTTGGGATATGCGATGACGCCGGACGGCCTCAACCAGTGTATTCAAACTCAGGAGAAATTAGCCGACGCTTTTGGACGAAAACGTGAAACCGTATCCATAGGCCTTTATCGTGCCTCCGCCATTGCCTTTCCGGTCACGTACGGACTCGTGAAACCTGATGAGATTCGATTTACACCATTGGGATTCGAGGAAAAAATGACACCCCAGGAAATCCTGACCGTCCATCCCAAGGGTCTGGAATATGGATCAATACTCGCTGGATGCGAACGGTTGCCGCTTCTTTGGGATTCGGATGGACAGGTGTTGTCCTTCCCACCCATTATCAACAGTCGGGAGCTTGGTGAAGTGCAGTTAGGAGACACGGACCTACTTGTGGAAGTCACGGGAACCGATTTGAGTATGATTGTGTTGGCCTTGAATATTTTTGCCTGCAATTTAGCCGATCGTGGGGCAACCATCGAATCACTGGATATTAATTATCCCTACAAAACTGAATTCGGCACGACCATAAAAACCCCGCTGGACATGAATCAATCGCAACGGATTTCCATGGGAGCTATTGAACAGGCCTTGGGAATGCCACTCGGTTCGGAGGCTATTCAAGAGGCCCTTGCCTCTTATGGATACCAGGTAAAAGCGACCAGGCAGACCGTATCCGTCACCTTACCCGCTTTTCGAAACGATTTCATGCATGTGATGGATGTCGCTGAAGATGTGGCCATTACCCGAGGCTATGAATCGTTTTCTCCCATCATGCCACAGACCTTCACCGTTGGAAGTCTCTCCCTGGAAGAACAAACCAGCGATCGCATGCGTGATCTTCTGGTCGGATTTGGATTTCAGGAAATTTTTTCCAATATCATGGCTTCCCATCAGGAGTTGGTGGACAGAATGCGGCTTACTGATACCGAATATGCTCAACTGGTAGAAGTGGACAACGTTATGTCCCAAAACTATGCCTGCCTCAGACCTTCCATTTTACCGTGCCTGCTTCGGGTGGAAGCCCTATCCCCCCGTGCCTTTTACCCCCATCTACTTTTTGAGGTGGGAGAAACAGCTCAATTGGACTTGGACACCGATGTGGGCTCTCGTACGACACTGTCCATTGCCGCCATCAGTGCCAATTCGGGAGCGAATTTTTCAGAAATTCATAGCTATCTGGATTTATTGATGTATTACATGGCGTGGCCCTACGAACTAGAGCCGGTCACTCATCCCTCATTTTTAGAGGGACGAGTTGGCCGTATCCGTTGTGAAGAGTATGCGATAGGATATATCGGAGAGTTTCACCCTGAAGTACTCGAAGCCTGGCAAATCGATATGCCAACCTCCGGGTTTGAATTCGAGATCAGAAAGCCGGAAACTTAGGCGGGAACAGGTTGTCCGTCTCTCTTAGTAAGAGACACAAGGTGAGAAAAGCCTTGAGGATCGTGAATCGCCATTTCTGAAAGCATTTTTCGGTTCAATAACACATTGGCGTTCTTCAGCGCATTCATGAACTGACTATAGGTTACTCCTTGCGCTCGAACAGCCGCGTTGATCCTGGTGACCCAGAGCTGCCGGAAATTCCGTTTTCTCTGTTTTCGTCCGGTGTACGCATACGCTTGCCCTTTATCAACCGATTCGGTGGCAGTCCGGAAAAGCTTACTTTTTCCTCCATATTGGCCACTCGCCAGTTTGAGCCGCTTTTTCCGGCGCTGTCGAGTCTGTGGCCCCCCTTTTACCCTTGGCATGACACGTTCTCCTTTATTTTTGAAATGTTACGTATAGGGAAGTAGTCGAGACAGTGAAGTTCGGTCTTCTTTTCTGACCTCTGCTGCCCCGCTTAGTCTGGATTTTACCCTGGGTGCCTTGGAAGTGAGGATATGCCGCATTCCGGCCTTCCGCCGCATCCATTTGCCCGAGCCGGTTCGTTTAAATCGCTTACTGGCTCCTGAGTGATTTTTTAACTTCATTTTTGCCATGTCTTATTTTCCTTTTTCAACGACCGGCAAATTGCCAGCCTTACTCACTTGGCCAATTATTTTGGAGCGACCACCATATAAAGATTCCGGCCCTCCATTCTAGGAGGACTTTCAATATTTCCTGCGCCCTTTAACTCCTCAATAACCTTCTGAATCGCTTTGAACCCAAGTTCTTGATTGGCCATTTCTCGACCGCGGAACATAACCGTAACTTTGGTCTTATTCCCTTCTTCCAGGAAGTCCCGTATCTGCCGGACTTTCGTCTCCATATCGTGCCTGTCTGTCCGGGGCCGAAATTTAACTTCCTTAACCTGGGTGGATTTCTGGTTAAGTCGCATGCGATGTTCTTTTTTGCTCTGTTCATACTTAAATTTCCCATAATCCATAATGCGGCAGACCGGAGGGTCTGCGGTAGGAGCCACTTCCACCAAATCATATCCAATTTCCCTTGCCTGCCGAATCGCCTCTGATGTCTTCAGGATTCCAAGTTGCTCACCTTCAGCACCAATAACCCGGACTTCAGGATTTTTGATGAAATGATTAATACGTTGTTTGGGTGTCACAGGACGAGTCATTCGAAAAGTAAAGAACCCTTCCTAACCGCCTCGGGCATGTCTTCCCGAATCAGCGTCACCAAATCAATAATAGGCATCGTTCCCAAGTTTTTCCCGTTCCTTTGTCGAACCGCAACCATCTTTGCTTCAGCTTCACGATCCCCCACAACAATCATGAAAGGAATCTTTGCCTTTTCAGCCTCACGGATTTTAAGGCCAATCTTTTCATTTCGCAAGTCTAAGGCGACTCGGCAGCCTTCCTGACGAAGTTTTTTTTCAACCTCTTGAGCATACCCTTGATGTTTTTCTGATATTGGAAGGATCGTAACCTGAACAGGGGCCAACCAGGCAGGAAAGGCACCCCCAAAATGCTCCAAAAGAATCCCGAAAAACCGTTCAATTGATCCGAGTAAAGCCCGGTGAATCATAATGGGTTGATGCGTTTTTCCATCATCACCCACGTAAGTCAGGCCAAACCTCTCTGGATTATTAAAATCGATCTGAACCGTAGAGCATTGCCAGGATCGGCCTAGGGCATCCTGAATTTTGACATCTATTTTCGGACCATAAAAGACCCCTTCCCCCGGATCTTCCTGATAGGTATAGCCGCCGCTTTTTAGTGCTGTTTCCAGCGCCAAGGTCGCTTGATCCCATTGGTCGATCGTCCCAACAGCCTTTTCGGGCCGAGTGGAGAGAAACATCTTGAATTCCGTAAATCCAAAAGTCCCCAGCATACCCGTAATAAATTTCAGGACCTTTTGGACTTCTTCGCCCAACTGGTCAGGGCGACAGAATAAATGAGCATCATCCTGGGTAAATCCACGAACCCGCATGAGGCCATGCAGGACTCCGGATCGTTCGTATCGGTAGACTGTTCCCAATTCCCCGTAGCGGATAGGCAAATCACGATAACTGCGCAAATGTGATTTATACACCATGATATGAAACGGGCAATTCATGGGCTTTAACTGATATTCGCTGGACTCGACAGGCATGGGGGCGTACATATTTTCTTTGTAGAAGTCCACATGCCCGCTGGTTTTCCATAAATCCAAACGAGCCACATGCGGCGAATAGACCAACTCATACTGATTGGCTAAATGTTGTTCCCGCCAAAAATTTTCAATCAGCAGACGGATCTGTGCCCCTTTGGGGTGCCATAAAATAAGACCGGGGCCGGTTTCGTCCTGAATACTAAATAAATCAAGGTCTTTCCCGAGCTTTCTATGGTCACGGCGTTTGATCTCTTCTAAATTATCCAAATAAGCCTGCAAGGCTTCTTTTGAGGGAAAGGACGTGCCATAAAGCCGTTGCAACATGGGATTTCGTTCATCCCCTCGCCAATAGGCGCCAGCACTATTCAGAAGTTTGAAGGCTTTGACATAGCCCGTGGCGGGCAGATGGGGGCCACGACAAAGATCGACGAAGTCCCCTTGGGTATAGGCAGACACCGGTTCTCCATCAGGAAACCCCTGAATCAGCTCCACCTTATAGAATTCACCACGATTTTTAAAAAATTCAATGGCCTCTTCCTTGGAGAACTCACGTCTTGAAACCGAAAGATTCCGTTTGATGATTTCCAAAGCCTTGGCTTCGATTTTTTCTAAATCTTCCGGCGTGAACGGGCGCTCAAAGGCAAAGTCATAAAAGAAGCCCTCCTCGATGGCCGGACCAATCGTTAATTGGGCGGAAGGAAAACACTCCTTCACCGCTTGGGCCATAATATGCGTGCTACTGTGCCGATAAATTTCTTTGCCTTCAGGGGAATCAAACCTCAATGGTTGCAAAGTTGAATCGATCTCCAGGGAAGCCAGAAGGTCTATTTCCACACCATTGGCCTTCACGGCAAACACCTCAGGTGGCACGGCTCCCTTTAGTTTCTCTAGTGCTGCCTTCGCCGTGATCCCTTTGGGAAGAGCCTGGCTACTTTCGCCTTGCAGTGATACCTGAATAGATTCCATTAGAGTGAAAACACCTGGTAAAATAAAACCTACATTCTGTGATGAACGCAAGAAAAGGCACCATTCCCTTCAATTAAGGAAGCTGGATACCTGTCAGGCTTTTTTGGAAAAAGATAATGGTAGGCGCGGGCGGTATTGAACCGCCGACCTCTACCGTGTCAAGGTAGCGCTCTCCCCCTGAGCTACGCGCCTATATCTTACCGGCCATATGCTAGACTGCATTGGTGGTCTTGTCAAGAAATGGTTATTTTTCAAGGGGAAAGGGAAAAATTATCCAACAGAATCCGATTCCGTCTTTTTGCGTTTTCCCGTAGTAGATTGCTTTAACTGATTGACGGAGATTTGAAATTCTGTAATTTTTTTCCTGAGGGTATTGCGATTGAGGCCAAGAAGCCGAGCCGCTTTAATCTGATTGCCATGGGTTTCCCGTAAGGCCAGTTCAATCAGGGGTCGTTCAACTGCTCTCATTAATGTGGGATAGAGATTTTTCCCTGACCCGACATTCATCGCTCGAACAAAATCCCCCAATTTTTTTTCCACATAACTGGCCAAGCTCACATCTTTCGGATCGATTGCCCCTTCTTCCGATGGTTGATCCCCCATAATCTGCCGGATCTGATTCATGGTACTCCAGGCGGGCAAGGGTCCGGCATAAATGAATGTTTTGGACAAATTTAATTGGCCATTTAGTGCCGACAAGGCAGGGAAAAATTCCTTCCCGGACTCATCCAGAATCACGCCGGTAAATTGTTGAGAGCGCATGGCCGCTTCCAGGGAAGAGCAGTCATCCAACACCGTAATGGTGTTCTGGAGATCAGGACCTTGAACCCGCGACTTGAGATCGGGATCCTGGGTTAATAAAGCAAACCGTATGTGAGAAGGGTTCAAAGACACGTTATTTGGGTCAGGTAAAATGCAAACGAGGATTATGTCGGAACATTATTTAAAAATCAATTGAGGTCTATCTCCTAGGTTGAGAAGCTCAGGCAATTCCCAATAGTGGAACCAATATACGTAAGGTTCCCCAAATCAACACGCCACCAATTGCATCCAACAACAGTCCGGCTTGCACCATTCGGAGAATTGAAATTTTGCCCGTTCCATAGACAATGGCATTCGGGGGAGTCGAAACCGGCAGCACAAATGCCAGACTTGCAGCCATACACGCACCCAGTACCGGCGGGACAGGAGAAAAATTGGCCGTATGGGCAATGGCAATGAGCACCGGCACAATCATACTTGTGGCTGCGGTATTCGACGCGAGTTCCGTGAGAACCAGGGCCGTAAGAATGGCCACACCGGTTAAACCCCAGACGGACTCAATGCCAAACATCGCCACCATACCCTGCCCAATCGCTTCCGCCAATTCGGTTTTCACCATCAACTCCCCAAAGGCGATGCCTCCCCCGAATAACAGAATTGTTCCCCAATGAATATTGGCAGCTTCTTTCCAGGTCAAGGTGAATTTCCCCTGTCGGAAGTTCAAGGGCAGCAGAAATAAGAGCCCAGAGGCGAAAATGGGGACCAATTCTTTTGGCAAATGAGCACGGACCCATTGTACGACCGCATGATCGCCTTCAAACCATATTGACAGTATGGCCGGGAGTAGCCACAACAGGACCGCCAACAGAAACACCGCCAACGTATATTGCTCTCCCCGAGTCCAAGGAAGAGGTGCCGAAATCTTGAGAACAGAAGATCCTTCATGAAAAGACGAATGAGAAGGGGGAGGATGTAACCAATACATCAGCGGAAACATCACGAGCAGCATGACACTCGCCAACGGCAATCCAATCAGCAACCATTGGTCAAATGAAATAGTAAAATTGGCTTGTTGGGCTAAAAGTCCCACTCCGATTAAATTCGGGGCGGTTCCAACGAGAGTGGCCACTCCCCCAATACCGGCGCCATAAGCCAGACACAGCAAAAACCCGGTGTCGAAGGTTTTCATATTAGGATAGTCCTGCCGAAGCGCCCGTAATACTCCAAGCGCAATGGGCAACATGACCGCTGTTGCCGCAGTATTGTTTATCCACATAGACAGACCGGCAACCGCCAAACTCATAGCCATCATGATACGAATAGGATGGGAACCCACGCACTTACGTGACAACAGCCAGTTGCCAAACCGGCGGTCCAACCCATGAACGGACAGGGCCTCCGAAATAAAAAAACTCCCAATAAACAGGAAGATGATGGGGTGGGCAAAGGCAGAAAACACGGATTGCATGTTTCCTAACCCGGCGACGACACACAATCCACAGCCCAGCAAAGCGGTAATGGGCAGAGGAATAGGCTCCGTAATCCACATCACCACTACCCAGCTTAAAATGGTTGCCAGAAGTCTCGCGGGGTCGTGCAGGGATTCGGGAAGCAGCACAAACATCAACCCGGCAATGAGCGGGGCGGCAAAAAGACCGAATTGATGCGCCGGAATAGCGGTATGGGGACCTGGACCGTATTGGCTCATGCAGCTCTTGGAATGGACGCGCTCAATCTTAGGAAATCCGGTGAGGCCTCAGACCACAACCGCATATCCTGTTTTCCTATTTGCCGAAGTGGCTGTCGGGTAACCTCTCTAGGATTTGGCGTATGCAGCAGGTATCATACAGAAAACGGGATAGGTGAGATAGGGACCCTAGGAAAGGATTCAACGATTTATCCTTATGCAATCAAAAATTCATACCTTGGATAGTCTCTTAGAACAAATGACTCTTCATCAGCAGGCGGGAGAATCCATTGTCTTTACAAATGGGTGTTTTGATTTGCTGCATATCGGACATACGCGATATCTGGAAGAAGCCAAGGAGTTGGGGGATCGATTAGTGGTCGGAGTCAATAGCGATCGTTCAGTCCGTCAACTGGATAAGGGCAAGAATCGACCTATCCAAGCCGATGCACAACGGGCGGAGGTCATCGCTGCATTAGGTTGCGTAGATTACGTGATACTTTTTGACGAGCCGGATCCCTTGAATCTTATTAAGGCCATCCAACCCAACGTCCTTGTGAAGGGAGGAGATTGGACCTCCGAACGAATTATCGGAAAAGATTTTGTTGAAGAACGGGGAGGATTTGTGCGAACGATTCCACTTGTCTCCGATGTTTCGACCACAACGATTATCGAACGAATTCTCACCACTCATGGAATAAGCCCATCCTGCTAGTCCGCACGTCGAGAACCTTTTTCGTGGTGTATTTCAGATTATGAACGTCCCTTCCGTCTTCCATCATTTTGCAAACCAACTGCGCACGGTCGTTCCAGCGATCCCGGAACAGACGCCCCCGCCCTGTCTGCTGAGTACGCAACAGGCGTGCCTCGCCCTGGCCATGACCCTGTTCACACTTCCGGGGAAAAAGACCGCCGGCTCCGACAACCAAACACACCTCATCATCACGCCCACACAAGAACAAGCCGAAGAATTGTATGAAGATTTGGAATTCTTCTTCTCGTTCATTAGGCGGGATCAGGTGCCACTGGCCTTATTTCCTCCATGGGCCACCATTCCCTATAATCCGGCACTGCCGGCCCACAGCGTTATTTGTCAGCGCGTTCGGGCCCTCCACCGGTTGTCTCGGGGTGAAAGCACCGTCATCGTAAGCTCACTTCCGGCCATCTTGCATAAACTGCTCCCGCCGGAGGTTTTCGCTCAAGCATGTTTTTCCCTCAAGGTAGGTGAGACGTGCGAGCGGGAGATGCTTCTTCGTTCATTAATCCGGCTAGGGTATGCACGTGGATCGTTGGCTGAAGTCCCCGGTGAATTCAGCGTACGTGGCGGTATCGTGGATATTTTCTCCACGGCGCAGGACCATCCCGTCCGTGTTGAATTTCTTGGGGATTCGGTTGAATCCATCCGGACGTTTGATCCCTCCACTCAAGAATCCATCACTCATCTCAAGGAAACCTGGGTCCTACCCACCCGGGAGTTCATTCCTCCCGATTCCGGACAACCTGATAGCGCTATCGAACACATTCCGGCAAGCATTGAATGGGATCTTCCCCGGTATTATCCCAAACTTGTCACACTGTTTGAGTACATTCAGACGCCGATCACCGTCTCTTTCTACCGCCCGGTGGATCTGGATGCTGCGGCTGCGCAATTTTGGAATGCGTTGTTGGAAACGTGGGAACACCTCCAGACTGGTCAGGGGGGCGCCTCCGCCCATGCTGACCCCGATCAACTCTATGAAATGTGGGACACCATTAAAACCTATACCAGCATGTGCCCAACGATATGGTGGGATAGCGTGGCTCCTGATACCAGCGCCATGCCCTGTGTGCCTGTTTCCTTACAGGCTCAGTCTCCCAGCAGTGTCGGGGTAGGCATTCGCGGGCTTCCCTTTAAGGAAACACTTTCCAAGCTGGACCAATTACGGGCGGACTCCGAGATCTTTTTTGTCGCTCGCAGTCCGGGACAGGTGGAACGGCTGTTGTCCCTCTTGCATGACCATGGCTTCCCCGCCAACAAGTGGCAACACCCCTTCCCACAACCAGCCATGGATGCCCGCGCACCATTTTACTGTCTTGAAGGAGACCTCTCGGCAGGATTTCTTTCATCGGAGGGGCACATCGCGTTCGTCACCGAGGAAGAATTATTTGGGAAGGGTATCCGGCATCGTCCGCACACAAAATCCCCCACGGCCAAATTTTTCTCGTCACTGGAGGATCTAAAAGAAGGCGACCTCGTCGTCCACCTTCAACATGGAATTGGACGATATCTGGGTTTGCGACGGTTGGAGGTGCAGGGCTTTACCAGTGATTATCTGCTCTTGCAATTCGGTGGAACCGATACTCTGTATGTCCCGCTGGACCGCCTGAACCACATCCACCGCTATCGGGGAGCGGAACAACGGTCCCCCCGACTGGACCGGCTTGGCGGCACGGCTTGGGGCAAAACCAAGGCAAAAATCAAAAAGGGTATCGAGGATATGACCGAGGAACTCGTTGAACTCTATGCCAACCGGGAAGTCGCCAGACGGAGCGCATACCAGGAGGACACGCTCCTGGTTCATGAATTTGAGGCGGGCTTTGAATATGAAGAAACTCCTGACCAACTTCGAGCCATTGAAGAAATAGGACGAGATATGGAATCCCCGAAACCCATGGACCGTCTGGTCTGTGGAGATGTGGGGTACGGCAAAACGGAGGTCGCCATGCGTGCCGCCTTTAAGGCGATCCAGGCCAACAGGCAGGTAGCCGTCCTGGTTCCCACGACCTTGCTGGCTCAACAACATTTTGAAAATTTTTCAATACGGTTTGCACCATTCCCGGTCAAAATTGGTATTTTGTCACGATTTCAATCAGCCAATGAGATTAAAGCTACACTGAAAGACTTGGCTGGCGGGTTGATCGACATTGTGATCGGGACGCACCGGGTCGTGCAGAAAGATGTCCTCTTTAAACAATTGGGCTTGGTGATTATCGATGAAGAACAATCGTTTGGTGTCCGCCATAAAGAACGGCTGAAGCAACTCCGGACCCAAGTCGATGTGCTCACGCTTTCCGCGACCCCTATCCCCCGAACTCTGCAGATGGCCTTTTCGGGAGTAAGGGACCTCTCCGTCATTGAGACCCCGCCTCCGGGTCGTTTGGCGGTGGAAACCCAGGTCCTCAGGTTTGATGCGACAGTGGTACGAGAGGCCATTGCCCGGGAACTCGCTCGTGGAGGGCAGGTGTACTACGTGCACAATCGAGTGGAAACCATGGAGCAAACGGGTGCCTGGCTACAAGATCTGGTTCCGGAAGCACGGGTATTAATGGCCCATGGCCAAATGAACGAACAATTATTGGAACGGGTGATGCTACGATTTTTTCACCAGGAAGCCGATGTGTTGCTGGCCTCAGCCATCATCCAATCAGGGTTGGATATTCCAAGTGCGAACACTATCCTGATTGATCGGGCGGATTTATTCGGGCTCTCCCAGCTGTATCAACTTCGCGGACGGGTGGGGCGAAGCGGACAACAAGCCTTTGCCTACCTCTTCATTCCGAACGAAGAAACCCTGAGCACCGACGCACAAAAACGCATGAACGCCATTCAAGAATTTGCGGAACTTGGCTCCGGGTTTCGGATCGCAGCCGCTGACCTTGAAATACGGGGAGCGGGAAATTTACTTGGGAAACAACAGTCCGGCAATATCGCCGCTGTCGGATTAGACCTGTACTTACAAATGGTGGAGCAGGCTGTTCAGCAGCTAAAAGGCCAGGAAGTGGAAGAAGAATGGGAACCTACTCTTCAACTTGATGTTTCGGCCTTCATTCCCGAGGAATATGTGGAAGATCCCTCTCAGCGCCTGGGACTTTACAAACGGTTATCCGGGAGTGATCGGTTAGGGGATTTGGCTTTATTATATGGGGAGACGCTTGACCGGTTTGGATCGCCTCCTGCAGCCATGGAGCGACTATTTGAAGTCATGCAAATCAAAGTACTGGCCAAGGCCTTACAACTCGAGTATGTCGAAGTCCGGGGCGGACTGATGAGCCTGCGTTTTCATGAACGGGCCAAGCTCCCGGAACAGGGGATCCGTGCTTTGATCGATAAATGGAAAGATCATCTGGACTGCCTGTCTCCTCGTGCCTATCGTTTGACCCTACCCGAGCAAGATTGGGCATCCATGTACCCCAGGGCTAATACGGTTTTACAAGAACTCTATCAGTCGATTGCCAAAGAGGAAGTGAGAACCTAACGTGAAGGGCATGCGTGTATGCCTGAAAGACTGGCCTTTACAGACGCTCACTCTCTGGGTGGTAATAAGCCTTCTCTTCTTTCCTGCGGTTAGCTTGAGTCTCACCGACCGGATTATTGCGGTGGTGAATAAAGAGGTGATCACGTGGTCGGACCTTGAAAAAGAATTACGCGACGAGTATAAGCGCCTGACCGCCAAATATCACGGAGAGGAACTGAACCGGCGGTATTACGAAAAACAACGAGAAGTCCTCAACCACTTGATTGATGATCACCTCATGATTCAGGAGGCTCAAGCCAAGGGGCTCTCTGTCACTCAGGACGAGATCGATGAAGCCTTACGGCGAACTCCACTGCCACCCACTCAGACCGAAGAAGAATTCGGACATCAATTGCTCCTCAAGAAACTCTTTGACTTCGAGATCCGCCGGAACATTGTCATAGAGGAAGAAGAAATCCGACGGTTTTATGAAGTCAACTCCACGCTCTTCCTCTCACCTCCCCGGTACCGACTCCAGCAAATTTTATTAGCCGGGCAGGAAGGCTTTGAACGGGAGAAAGCCAAAAACAAGGCCAAAACCATGTATTCGGCATGGACACCGAATACCACGCTCGGAGATTTCGCCACCAGGTATTTCGAGCAGATTCATGAATTAGGCTGGGTGCAGGAAAACGAATTATTGACCCCTCTGAGGCAGGTGGTCAAGGAACTGAAACCGGGACAGATCTCCGCCCCTATTGAAACCCTTTTAGGATTTCATCTCATCATGGTAGAGGACATTCAACAACCCCAACCCCTTCCGTTTGAAGCCGTGGAACGGGATATCCGTGGGTTGCTTACTAAGCAACGATCCGAGGAAGCGTATCGGAATTGGCTTGCCGACATCAAACAAAAAGCCTTCATCGATGTGAAGCTTAAATAGAAGAATTCATTTCACCGCTTATGGTTCAAGACCTTCTCCATCACGAATCCCTCTCATCCTCCACCCTATACCTGGTCTAAACGCCGATAGGTTTTTTGGGCCAAATTGTAAATCTCAATAAAACCTGCAGACGCATTCTGGTTGAAACTCGCATCCTTATTAAAAGTAGCCAAATTGGCATCGAATAAGGAATAGGGGGATTTCATCGCGACCACATCAGCTTTTCCTTTGAACAGCTTTACTTTCACCGTTCCCTTCACGCGCTGGTTGGCGGAATCTTGGAAGGCATGGATGGCATCCATTGACGGATCAAACCATTTGGCGCCATAACAGGTGTATGCCCATTTTTCATCAATGATTTTTTTCAGTTCGTTTAAGTCACGAGTATTGACGAGTTTTTCCAGATTAAAATGTGCTTTGATCAGAATTTCCGCTCCCGGAGCTTCATACACCCCACGAACTTTCAATCCGACCAAGCGGTCCTCCGTCAAATGCACAATGCCAATCCCATGCCTTGCCCCTATAGCATTGGCGCGCTCAATGACCTGGCAAAGGGGCAGATCCTCACCATTCATTGAACAAGGAATTCCTTTGTTGAATCCGACTTCGACAATTTCCGGCTCATCCGGTGCCTGATCCGGGGGAACGCACACCTGCAGAAACTTTCGTAAATCAGGAATGCGGGCCGGATCCTCAATGTCCCCTCCCTCATTGGTGGATCCCCACATATTGTCATCATGCGAATATAGATACTCTTTATTTTGTTTAATGGGGATATCGTGTTGTTTGGCATACTCAATCTGTTCATCTCGGCCCATACTCCATTCACGAACGGGTGCGATCACTTTCATAGTGGCATCCAACGTCGTAATGTAATTTTCAAACCGAACCTGATCATTCCCTTTACCCGTGGAGCCGTGAGCAATGACCTTGATTCCCCGTTCTTTGGCCACACGAACGGCAATCTCCGAAAGGGTCACTCGGGCAAGGGGAGTGGAGAGTGGGTATCCCCCCTGATAGTCGGCATTAGCTTTAATTGCCCGGGACAGCAGCGTTTCAGCAAATTCCTCCCTGGCGTCAATAACCACCGCCTCCTCGGCACCCAGCTTGATCGCCTTCGCTTTTACGGCTTCAAGATCCTCATGTAACTGGCCCACATCCACCGTAAGCGCCACAATGGAACAGGCATACGATTCCTGAATCCATTTGAGCATAATGGAGGTATCCAGTCCTCCCGAGTAAAGTAAAACACACTTATCAAACGTTCCCTTTTTGGCTTCGTGAGATGCAATTTTCTGATACGTGAATCCTGAATCCATGCTGTGTTCACCTAAAATGAGGTTGAGTACATTTATTGAGCCCTCACCGATTGTTCAACCGCCAGGGCTCACGTTTGAATTGAATAATAACCCAAGAAGATCAAGGAATTCGATGTTAGTGGGCGATATATCGATCGACAACGGCGGCACCCACGGCATCCCCCCAGACATTGACTGCAGTCCGAAACCGATCAATCAACCAGTCAATGGCCAAGAGGAGTCCAAGCCCCTCAAGTGGAAGCCCGACTGCCTGAAAGACCACAACCATCGTCACGAGCCCGGCTTCAGGGATCCCTGCCGCGCCAATGGCAGACACGGTCGCCACCACAAACAGGACAATAAGCGCACCTCCACTTAATTCAATTCCCCAGGCTTGAGCGATAAACACCGCGGCGACCGCTTCATATAGCGCCGAACCATCCATATTGACCGTCGCACCAACTGGAAGGACAAATCGGCTTGAACGACTGCTTACACCAGCACTTTCGACCCCCTCCATTGTCAGTGGCAAGGTCGCAGACGAACTCGCCGTGGCAAACGCGCTGGTGAGGGCTGCGCCAAGTGCGCGCATATAGGCCAAGGGATGTCGTTGACCAGCCATATGCAAAATAAGCCCAAGAACAATTCCTGCATGGATCGCCAATCCCAGAAGAACGGTAACCGTGAATAATCCTAAACCCACTAACAGCGCGACAATACCGTCAAGCCCACCGGCACTTGCTAAACGCCCTGCCACCAAGCCAAATACGCCAATGGGACCGATCCACATCACAAGGTGAATCAACTTCATGATCGCCCCAAATACACCTTCAAAAAACCTGAGCACCAATGTACCATTTTCCCCGACCGTCGTCAGAGCCGCTCCGAATGCCAAAGAAAAGATGACCAAGGGCAGCAAATCAGCTTGTGCAGCGGACGCGAATAAATTCGTGGAGAAAAATCCCTTGATGAGATCCAGCCATCCAATGTTCACCGCCGCCTCAACTCCTGTAGGGGTCACCGCTGGGGCACTATCGGCTCCCACTCCAGGTTTAATGGCACTGACCAGGATCAACCCCAGCACAATAGCCATGCCTGAGGTGATCAAATAGTACGTAACGGTCGCTCCTCCCAATTTACCCAGTTGGCGAATATCACCCAGGGATCCAACCCCATGGATAATCGACGCCACAATCAAGGGCACTACCAGCATCCGCAACATCCGGAGCCAGAGTTCACCCAGGACTTCCACGTGGCGAGCGGCTTCCGGAGCCAGGGCACCAAGCACCCCGCCGGCGACCGCACCGGTCACCATAAGCCACACAAGAGGACCATGGCCATTTCCACGATCTAAAGAAGGGGAGTGTTCGGTAATGGGACGAACCTGATTTTAAAGAAAGGAAAAGTTACTTGGTCTTTTTAGCGAATTTCTGTTCGGGTACCCGGACTCCCTGAATATTGGCATTTGCCTCCCTCACAGGGTCATCGGAACTATCGAGGGTTAATGGGCCCAGGCTTATGATGCAAATGTATGAGCGCTTTTGAGGGTTCCACACCAAATTGCCGACAAAGATCCAGGTCAGGCTTACGTTCTTGCATGAAGGCAATGGCTGATGCACTGACAAAGCTCTGCCGTTCCCCCGTCAGCATCGATTGCCTGACTAAAGACATGCTCCATTCCTTTCAATCTTCACAGCATACAGGCTTACAACCAGGTGAAGGCCTGACCCCAACTTTCCTTCGCATGCGTTATCCCCGCATGAATGATTTCGGTTGGAACGGCTTGTAAGTCTCCGACTTCCATCTGATTATAGTGAAAGGCATAAATATGAGCGGCAAAGTGCTCGAAGGGTAATGAGGATTCTCCGGGAATTTCTAAGTGACCGACCACCGACGGTTCAACCCCTTTCCCCCAGTTCTGACGCCCCTCGTTATTCGGATTGAAAAAATAGACGCGAATCTTCCCTTCTTCATCCTTGGCCACACGTTGGATGGAGACGGCGTGATATCCTAAAAAGACGCCGTGGACGTTGGTAATGAGAAGTCCAACCGGATTCGGATACACTAAATCATGCCCTCCGTCATATAACGGGTGATGGGTGGCATAAAATAGGCGTAAAAAATTTTCGTATCCGGAAACGGTTTGGTTCACCAGATTAATTGAAGTCAGGCTGTTCGGCACCCACCGACCATACAGAGCCGGGTTCACCCATTTATGTGGATCTTCACCACGTAAAGCCGCGCGCCGCATCATTTCATCATAAATACGATCCAGATGGGGCACCAGAATGCGTGACACAGGATCCAGCTTCAAATCAAATTTTCCTTCGGCGACTCCTCCCCCGATGTCTTTAGAGAAAATCGGTGAGCCCTCAAACATAAACTCAACAGTGTCATCCCGTGCCGCGCTGGTCAGCAATTGGAGCAAATAACCGGGATCATGAAGACTCCAAAGACTCAGAGCCCGAGCACCTTGGCATGTGGGGTTGTTTCCCTGCCCCACTCCCAACGGCTGCCCCAAAATGGAGATGGCCCCACCCGCAATGGCAGCATTGGACGTAATCCCTGTCCCTCGAGGCAGATGTTTTTTGGTCACTTGTTGGGCAGTAGCACACAAATCGAGATTGATTAATTTGGTGAGACCATCAGAGACCTCCGGTCGTGCCAGGAGCATTCGTTCCAACATCTGCTGAAATCCATAAATGATCCAACTCGTAGCCGGATGGATCGTCAGGCGCATCCACTCCAAAACCTTTTCTCGATATTGTTCCATATGAGCCTGGCCCACCTCGGTCAAATCCAAGGCAACAGCCAAAACCTCCGTTTCGTCATTCTTGAGGACATGTTGGAGGAACGCAACATGGTATTCACTGGATAAACCGGTCAGCGTCAACAATTTTCCAACCACCTTGGCCTCATTTTCAATCTCATGTGCAGTGGCATTGGCCAGGAGATTTCGATAATTGCCGGGAGAGCACGCTTTCTTTGCGAGTGGGGTAGGAGGACCTGTGGCTTTGAGATACCGCTCAAGCCTGGCAGCCAGCCTTGGATCAGGGTCCCCCTGAATACTCTTGGCCTGGTCGATCATTTTAAGAGTGAGGCTCACATCTATTGGACGCTGGGCCACTCGCGCATCGATATCATCAAGGACCTGTTCCAGTAAACCTTCCGAGGAAACCTCTTGCTCAATCTTGGCTAATAATCTACGCGCGCGCGCGTAGACCTTCGGACGCAGACGAGACTCTTCAGTTTCACTTCCATACAATAATTCGAGATTGAGCCCCATGACCGTACGTAAAAAACCAAGGGCTTGCTCCGCAGAAAATCTTGGGTGTGGCGAGTCCCCTGCTGCAATAGCTAAAACCCGAAGCTCACTCAGCATTTCCAATGCCGAATACTGCCCTTCTGCGCGAAGCCCCCCGCCCACCAACTCAGGGAGGAGTCGGTCAGGATGTTCCCAGGGTCCGGCATGAAATACTCCTGCGGAATCAAAGCGATGGGCCTGTCCTCTCACGAATTGCAGTCCTTCGTCGGTTTCAAACAAATCCGTGGCACGACGGATAACCTCAGTCTGGTATTTAATTTTGACAAAGGGCGTCGCCTGTTCCAAGGCCTCTAAGGCGTGAAGAAAGGCTTGTTCCTGCCGACCAACGCCTACCTGTGAATCAGTCTTGAAGGAGCCCTGAAGGGAATCACTCATAGAAATCATACTCCTCATAACGCTGAACGAGTTCGCGCAGGGTCTCAGGATCTTCTCCCGCCAGGAAGACCGTTCCATAATGATTCCCGAATCCCACGCGCTCTGCCACCTTGGCGGTGACGGGTTCAAACATGGTATGCCGGTCCATATACGGATGGGCTTCCAATTCTTTAGGAAACTGAAGCTGATGGACGCTGGGCTTCCGAGGATACACCATTAAGTTGGCCGCAAAAATTTTATGGTCCTTTTCCTTCGGGAAAAACCGGTCTAATACGGTTTTGGAGGTATTGGGATCCGAGCATAATAACAGAGCCGCATACGGATTAAAGCCATGGGCACGCTGAATGAGTTCGAAAATATGGCCGCCGGGAACACGGGCGGCCACTTCCCCGAAGTGCAATTCCCCCTCCTGATCTAAAAAATATTCCGGATGAATCATACCATTCACGATGCCAAATGCCTTCATGAGTTTTTCAATCGCTTTTCGAATCTTTGTCCGCTGTTTGCTGAGCTTCGGCGTTTCCGGCACGATCTGGGAATAGCCCAGATGTACGTATTCGGTGATATTCATAAATTCGATTTTTCCCTTATGGATAAAGGCTTCCACCGAAAATTCCTGACCGGCCAAATGGCTTTCGGCCAGACACGGAAAGGCATCGTCGGGAAGGGAAGTGATGTCTTGTCTGCTTCGAACAAACACATGTCCCACACTACCCGCCGCCGACAGGGGTTTCAGGTGAACCGGTTCGGGTGCTTCCTCCTGCAAGCGAAGCCTGGCCTCATTGATGTCCTCAAAAAACGCTAAAGCTTCCTCCCGCGAACGAATCTCTTCAAACACCCCGACTCGAATGCCGTTCATTTGCGCATTGCGCTTCATCATAGCCTTGTCGCGGAATAACAGAGCCCGTTGAAAGGCTCGTGGATCTTTCAGCAGGCGGGTGTTGAGGGACCCGGCCCATTCCACAGTTTCTTCGTAGAGCGGCACGGCATGACTCACTCCTCGCTCCACTAATTTTTCATAGAGTCGGTCTGAGTTCTGGTTGTGCACATAAAAATCCCAGGTCACCACATCAACTCCATCCTCTTTCAATGCGATATCGAAACCCTCCGGCACCACCGCGACGAAGGGGATGTTGTGTTCCTTTGCGGCTTCCATCGTTTCCAAGCTATAGCCGAGCAGCGCCACCGGCGCCCTCTTTCCTCCCCGCGCCGACTTGGCCACTGGTGTGTTCTTTTCCATGCAGACCTCCTAGGTGGGGGACATATCGAATAAACTCCTCCATCCTGTCCCCGCTTGCAGACAGATGGAAGAAGAACCCATGAGCAATAGTGATTGGCTCGTTTGTGAGGAAAGGGGCGTTAGAACAGATATTGGTACAGTTCAAAACCCTCTTCATAGTAGGGTTTCAACCAACCGCCGCGCCACTCAAGGACTTGGTCCCGAGTGGTCGCAATACATTCAAAGCCGAAGCGGCGATAGGAGCGCGTGGCCCAGTAGGCCTTGGGATGGGCAATTAACACCATGCCCCGTTTTCCATCGCGCCAAGCCACCTCACGGACGTGATTGAGTAATTGCGGCCCAAACCCTTTGCCGGTTTGGTGATCATAGACATAGATGTAACCGATATAAAACATGTCTCCGACGGACTGCGTAGACACGATACCTACCGGTACATTTCCTTCCCGCCCGATATAAAACTGCCGCCGTGCAAACTCTTTCTCCCCCCAGGATTCCTCCACCTCATGCTGGGCCATATCCTTTGCATGGAGAAAGGGCCGATACCAATCGGCTGAAGACCGGAGAATATTGGCAGCAATCACCATCTCATGACGTTGGGCCGGTTGAATATCCAGGCCACGGTGAATAATTCTCCTCCCGTTTCGCCGATGTAGCCGTTCTCCAATTTCCGTTTGATTTTGCATCATAAAGATCGGTCCTTTTTTAAAAAATTTGTGCCACGAACTCATGCTCCTAACGAGTAGAGCCGGGGTCATGGCCTATTGTGTGTAGTTATTTTCAGAGGAAAATTTGGTGTGAGCATCCCTTCTTCACACCGACATTTTCACAAGGACTAAGATGTGTGAGATCTTAAATGTTTGTGACGAAAACAAACTGGATACTCATGTCGTTTTCGTTATGTACGCAGGCGAATGCAATTTGAGCGCATTTGGCATTCCCATTGCCCTAGCACGGGTTTACAGCCGCAACCACACAAAATGGTCTTGGCCTGATCACCGCGAATCGACTTACAACCAGGATACTCACAGACGTTCAGGCATTTCATTTTTAGTAAGTTCTTGTGGCAATCGCGAAAATTCCTCGATCGATACCTCAATATACCTATACACTCCGCAAGACCCGTTCCATCAATCAACCCGTTGATATCTATGATTTTGTGGAATTTTGGGACTATTGTGTCCCTGCAATTGGGACATACTTGACTCATTATCGCGTTATGAGACATTATTGTCTCAATGCCAGAAACTACTTCTATAGTTATCATCGGTGCCCCTGATTTGGAAAAAGCCTTAAGTCGGGAAGGCCTGGGAGTTGTCCGGTTGGAAACCCCGGAAAACGTGAAAACCCTGGAGATTGGTTCTCAGGCACGCCTGGTCATACTTGATGGACAGTACCTTGGAGACTCCCTGGTGTTTGACATGATGACGACCATACAAGAACACAGACCCTATCTTGATGTCTTGGTGTTTAAGCCGGGAGCCGATGCAGCCTATGTCCATACGGTTTTGAAAAACGGGGCCTCTGATGTAATTTATGAGGATTCACACGAAAAACTGCATGAAGCCATTGAGGCCATTCAGACCAATCAAAAATTTTCTCCGGAAACACCCGATTTGCGTGATACCCGCAAAAGACTGGGAAGCTTTGAAGGCATTCTTAGCCGTAACGGAGTCATGTGGGATATTTTTGAAACCATTGCCCGCACCGCGAGTTCAGACGCCACCGTATTAATTGTGGGGGAAACCGGAACGGGTAAAGACTTACTGGCTCGGGCGATCCACCGGCAGTCCGGGCGAACCGGGAGATTTGTGGCCGTCAATTGCAGCACGATCAGCCCGGAAATTATTGAATCGGAACTGTTCGGCCATGAACGGGGGGCTTTCACCGGGGCCCACCAACAAAAACAGGGACTATTTCGGTATGCCGATGGCGGCACCATCCTTCTGGATGAGATTGGGGACATGCCGGTGCAAACCCAACTCAGTCTGTTGCGGGTCTTACAGGAACAAACGGTGAGACCGGTTGGATCTCATCATGAAGTCCCAATTGATGCGCGCGTCATTGCCGCAACGAATGCCTCGTTAGCCAACGCCGTCCAAACCGGCTCCTTTCGTGAAGACCTCTTTTACCGGTTGGATGTCATCCGGTTAGAAGTGCCCCCGTTACGAGAGCGACGGGAGGATATCCTCTATATGTTCGGGCATTTTCTGAAACGTGTGTGTGCCGATTATGGAATGGACTGTCCGGAATTACACCAATCCTTCATGGATCTGCTCTTAGAGCAGCCCTGGCCAGGCAATGTGCGGCAACTGGAAAACCTCACGCAACGTCTGGTGTTAAAAGGGCACACTCGGGAACTGACTGCGGAAGACCTGACCGAAGTCTTGTATTCCCAGGATATCCCGGGATCCTCCTCGGCACTCCCTGCGCTGGAAACGGAAAGCGCGGATCAACCTGTCCCAAGCCAAGGTAATCACTCTCCGTCTATCAACCCGGCCCTCACGCTGGCGGACTACCTCGAGCCACACCTCATCACGCTCGAGAAGGAGTATTTGGAAAACGTGCTGTCGGAAAATAGTGGTCGTATTGCCGAGTCGGCCAATCAGGCCGGAATAAGTCGACGCACACTCCTGCGCAAGCTCAAGACCTACCGAATCAACAAACAA
>BQIW01000075.1 GCA_021604105.1 Nitrospirales bacterium | reverse complement strand
GGCGAATTAGCCAAACTGATCGCAACCGATTTGCCGTCCCGACAACCCATCCTGCTTGGATTGTTGACCGGAAGCTTTGTTTTCCTGGCTGATCTCGTGCGACACCTTTCACACCATGGCATCGAGCCACAAGTCGAATTTTTAAAAGTTTCGCATTATGGCGGCACCAGTGAAGCCAGCGGGTCAGTCAGCTTTCTGAGGGAGGAACTCCCTCATATCACAGATGAAGTGGTCGTGGTCGTCGATGATATTTTCGATTCGGGGTTCTCATTGCAGGCGGTCAATGAACATCTGAAGCAACAGAAACCGGCCTGGGTACGTTTCTGTACTCTCTTGGATAAACCAAGCCGCCACCAGGTGGCACTCAGGGTCGACTACGTCGGATTTGAGATTCCGGATGTCTGGATCATTGGGTATGGCTTGGACCTAGGAGGTACAGGTCGGGCTTTGCCTTATTTAGCGGCAGTTGAGCGGGAGGGCCAGGAAGGCCAAATGCCATAGCTCTTACCGACAAACGAAAGCATCTGTGGAGTGAATCCCGAACGGAAATCAACAATCCCCAATTTTCAGAACTGACTTCCTGCCACGCAGTCCGTCGGAGAAACCCCAATAGGAGCTATTAAAAACAGGAACGTTACAGTCTTCCGGCATGGTCCTGAATTTCACCAACGAGTTTTTCCTTTTCTGTGTCTGACAGGAAGCTGGCCTTCACGCCATTCTTCGCCAATTGAACGATGTCGGAGGGTTGGAGATTGAGTGCGCGCTGAGCGGCGAGATAATTGTCGGTAATGTACCCCCCAAAGTAGGCAGGGTCATCGGAGTGGATCGACACGCATAACCCTCGTTGGAGGAGCCGCTTTAAATTATGGTGATCCAGTGAGGGGAACACCTGGAGTTTCACATTCGACAGGGGACAAACCGTGAGAGGAATTTGGGTGTGAGCCAGATGCCGCACCAGAGATTCATCCTCGAGACAACGAATACCGTGGTCGATGCGGACGACCTTGAGTAGCTCGAGGGCCTGCCAAATATATTCCGGAGGACCTTCCTCCCCGGCATGAGCCACAGTCAGCAATCCTTCAGTCCGTGCGCGGTCGAAGACGTCCTGAAAAAGATCGGGGGGACGCCCCTTCTCGGAAGAATCGAGCCCCACAGCCGATACCCAGTCTCGATAATCCAGGAGCATTTCCAGCGTCTGCCTGGCAGAATCGGGAGGGAGATCGCGAAGGAAACAGGGAATCTGCTTGGAAGTTATTTTCAGCTCGGTGCGAGCTTGTTCGAGTGCGGCGTGAATACCTGAAATGACCGTGTGAAGGTCTACCCCACGGTTCATATGCGCCTGGGGATCAAAAAAGATTTCCACGTGGTGGACATGTTCCTTCACCACGCGTTTCAGGTAGGCCCAGGTCAGATCAAAGAAATCACGTTCCTGTCGTAAAACCTGTGAGCCTTCATAGTAAATATGTAAGAAGGACTGGAGATCTTGAAAGTTGTAAGCCCGTTTCAGCTCCTCACTTGTCGCAAAGGGAAGAGAGAGGCCGTTACGCTTCGCGAGATCGAACATCAACTCCGGTTCGAGGGTCCCTTCGATATGAAGGTGAAGTTCTACTTTGGGAAGTTTGAAAATCCATTGTTCGAGTTCATCCTGATTCATGGGCTAACCTGTAATTGGGGAGTGGTCCGTCCTGAACAATGATCTTTCCAAATTACCACACATTATTGGAATTCATAGGGTCGCTTGAGATAGGTGGTTTAAAAAGGTTCCGGATCGGTCGGTATCTTTTATGGGTTTTGCCCTCACTATCGGGCCGTTGCTCAATGTCTCCCTTCCTGATGTTGAGGCCCAACTGATTGATGAACGTCTTCTGCCCAATCCACATCCAGCCGCATCTTCTCTAG
The DNA here is from genome assembly GCA_021604105.1 of Nitrospirales bacterium. Lineage (GTDB taxonomy): Bacteria > Nitrospirota > Nitrospiria > Nitrospirales > UBA8639 > Nitrospira_E. Next base: position 21,112 of record BQIW01000075.1, on the reverse strand, counting down.
TAGCCACCTACCTTGCAGAGCCTTGAGCGGTTTCATCCTGGCCATGAAGTCATAAATTTTTGAAAGAAGGGGTTGGAGATGTGGCAGGACTGGATTGGTTTTATGACCCTCATTCCGAGTGTTCGACAAAAACCTGTCCGGTCATTGTTCCCTGACTTGAGAAGGGGGGGCCATGTGACGGTTGTACCCGGACCCGGGTTGATAGTGGATTTCTCCACGGTTCAATGCTCCCTGGTAGCCACCGGAATACTGCCATTCCTCGAGAACGGGTTCCCCATATTCCGTCACGTAGGGAGGTTGAGCTTTCCGTTGAATGTAGGTCGGCCCTCCGTAATTTTCTTCAAAGGGTCTGTAGATATTGTGCTGCGGGTTGGGAACGTATTCGTACCCTGGCTGTGGCGGATTATAGCCGGGCGGGGAAGAGCCCTGCTGGGGAACCACAGGGGATTGTTGCGTAGCGGGGGAAGACGCGCCTGCCCCTTGCCCACTGCCCCAATAGAGCAACAAGATACAAGCCATGATGAGGGAAGCTGCCCTCGGCAAAGAGAAAGACTGCAGAAATCTTTTCACCACCATGATATTCCCTAATCAATAAGGTTAAAAATGGTTCCTCCGAAAGGACTTGAACGTGCGGTCTGCTAAAAAAATCGCATACTCCAGCGATACACGAGCACGGCCGATGCGAGGAGAAGCCACATCTTGGGAAAACACCGTTGTCCTGCCTATGATGTATGCCGAAGGGAAACAATCGGCGCAGGGGTAATGCCTTTCGTCATTGTGTAACTCAATACTCATGCCTGCCCCCTTTTTATTTCTCTGTCTGGCAGTCCCGTAATACATAAAGTCTGACGGAACAAATATTTTCATGGTATGGGACAACTCCCATCATCGACATACACCAATCCCCACATGTTAATCGCTCCGGCTTCCTCATTTGAGAGCACTAAATCAATAGCCGCCCCGGTAGCCGCAATCCCTATTGAAGCCGGAGTCCCGATCCCGGATATTAATCCTGCCCCGGTAGCCGCAATGAGATTCCCCGCTTTGAGCAGGTCATTCATGGAGGAACGTACGCATACATCCGCCCGGTCTCGGACAATGGAGTTCACGCCGGCTTCAATTCTCACGGGCATATTTTTGCAAGCGTTTTCCCAGCTATACCCCGGCGGAATACCCCAGAGAACAGATGCATACTGTCTCAGATCTTTTGGTCCTGAAGGAGTCCCCTGTTCGCTGAGGGACAGGTTAACATGAACACAGCCTTTATCCGCCCAGGTTCCCCAGGTCAAATCACTGTAATTGATTTTGCAGGAGTTATCGTCAATATCAAACTCTCCCCAGATGCCAGTGCTCATCCCCATGGTTTTGGCCTCTTTGCAGCGATCTGGCAGGGAAGAATTAGGATCTTCTCCTTTTATGACGGTCAAACGATCGAGTAGTGCTTTCGGATAGGAACCGTTGGTATAGGGCACTTTAGCAGAAGCGGAACAGGCCTCCTGCCATGACATGCTTGGAGGAATTCCGTGCAAGATTGAGGACCATTGCCTTTTATTGTTTTGGGTGCAATGGTCTTTTTTAAATGCGCCCCATTGCATTTTTGGCGCAGCGATCTTTATATCACAGCTTTTATCTCTCAAGTCTATTTCACCCCACATCATTGATTTTGTAATACATCTAGGCGGGCGGGCCAGCTTGGGGTCATACGGCAAACCCTGAATTCCCTTTTGTTTGTTCACGGGAGTCGCCCGGCAGGTAACTTCCCAAGAGTGTCCAAATGGTATATTTTCAAGAACAGACGAATATTGTCGATAGCCGGGCTTTGAACAGTGATCTTTTTTCCATTTCCCCCATTGAGGATCCGCATGACCAACACCCGCACTCATTATGAGGATGACCCCCGCATAGAGAATGAATCTGAAACATTTTTTAATGTTGTTGGCTTGAACCATTATCGCTCTCCTCATTAAAAATTTCGGTGACTCTAGTGCGTGAAGGATATTCTGTCAAACTAATGTGTGACCAGAGTCAGGCGGTGTCTTGAGTGTTGTGTTTCCTGTCCACACAGATCTCTTATCGAGGCCCTTCCTTCGATCTGGATTCCGAAGGTTTCAGGCTACGGAAGATCCGTTCTTCGACTCAAACCATTTTTCAAATGAAGGCGATGTCATCGGGTACTCATCTGAATCGATCCGCCGCATCCCTCTGCAAGAGGACAGTCGCAAACGAAGCTGCCAAGTTGTGAGTGGTGTCACATCTCACGCCGAATTTTATGGCGGAGATCATGTGCGTTCTGGCGGAAACAGAAAAGGGGTCGGAAGCCGTGTATTGACACCAAGGAAGCTATCATGCTCCAAGAGCCACATGTCTGACACACTCGCTTCGCTGCTAATGACCAGTCTGCTGGCCGCCACACAATGCTTAGGGTTTTCGGAATTATGTGGATACCCCATTTGCGTTACGCACCACTTGCCCGACATTCGTTCTTCTGGTTGTTCCACCATTCCATATCGAGCGGTAAAGTGGTCTTCCCCCGGTTTCCTGGACAGGTTAGTTAAGAATCAAGATGGGGTAATCCTATTTGCCCCGAACCAAAACACCCACCCCACTCCCAAAAAATGGGGAAGGGTTATGAACGTAGGGACGAATTTGGAAACTGCGTCTGTTTTGTTGAGTAAAGATTTGGATTGAGCCAAAGCAATTGGTGGACTCTGCCGTCACTATAACCCCATCGCCGGCAGTCTTCGCAGAAAATCGCTTTAGCCTACGCTGATGAGAATGTGATTGGGGCCGTCGGTCAGTAGGCGGTAAACCTCTGCACGTGGTATCCGGACCCCACCGGGGCGGTAGGGATTGTGATCGCGTGCAAATGCCGTTGCGGTTTCATTGATGGTCACGGATAGCACGAAAGCTGGGGCATCACCGGCAATGGAGTAGATCACGGTGATGGCTTTTCCATCGATGGCAAAGGTAAATTGTAAGCCATCCAGTTGTTTGGCCAGGACGGGATCGATGACGACATCGTTGTACGACATTCTCAACCCCAAAAAGTTGCTGACGATTCCATTGATTAAGATGTCCAGGCCGCCGGAATAAATGCACCAACCGGCCTTATACCGTTCCGATTGCTTGCCACGGCCAATCTGCTCTTCTTGATTTGTTAGTCCTCCTCGGATTGTGCCAGATGACGCAGAAACAACTGTATTTCCTTATCACAGACCTCGGATGTCATTCGGTCAAAATTTGCTTTTTATTTCGGGATGTCGGATATTAGTCGCCGGGGGTCAATAGATGAAATTCACCATAACGATTACACAAGATGAAGACGGTGTGTATATTGCCGACTGTCCCGCCATTCCAGGCTGTATGAGTCAGGGCAAAACCGAAGAAGAAGCCCAGGAAAATATTCATCAGGCCATCAAAGAGTGCCTGGAGGTGCGATCAGAGAAAGGAATGCCGTTGACTGTGACAACGCGTGAAATTGAAGTCACAGTGTAATGCCACCGGTCCCTGTTCTCCGTCCTACCGCAGTTGTCAAAACCTTTCAAAAACTGGGCTGGGAGGTCGCCCGTCAACGCGGAAGCCACATTATTATGACCAAACCTGGCCATCTCGCAACTCTTTCCATCCCTGACCATTCTGAAGTCGCACGGGGAACCCTTTGAGGTCTCATTTCCAAAGCGGGGCTCACCGTTGATCAGTTCATTGAGGCACACGACGAATAATTACCCGATGGTCGTCGAAGGCAGCAAGAAGCAAGATTATGCGGTGCTCTTCGTGATCGCTGTGGCCGTGGAAGATAAAGGCCAGTGACGCCGACAGACTTACTGGGAAATCGCTTTAGCCTAAGTCGACGAGAATGCGATTGGTGCCTTCAGTCAGGAGGGGGGACACGTCGGTGCGTGGGATCCGAACCCCACCTGGGCGGTAGGGATTGTGATCGCGTCTAAAGCCCATTTCGGTTCCATTGATGGTGACGGTTTTCACCATCGCCGGGGCATCACTTCCAATTGAGAAGATCACGGAGATGGGTTTTTCATTAATGACAAAGGTAAATTGTAATCCATCCAGTTGTTTGGGCAGGACGGGATCGATGACGACATCGTCATACGACAGTCTCAATCCCAAAAAATTGCTGACGATTTGATTGATCAAGATGCCGGGTCCGCTGGAATAAATGCGCCAGCCGCCTTTCACCCGAACGTGACCTGCCCGCAGCGCATCCCATAGCTGTTCGGCCTCATTACGATCACGCACATCCGCATCCGAGCTACTGAAATAGGCATTGCTTTGCCGTGTGACCGCATTGGGTACCTGATCCTGAATCGTAATCGGTACAATCTGCAGGATCGCATCGTAGGCTTTTTGGGCTTGGCCGATTTTGCACATGGCTTCGATATAGCGGATGTGGGCGTGGACATATTGCAACCCGATCTCACGCCCGAAATGGGCCGACTCTTCGGCCCGGCGGAACAACACGCGTACCCCGCCTTGATAGGACACGGGTTTGTTCATGAGGCGGACACCGTCCGGGAAACGTAAATGTGACTCGATAAGCTGCAGGTGATCCTGCACTTGCTCAGGAGTAAATAACTCGCCGATCATGCTGCGGGTCATCGGCAGCAGCCGGTAGTGAATCTTTGTGCGCGTATCGCTGGGATGAATGATGGGTTCTATCCACCCATCGGGGTGACGATACCCAAATCCGCTGACAACGTCATCCGGTAGAAGATGCTGATTGAAATTTGCTTTGATGCGCCCGGCTATCTCCAGCAGCCGTTGTTCGTCCCCATGGAGCCCGGCCTGCCTAAAGGGGATGGCCAATTGTTGGAACACTTGATAGGTTAAGGCGACCGTCCAGGTGCTGACCATATGTTCGCGCATAGCGGATTGAGCAGGTTGAAGGGTATCGTCCCAATCTCCGGCGCCGTAGGCTGATAACGCCGTACCCGGGATAAAACGGGATTCTATGGCGTCAATCGTGCGCCGAACATGGCGTAACAGAGTCGAACGGGTGGGACTGCGAACAAACGTTGGTATCTCGGTATAAGGCAGCTCAATATTCAGAATATTAAAATCATTGCTGGCTTCGAGGTACATCGCCAACGCTTTCAAGGGCCAAAGGATGATGTCCCCATGGCTCTCCGGATACTGGATGTTGGCGAACCGGTCAAACATAAACCACTGCGGCCAATCAGCCGTCTTCTCATATTGCTGGGCAAAGACCGTTAACAGGATCTGTTTTGCTTCAGGATGGTGTTGGGTGGCCAACAGGAGTTCGATCGGGCCCTGGCAGACATCGCGGACACCCCATGCCGCACCGGAAAATTGTTCGAGGCCATGGGGGGTCGTGTAGTGCACCATGGCATTGTGGACGTACCAGTAAAAGATGTCATTGAGTTTGTCGCACAGCGAATTTGGCTTGGTGAGTGAGAGGTGAAATTGTCTGCCAAGTGTTTGCCAAAATGACCAGCCGGCTTGTTGATCTTGCCTCAGATCGGGCGGCTGATACTGATATTTCTTGCATAAGCTCTTGGCGTGATCCGCGTTGACGATTGAACCAGTGATCGCCAAAGAAAACGTCTGCACCGGTTTGGTACGAAATGTGAGATAGGGAAGTTCACGGGACTGGTGATCGGAAAACAATTCTTCATCTGTCCCGATGTGCTCGACCTTGGCCGGCTCTGACGTGGTGAGATGGAACACGGTATTTGGATATCGTTGGGCCATATCCGTATTGGCATGGGGCCTCAAGGTGCCCGTTGCAGTCCGGGCATCAATCTCGATATGGCCTTGATGATCCAGTTCATGGTTACCCAGAACCAGATTGCCGAGGATGACAAAGGTATTGACCTGATCGGACTCGATACTCACAAACGCGGCGGCCTCTTCGGGGCTGACCCAGGCATCGACCACAATCCATCCCTGATCGGTCTTGTAACGCCATCGGCAGGAGTGCAAGCCGATTTCATAACACGATGGCATCCCGAGAAGATGATACGTGGCCCCTCGCTTGATGAAAATGCGCAGGCCGCTCGTTTTGAAGATGTTGAAGGGCGTTCTGGTGATCGATAACAGTTTGTTGAACGACGTGTTGCCAATGGTGAGATGAGAGTGAAAGACGCCGGCCATATGCGTGGTGGAACTCAGCCCATCGTCCTGCGGAATTCTGGCGCTCCCGCTGCGCAAAATATGGCCGTGGGGGCGTTCGACGAGCCGCTCTTTGGCTTTTAATACCACATGGGTGGCATCTGCATAGAAAAACGACAACAAGGTTCCGTCCTGGACTTCGTCATGGCGACGATCGGGGAACAGGTCTTGGATATCGTCGTCGGTTAAATCCTGTCCGGTCAGCATCGTCAGGTTGTGCAAGATCGTGCTGGGGGCTGGTTGCGGCGTGAACACACGATCGGGTGGTTGAGCTTGTAATCGTTCTATCCGGCTTATTGCGGAGAAGATACGGTCGGCGTCAGCGGTCTGGGTGGGCTCCGGATGGTGGGGTACATATTCTGCGTAAAACGTGACCGATCGGGACTCGCCGGAGGCAAGCGATAGAATATCGGATTGCAGACCGCAGAAGGCCATTTCGTATTGTTGTTTGACACCCACGAGGCAATCCTGTGTGAGTCCAATCGGGATATTGGTGTGTTTATACGCCAATCCATAAAAGGCCAGACCATCGGTCACGAAGCCTCTGGTATGGGTGATACATCCCTGCATCAACCAGGGATGGTGATCCCCACAGGCCTGATTCTGGCGTGAAGACACGACGGGTCCGTATTGTTCGTGGATCAGAACAGAATGATCAATGTAGTGGCTGCAATAGGCTTCATTGTTCCGGACCGCCCCTTCGTGGGCCAGGCCGATATCCTGGGTATAGATCACATCGAAGAGACGATCCGTCGAGGCGGTGTTGCGAATATCGATGGTCCAAAACCACAGAGTGGCCTCCGGGTGGAGCGTCAGTGAACAGGTATATGCCAGATCCTGCCAGTGCCCTTGCCATCTGGCTTGATGTGTTGAGTACGCGAACGCACTGGGTGACGAGGGTCCGATCAGCGGGACAAACGTGATCGAATCAGCCGTGCGGAGGCGTAAATAGATATTGTTCAATGATCCTTCAAGCGGATTGCCAAGTATCTGATTAATCATCACATCATGACACATCGCCCGGAATAACCCGCCATTCTGAAAAAATTCAAAGACAAGGCCGCTTGAGTTGGCTAACTCAACTGTTGCAAGCTCGTACCGTGATCGAAATGTCGACATATGGTCTCCGATGGTTCTGTCACAAATAGTTGAGGACCGCATAACAACATAATCAACCCGGACTGACAAACTCGCTGCACGAGTTTGTCAGTCGGTTATAGTTGGCGTTAGGCTATATAGCCTAACCTATTCGGGGAGTTCCTTCCCATCCAAGGAGGAAAGTCAATTTATGATTTCAAATCCCAGGATACTCAGAGTGCGAACCCCTTTACAGCGAAGTACTCTTTGGTTGCCGACTCTCGGAACGATGCTCCTGATTTGCCGCGCATGCCTTGCGACAGTATTGCTCGTGATGATGACCGGCTTAGGTCAATCGGTTTATGCCGCAGGCGGAGGTCAGCCGAAGTTTCAGCGCATTTCGACGCAGTATATCGCAGCATTGGGTGATCCAGATGCAATCTCCGGGAGCAGCGGGGAGTCGTGGGGGCTCTGGCCGCTGGATCCGGGCCCTCGGGGAGTGCGGTTGAGCCGCTTGGAACAGTTGGAGGAGGCTGGGGGTGTCGCCCCGGCACGCTGGAAATTCGACCATACAGACTGGTGGCTGGAGGAACACGGCCTCATCATGGAGCAGCCGACATTTCCGATCCCTCCCGGCAAATACCTGGTCACGGGTGACCGGGAGGTCACGACCGTGCTGACCATCCATCCCGCAGACAAGGATGGGAATAGTCGCTGGGAGCTCGATGACCAGGCGACGCTCTATGACGTGACGCACTTGAGGTGCCGCTCCGCGCGCTATACACCGACTACCGGTAATGATTCGTGTTCTCCGGCAAACGTGCAGCAGACGGCGTTTCCGGTCACTCCTGGTGGGGCGATGCCGCCAGTCGAGGGCTGCAAGAAGCAAGACTATGCGGTCCTCATTGTGATTGCTGTGGCCGTGGAAGACGAAAGCCGGTGACGTCGGCAGAGTTCGTCGCGAATAGCGGGATGTCGCCCAAGATGGGCATGCAGTCGGGCAAATCAATCGCGATGCTTGCGGTCTGCCGCTGATGCGTTGCGTGATGTGGTCTTAACCACTCTCAACCCAAAGCAGGAGGAAGGTGTGGGCCGTGAGGGCAATATTTGCCGTCCCCCTTCTTGGAAGGAGGTAAAAACACAGAAGCTGTAGAGGTTGAAAATGATGCTTTTAGAGGCTAAATTTCTTCTTTTGATAAATTAAGTTGGGAGAATAAGAACCCTTTTTTTATTAGAAATAGAGTTTATAATTGCTGGGTATCCAATGAATATTTTAAAGGAATACAAATGAAGACGCTTTACGTGAACAATTTTAGAGGTTTTGCGGATACCTACATCCCTCTCAAGGATGTAAATTTTTTAATAGGTGAAAATAGTACGGGAAAAACTTCCATATTATCTCTTATCAAAATTTTGTCTGATCCTAGATTTTTACTAACCTTGAATTTTCAATCAGAAGAACTAGATCTGGGCAATTTTGAAGATATTGTGAGTTATCTTTCTGGAAATAAAAAATCTTTTACGGTTGGACTTGTAGTAGAGGATGATAGTGTAAAATCAAAAAAAGCCATGTTTTTAATCACATTTAAAAATAAACAAGATATCCCAGTTATTGATACTTATTCTTTTGCTACACAAAATGGGCTGATCCATATTAAACGTGGGAAAAAATCAATTACATATAAATATGAGAGCCAATTGAAGTTAGAAGATGGGTGTTCTGTTACCGAAAGTTTATTTAGAAAGTCTTTGTTAGAACATCGGGGAAACAGCAAGGACTATAAAAGCCTTCCCTCGACAATTAGAGAAAAATTTGAAAAAGCACCAATAGGATTCATTCTCGATACTCTTGAAAGTTTTGTTTTGAAAAATGTTCCTTTCAAAGAAAGAACATTTCGTTCGCCAACTAGAGTAATCGAGGAGGTAACGTGGATAGCCCCTATAAGAGAAAAACCCAAACGCACATACGATCAATATAAATTTGTCTATTCTCCCGAAGGAACTCATACCCCCTATTTACTAAATGACTTTCTGGGAGATAGAGGAAAAAAACAATATTCGAAATTATTATTAAAAGGATTGGAGGAATTTGGAATTGATAGTGAATTATTTAAAACTATCCAGGTAAAACGGTATGGTCGACATAAAACAGCTCCTTTTGAATTAGATGTTGTATTGAGTGAAAAACCTTTAAAAATTTCAAATGTGGGATATGGAATAGCTCAGGTTCTTCCTATTTTGGTCGAATGCTTTCTTAGAACAAAATCGAGTGAATTTGCTATTCAACAACCAGAAGTCCACCTCCATCCCAAAGCCCAAGCATCCCTTGGTAATTTTTTTCACTCTTTAGCAAATTCAGACAAAAAAAAGTTTTTCATTGAAACTCACAGTGATTTTTTAATTGACAGGTTCCGGAGGATGCAAATAAAAGACAATCCTGTGCCTGCTCAAGTATTGTTTTTCGAAAGAACTAAGATAGGCAATACCGTACACGCAATAGATATTGATAAAAATGGGAAGTATGGAGAAAGGCAACCGGAGAATTTTAGGAATTTCTTTATTAAAGAAGAATTAGAAATGTTGAGTCTATAATGTGTATTGTTTGTGACATAAACGTTTTGCCAGATGTCTTTTCCAGTACAAAAAATGATTTTACTCCCATACGGGATTGGGTAATCAAAGGGAAACGTGCGAAATTTGTGTATGGTGGTTCATCATACTTAAAAGAACTTGAAAAGGTTGGGACCTACCTAAAAATTTTAAAACTTTTAGGAGATCAAAATAAAACAGTCGTTTTAGATAAGAATTCTGTAGATGCAATTGAAATGGAAATTAAGAAAGAGATAGACCAAAAGTGTGACGATCCTCATATTGTCGCAATTTTAGCTGTGTCAAGTTGCAAGCTTATTTGTTCCAAAGATAAAAAATCTTACAAGTTCATAAAGGGATCTAATTTTTATTCACAAGGACATCATCCAAAAATATATTCCAAAAAGAGTAATAGTAATTTGTTAATAAGCCGTAATATTTCCAAATGTTGTTGATCAGAAAGAAATGACGTACAGTTGCTCTGCTTTCCAGAATCAGCATCTTGTTTGGGCGGTCAACACAGAAAATTAATGTTGGCATTTGGAGGGTTTTGCAAAGAGGGCTGGAATTGAAAATTTTTGTTTTTATAACCTTCGCCACTGTTCGGCCACCAATCTATGCCAGGGTCGTGTGGGCACCTTAAAGCCCATGAGGATTGTTATTCATAAATTAGAGAAAGTGCAGTGGGGGGATAACTCAGTTTTAAAAGCGGATTTAATTCAGGCTACCAGAATCTGAAATCCTATATTTTTAACACCATATCCCATTTCTAGGATCGTCGGGATTGTGTCACCAAGCAGTCTCGACGCCAAATGACATATGCCGTAAAGGCTATGAGTGAAATGAAGAAGACGGTGCGAATGCGTCCGTATCCAAAGCAGGCAAAGTTGGTGGTGGCATTGAGAATGCCGAATCCGGCATAGGCCAGGTAGACAAACAAAGCCCAACGACGGAGTGTGAGAAAGCCATACCCGATGGCAACATGCAGCGTGGGTGATTGCACTTTGAATAACAGACCTAAGATGCCGGTAGGTTTGCTGCAAAAGACGGACAGGTGGTATTCAGGGTTCGCCACAATAATGTACAGGTCGATGAGGGCTGTCCACAGAAATAACCCGCCAAGAAATCGGATGTCGTGACCACGTTTCCAGACAATGCGTAACGTGGCCAATTGACCTTGGGGAGTTGGGAGATACGCCTGATAGGCTTGAAGACACCACCACGGCAGGATTATTAACATGCCAAAGAACCAGCCTGCTCCCGGCCCCCCGACGGCTCCGAGAGCCCAGGTGACAGCTCCGAGCAGCCCTCCCACTATCAGTACCCAGGTCATCTGAACGGGAAACCCCCGGACCAGGAGCCCGAGTCCTGGAAGGATAGCTGAGACGAGTCCCCCAAGCGGAGATGTGTTCGAATGATCGGATGCAGGCAAATTCAATTCAGATTCCATGCGAAGGAAAAGGATAGAGATGTAAGAGCCTGAGGGCAAGCCGAGAAAAAGGGACCGACAGGATGCCATCGAAAGAAACCCGGCCTGTTGGAAACAAGAATTCAACGCCTCATTGATGCCATCGCCGCTGGACCACGAAGTCCGATTTCAAGGAACAGATCTCAAACAGGTTTTGTGGGAAATGGAGTCTGGCTAGGAGTTCAAATTTGGGAGGCATTACATTCGGTGATTTTGGCCATACGAATAGCACGTGCGGAATAGGAACTATCGTGAAAACCGTTTCTGTAATGTGTCAGAGTTATTGTTTCGAGCGTACGTCGCATGCCCGTTTACCCCTTCGGTAAAACTGTGTGAACTTTTTTATAGCCATTTTGAATTACTTGCGCCAGTGTTAAGTGGCTGTATAATACCCCCCGATGGAATTCATCCAGATGTACATAGACCTGCTGCCCACTTACCTCCTTAGTTGGAAGGCCTATGCAGTCCTGGCTATTTGCCTTGTACTCGAATATGCCTTCTACGTATATAAGAGGCCACTGCTTACCAGGGAATTGGCAGAGGATTTCGTGTTTGCGGTGTTCAAACGGTGGGTGTTTTTGCCGGCCTTCCTCGTGTATGCCGCTTTATACAAGGATTTCTACGAAATACTGTTTCCACCGGAAACGTGGAATCTTGCACGAGAGTGGCCGTTGGGTGTGCAGCTTGTTGTCGGCTACTTGGCGGGTGATTTTATGGTCTTTGCAACCCACGTGATGATGCATAAAGTCAAGCCATTGTGGTACTTCCATGCCGTACATCACAGCCAAAAAAATATCAATCCACTCACAACACATCGTACTCACTTTATCGAAGATTTCATCGAGGATGGAATCCAGTTTCTCCCTCTGGCTATCCTCGGAGTGGGTTACTCAACGTGGGTCGCTGTTAGAGCTTTCAATTGGTTATGGTCCCACCTGATTCACTCAAACATCCGTTGGAATTTTGGCCCAATCGGCCGTGTTGTAGTTAGCCCACAATATCATCGCATCCATCATTCTGTGGCCCCGGAATATTATGACTGTAATTTCTCAGCTAGGTTGGTGATCTGGGATCAAATGTTCGGTACCTGGTGTCCCCGTAATGATCTTTACCCAACAACAGGAATTCCCGATCCAGATTATCCCAAAGAAACATCGGCACATCCGTTAGCTTTACTTCGCCAGGTGGTCCGCCAATATGTGTATCCTTTTCGAAAATTGGTAGCCGCGTATAGGACCGCGTATTGAGATTTCATAACTCTGCCAACCAGAATCTTAAAAGAAAGCCAGCCAGTCGTCAGAGTTAGTCGTCACTTGCCGGTTAGTTTGAGTAATCGCTCAACAGATCTCCCGGCGAAGAATGCGCCAAAAACAAGACAAAGGATCGGCACGGCCATTGGGAACCAAATAAGCATGGCCGACTCGTTTCGTGAGATGTCCTTTAATCTTAAAATAAGCTTCGTGAGACGCCCGCCAGGACAATTGTAAGGTTCATAATCACCTGCGAAGGGAATGTGAGCGAGAATGATGTTATCGAATCGCGCGGTATCACGCCCGGTCCAGTACAATATTTTCATGGCCATCCAGACACTTTCCGGCGGTGCGTGCTCGCATTGGGCTAGGGGCTGACGCAGTATCGGAATGTGAGCTGTCATTAATTGACGCGAGTAAATAACATTCTGGCCACCGCGAAGCTGCAAGCCCATATTGATAGGACAGGTGGCAAGGGTTCGCCGGCGAATAGCCACATTGTTGAAGTACATCCCACGTGCTGGGGCAGGATCACGATCGCCCGAAAACCTTGGGAAAAAGTAAAAAAGCGCAGCTGAAAATGTAAACGGTCCGGTTATTGGGATCGTTGTCTCTCCTGCAACGGCTCCAACCTCGGGGTACTCGACAAAGGTCCGAAGAAGGGAGGAAAGCCAGTCTTGTCGATATATGCAATCAGGGTCTGCAAAAACGATGACCTCAGATTCCAGATTGTTGGCACCCAAAGCTTTCTGATCGCCATAGGTTTGGCCCTCAGGAATTCTATAGATCTTCAGCCAAGAGAATTCCCTACATAGTTCTTCAAGAACCGTTTCCGGCAGGTTGCCATCTTCAAGCAACGCGACTTCATCCGCGCTATGTGGCGATGGTTTCTGCCTGGAAATTGATTCGAGTGCAGTCCGAAGCCGTCCCACCTTTGCAAGACGCAGATTGGCTGTTTCTATAAATATGGAAAAACTGGGAAAATTGGGTTCCATTGAGGAATTTTTTAGAAGGCTGTTTTTAGAACCTTTTCTTGTTTTGTTCTTTCTGACAAAGAACCTGCAATATTCTCTCGGTTGCCCTGCCATCCCATAACGGTGGAGTCGCCTGAGCATTTCCATTACCTTTGGTAACAGAAAGGGCTTCTCGAATAATATCGTCCTTATTATTTCCAATCAGCTTATTCGTTCCATGGGAGATTGTAACAGGGCGCTCAGTATTTGGACGGACGGTCAAGCAAGGGACTTCTAAGATAGTTGTTTCCTCCTGGATTCCACCAGAGTCGGTTATGACAACTTTAGAATTTATCATCAGTTTCATAAAATCAAGATAACCGATAGGATCACATGCCAACACTCCCTTGTTCCAGCACAATCCTTCCTTTCGAGAAGCAGTACTTAATGTCAAATTAAAATCAATGAGTTTTTTTTGAGTTCGAGGGTGACAAGGAAAAACCACTGGCATGCTTTCACCAATCACTTGGAAGGCTTGAAAAATTTGTTCCAACACTTCTCGTGTGTCAACATTCCCTGGTCTGTGTAATGTCGCTAGACAATACCCTTGTCGAGTTAAACCTAATTGATCCAAGACCCCTGATGCTAATGCTTTCTCCTTAAACTTGAGAAGGGTGTCAATCATGACATTACCCACAAAATGGATTTTCTCCGGTGCAATACCCTCGCTCAGAAGATTCTCCTTTGCACTTTCTTCGGTAGTGAATAAATAATCTGAAACCGCATCAGTGAGAACACGATTGATTTCTTCTGGCATCGAGCGATCAAAGCTGCGCAATCCGGCCTCAACGTGTGCAACCCGAACACCCAACTTCACGGCTGTCAGGGCACAAGCGATGGTGGAATTCACATCTCCAACGACCAGGACCATGTCTGGCTTTTCTCTAAGAACAACAGGCTCGAATCGCTGCATAATGGTTGCCATTTGGTCAATATGAGATTCTGAGCCAACTTCTAAATTAATGTCTGGCTTGGGAATGCCCAAGTCCTCAAAAAAATACTGGGACATCTTTGGGTCAAAATGTTGGCCGGTGTGCACTAGGAAAGGAGAAATCTGGGAAGAATTTTCCATTTCCTCCATAAGCGGAGCGATTTTCAGGAAATTCGGCCGTGCTCCAGCGACAAGAACTATTTTCGTCAAAGACTCACCTCTGTTCAGCTACGATCCGATCCAGCAAACGAAGGGATGGCGAGTTCCTCGGTTAAACGCGTCGCAATTAATCTATGGCCTAGAGCATTGGGGTGTATGCCATCTTTCTCGTTCATTAGGAGATTCTTGAAACCGACTGGTTCAAACTTGGCGTAAACGGGAATACTCCGAAAATCTAGTCTCGACAGCTCGTGCTCTACAATTTTGTAAACTGCGTGGTAGGCATCTTTGGTCTCAGGGGTCTCCAGGAGAAATGGAATCAGAACCACAATAACTTCAAACCCGTGTTCACGCTCTAACTCTTTTAGGCGTTCGAAAGCATATCTCAGTCGTCCTATGTACGGGAGCGAGGTGTACATTCCTACATACTGCTTGAAGCCGCCGATTCCATTGGCACGCATTAACTGCGCCAAGTTGGTCATTAGACTTCGTAGAGCCTGGTCTCTAGATACGTCTACGATATAAGGTTTATTGTTCTCGACAAAGGCTGATTCAGTATTGATGCGGGTGTTAAGCAGGGCCATCTGAATCCTATCGAGTTTTACTCTAAAAAGCTGAGCTAACCTCGATTGATATATGGGGGATGAACGATAGGTTTCTACCTTCTTAATGTATTCGGCGCTGGGGGAGATGTCCCACAGGTCATTGATGCAATAACCGAGAATGACCAGATTCGGTTTAAATTTAATCCCAATGTGCTCCAAGGTTGCGACTTCCTGCAACGTGTTATAACCGCCGTGACCCAAATTGAGCACTTCGACTCGATTGCCCTTTTGGTTGAGCATCCCTTCGAGTTGTTTTGGAAAGGTCTTTTCAACCGCCAATGATTTACCGAATGTGATCGAATCCCCGAGGGCGATGATCCTAAAGACGTCGGGCTCTTTTTCGACCTTAAATTCGCGATCTCGAAAACCATGCGAATTCACCTTCACGTAAGTACCCCATGCGTTTCCCTCTGTATTAGGATTCAATATATATGGTCTATCCTTAATAGGGGAGGGCTTTATGATCAACTCGCGCCCATCCATGAATTGAGCAAGAGGCTCAAATCCAACAATCCGTAAAGCGAGTTCTAGAATTGAGTACGCAACCAGTATGGAGCTAAATGCAAGCAGAACATTCAATAAACTCCCTCTCTCTTTATTGTAGTGGGTATGGTCTATTCTCATCGACTCGCCTGTCAGGAATGCTCTTGGCTTGGATAAAATTTTGGTGAAGCTCGTTCGGTAAGAGTAAGGTAGGCTTATGGAGCCACATTTCGTCGCGACGCGCCAGGTTGATAGAAAGTCAAGTAGAACACTGAATGCTGATTGCTCCAATCATATTAAGCCCGGGTTCGATTCGGCATCTCCTGGCGTGCCTGTAGTACTTCATTGAAAATCTCGGCGAGTCTCCCGGTCAATGCGCGGCGATTATATTGACGAAGATACTCTGCTTTTGGAAACGAAAATTTAGGTAGAGATTGACTCTGCCATCTACTATGAAGTGTTCGAAGAGCCCCCATGATCGCCTCATGGCTGTGCTCAGTACAGGCAATAAAGTATCCCCCGAAATTCTCAATGAGTTCGATGTTATCTCCCTGAGGTGCGACTGCTAAAATGGGTTTTCCACTTCTGAGGTACTCATAAGTCTTTCCGGCCACTGAAGAAAGTCCAGCACTGGTCGCCTCTTGGTAAACCAAAAGCGCATCACAATCTCTCATATTTTTAATTGCAGATTGGTGGTCGATCATGGGTAGTGCTGAGATAATATCCTTAGTATCGGTTTCGCGAATTAAACGTTTAATTTCGC
The DNA here is from genome assembly GCA_021604105.1 of Nitrospirales bacterium. Classification (GTDB taxonomy): domain Bacteria; phylum Nitrospirota; class Nitrospiria; order Nitrospirales; family UBA8639; genus Nitrospira_E. The sequence goes on along the minus strand of BQIW01000075.1, from coordinate 4,627 downwards.
TCGAATCGTCACCAATAATTCTTAAATGCACAGACTTGCCTTCGTCGTTTAAAGACCGCAGTGAACGGAAAAACCATGCAGGAGAGCGATCTCCCACTCCCGCAAAACGGCCACAATACAACAAGTCCAAATAGGGATGTGGCACTCGGTGAACGCTCCCTGTTTGTGAGCTGTCAACGGGTTTGAAGTCGCTCTCGTCAAAGCCGTTTGGTAGTAAAACCGGGCCTCTTGTGCCGGCGGGGACATGGGGTTCATATGCCTCTCTCACACTTTTAGTTGTCACCAAAAAACAGTCAGTCGTCGCTAGAATCTTTGCTTCAAAGTAGGGCCACAGCCAATTACAAAGTAAGCCTTTCAGCATAGCCTTCACACGACATCTTGGCCTGTAAGGGTCCAGTGACCAGGGATCCCTAAAGTCGACTACCAAAGGTAGTGACGCTTTTTTAGCAAGTGCCATACCGAGCACACCCAGGGGAAAAGGTGGGCAACTAATGTACAGTAAGTGAAATTCTTTTTCCCGGATCATGTCCTTCAATCTAAACCATGCTTTGATTGCCCAGAACCAAGCGGTTAGCTGGTAAGAGAAGGGGAACTTCGGTGCCGATATGCGGACCACATTTTCGGTTTTGGCGGCATTGGGAGACTCAGATTGTAATCGTGCTATGACTGTAGTGCGCCAGCCGAATTCTGGAAGATACAGCGCAAACTTACTCGAGCGTACTGCCGCTCCTATTGCAGTACAGGGAAGAAAATCGTACGAGACAATGAGGACGTGCTTATTTAATGGGCGTTGTTGCATCATTCAAACACCCAGACAGGATTCCTGGAAGGTTTGTCGCTTTATGACATTCTCTCGGACTTTGGCATGCCAAAGTTTACCATTCGGTTCAGAACCATACACTTTATCCACCCTTCAGTGGGCTGAGTATCACCCCGGCGGGCTCTGAACCTGAGACCCAAGATACACGTGAATCTAAACATAGCGTTTTCCGCCAAGCTCTGTCGTGAAAACACGTTGCCTACGCCCCAGACATACTGGCCGTCCTGGTGAATCTGATGAAGATGGGTATCCCGGAGGACAAGGTTCTCAAGGGAGATAGCACCACGCAATTGCTTCGCCTTATGCCGAGGAGAAATCGTGGCTTGCGCCCCATACTGGCCAATAGATTTATAGCAATCCTCCCTCGTTTGTCCAACTTGGCTGAAACGGAACACTGAATGGAGACGGGGCATGAATGTTCTGCCTCTTGAAAAAATTCTTGGGTCTAAGGGTTGATCGTTGGAGATCTTAGGGAAACCCGCCAAACTGATTGCCCGCTTGGGTTCTAGTCAGACTGGGGAATAAAGACTAGCCATTTCTGAATCAGAGGACTTCAAATCTGGGAGGGAAGAAAAGGGTATATAACCAGCAGTTCGTTGGTGGAGATTCTATTTGGGAAGTATCAGTTTTTAGTGATTTTTGGGCTTTTCATCGAAGCTGGTCTATCCCCGATTTGGTGGATACATCTGAAAAGCTCCATACCAGGCGAGGAGGTGTGTCATGGAGAAACGCCGAAAGTCTCGCCAATAGTTTGGGCGAACGTTTGTGATCCAACTCACATTTCTAGGATCGGCGGGAATGTGTCACCAAACAGTCTCGACGCCAAATAACGTATGCCGTAAAGGCGATGAGTGAAATGAAGAAGACGATGCGAATGCGTCCGTATCCAAAGCAGGCGAAGTTGGAGGTGGCATTGAGCATGCCGAATCCGGCATAGGCCAGGTAGACAAACAAGGCCCAACGACGCAGTTTGAGAAAGCCATACCCGATGGCGACATGCAGCGTGGGTGATTGCGCTTTGAATAACAGACCTAAGATGCCGGTTGGTTTGGTGCAAAAGACGGACAGGTGGTATTCAGGATTCACCACAATAATGTACAGATCCATGAGGGCTGTCCATAGGAATAGGCCGCCAAGAAATCGGATGTCGTGACCACGTCTCCTGGCATGGCGTAACGTGGCCAATTGGCCTTGGGGAGTTGGGAGATACGCCTGATAGGCTTGAAGGCACCACCACGGCAGGATTATTAACATGCCAAAGAACAAACCTGCTCCCGGCCCCCCGACGGCTCCGAGAGCCCAGGTGACAGCTCCGAGCAGCCCTCCCACTATCAGTACCCAGGTCATCTGAACGGGAAACCCCCGGACCAGGAGCCCGAGTCCAGGAAGGATAGCTGAGAGGAGTCCCCCAAGCGGAAATGTGTTCGAATGATCGGATGCAGAGCTGTTCAATTCAGATCCCATGCGAAGGGAAAGGATAGAGATGTAAGAGCCTGAGGGCAAGCCGAGAAAAAGGGACCGACAGGATGCCATCGAAAAAAATCCGGCCTGCTGGAAGTGAGATTTCAACGCCGTATTCGCCGGAGCTACTACTTGATTAGCAGGCTTGTGGAGAAAGGTAAGAGCGCCGTGCTGATCTGTTCTGGGTCTCTGATCAAGGTCGGTGAGGCCGGTGAGGCCGGTGATGACCATAACCGGCAGATGAGAATCAATGGAGGCTAGGCCGCTGAGGACGTTGCGATGGTCAAAAAACTCATCCAGCCTAGGGAAACCAAAAACACCGGTATTTCCATGCGGATGAATGAATAGAAGAAGGGATAGGCGAAATTTGACTTCAGTGGACCATGCCGCTTGCGATCACAGTGGCGCACTCGTGTGTTACCGAAAACGTGGAACGTTCCTTTTTTCCTCTTCACCAGAACCGATGATGAGTTCTATGAGCACCAATCCCTTTTCCCCTCCCTAACGGGAATGGCAAGTCCCTGGCTGACTAAGAGCTCGGAAAGATCCTGGTCATCAGCAACCAACCGTCCCACGATTTCTCTCCGGTCGATCGAGGAGGAAATGAGCTCAATGTGAACGGCGGATGAAAGAAATCCATGGATGAGTTGCTGAGCCTGTCGGCCCAACAACGTTTCTTGTTCACAGGACGCCTTGATGTGCGGAGTTCGGATGCCCGCCAGTCGGATGACTAGGCGTTTTGCTGCAGACGCGTTCGTCTGTCGGAAAGAAAATTCGCATTGGTCACTCTCGGAGCAGCCCTGGTACACCAGTGCAGAGAAGGTGGATGTCCCCGGCAATTGGGAGGTTTCCGGGAATGGGACAATGCGATTGGGATCTACATACGCGGGTAGTCCCGGGAGCGAGTCCTGCGAAGGAGTAAGAATCGACCATTTATAGCGACCCGGATTAAACTCTCCGTCGATGCCGAACACACCGACAATCCCTTGTTTGTAAAAGTATCGCCGCTCAAGGACGACGCCTTCGGTCTGGGCTGCCAATTCTTGGCCCAACAGCGCAAACAGACCAATTACGAGTAGGAGGATATGGCGGATCATAGAAAGAAATCCTATCACTATCTGATGGTTTGGCAAAAGTAGGAGGCTCCCGGGCATGGTTTTGTTAAGCACTCTCGACAAACCTAGTATTCACAGTGGCCAATAAACGTAAACAGCTCAGCTCTTCTTACGTTCCCTCGGGGAACAGCCTTAGGTCAAAAAGGCCATGCCAGACGTGCGTATCTTTGGGTAGATGATTGGGAGAGAATTGAGGTTTTGTTGGGCGTCCGTCCCGGCGTGGTACGGGGTTCCATTGCCACGGGGGCGGTAACCGCGGCCGTGCCTTCTAACAGAATATCCGCCGCCAACGCCACAGGGATGGAATAGGTGCGTTACGGTTTCTACTGCACGATCGTCGTCTCCCTGGTCCGATCACCATTCAGACGGATGCCCATGATGGCAGATTTCATCTTTCCGAGTTGATCGGATACCGACTTTTTTGACCATTCCCTCCCGGTAATGATGAGGGCATTTTGGTGCCAGGTTATAGGGAATCGGCCCGAATTATTCAACAACTCCTGAATGGAAGACGACTTTCAAAGTGGAAATGTCTTTGAAAGAAATAGGCAAGGTTTTTTCAAAGTAATTTGAGCTCTGCAAGAACTCTTTGAGACTGAAAAAGCTTGAAGAGAGAGAAGGCCAGAGTTGCAATGACGGAAAATGGTTGCCTTCCACCGATACACGGTGTCTGAGCGGCGACGTGACGACGGTCTGTGGTTTGTAAGCTATTGATGTTTGGTGGGCCATGTAGGGGTCGAACCTCCGGCCCGCTGATTAAAGGGCAGCTGCTACCAACTGAGCTAACGGCCCCACCGGGACGGAGAATGTTGAAAAAATCCGCCGGCTGCGATCTCCTTACCGCACCTCCTCCAGATAGAAATCTGATTCCCCGTTCGTCGAATCGATTTTTCCCTCTGCTGCGAAGAGGAAGCTCCCTCGTTCTACTTCCTTCACAAATTTCCCCGAAAAGGACAAAATGACCTCCCGTTGGGTACCGGCCCCCCCATGAGGTGAAATCGACCGAAGGCTTCCCTTGGCCTCAAACGTGATATCTTGCGGGGGATTACGTGTCCCAACAGGTTCGGTAAGCGACACGGTTCCGGTGATTGGCAAGGTTCCTTCCCACCCGATTCCGACCTCGGGAATTTCTGCTCCACCCAAATTCGTCACTCGGCTAATTTGGCCCTCGACAATCGGAACTTCGACCGTGCCTGGCCTGGTTTCATCCCTGTCGCTAAAGTCGATGACC
>BQIW01000074.1 GCA_021604105.1 Nitrospirales bacterium | reverse complement strand
TCGTGTGTGTATCGGGTGACGCAGGAATGTTTACGAAATGTGGCGAAGCATGCGCAGGCGTCTCAAGTGTCTGTGGAGGTGAGAGGGGTAGAGGGTGGCCTCCAACTTGTCATTACGGATAACGGTAAAGGATTTATCCCTGAATCTGGCTTGCGAGGCACTCGCGGCTTAGGGCTGATTGGAATGAAAGAACGAATTCGTGTGGTGCAAGGCACCTTGGAGGTCAAGGCCTCCCAGGGCAAAGGCACCACCGTTACTGCCTGGATTCCCCTCTCCCCAAACAGGTAACTCCAAACAGTCCTCAACCGTCCCTAAAATTTTCTGCCGGAAACTTTTGACGGTCTGTCGCAATTCACTACAGAGCGATTTATCTTCTGCCCTCTCGTGCGGACCAGACCGTCGATGGGTTGTTTTAACTGTTCGAGTGTCTGGGCTGCATGGTGATAGGCTTGAGCCCCAAAGGGATTGCTTCCTTGGCTGTGCAGAAGTTCAGCCACTTCTTTCAGCCGTTGGGCTATGGTGATATTGATCTTGTGGTTTTCGATATCAGTGGCAAAAAATGTTTATTTTCACTCCTGAGAGAAACACGACAACAAGGGTTGTTCTCAAGGATAAAATCTTCAGCACGCACGGTTTTTCCGAAAAATTGAACATTAAATAATATCTCAGGATGTAGCATTTCGCGCCACTATCCCCAATGTGGAAGAAAGATCATCTTTTGGTAGGGTATCTTGAGGGGAGAATTTTAGGAAAAAGAGTCCCAAGTGTGGGGGTTCTAGCATGATTTTTCAAGAAACCACCATGCGGGAGGAAGGTTTCCGGCGTTGTCCATGTTTCCGGGCATTCCCATTGCAGTGGGTTGGTCCTAGAGAAAGAACGCCGGGCCCGGCTTTGATTCCCAAAACCTTTTGGTAATCTTCTTACGCAATTTTTCCGGTTACCTATGACTGGAACACCTCAAGATAGAGAGCCTCATGTGCTCATCGTGGATGATGCTACCATTCGTTGTGAAGGATCATGGATTATCCCGCATCTCACCATGCTGAATACGCTACTGACGGAAATCCAGTGGCCGTTGGTGAGGGATCTGGTTTGGGATGTGGTGAATATTCGTGCCATGGATACAGGTGGTGCGATTGTGCTGTATCGGACGATGAGGGAGCTTCGTTCCAAAGGACACCAAGTCTCGCTTGAAGGGCTTCGTCCGGAGTTTGAGGACCTGATGCAATTCGTCTCGAGCCATTGGGATCGAGTCCATCCCGCATTGCCCGTGAAAGAGCATAAACAGGAAAATCTCAAATGGTGGGTGTCCCGGCATACCGGCCATATGGTGAATGCTCTAGCCTTTGTCGGCGAGGCGACGGTTCATATGTTCCGTTCACTCCGACGACCTTCAATGATCCGGTGGAGGGCGTTGTTCCACAGCCTGGACCGGGATGGATATCATGCGTTGCCGATTACCGGATTACTCGCCTTTCTCATGGGTGTGGTGATTGCGTATCAGGGTGCTGAACAATTGCGTCAGTTTGGAGCCAATATTTTTGTGGTGGATCTTGTCGGCATCTCATTGTTTCGTGAAATCTCTCCCTTGATCGTGGCTATTCTGATTGCCGGGCGTTCAGGATCAGCGTATGCCGCTCAGATTGGAACGATGAAGGTGACGGAAGAGTTGGATGCCGTCAGGACACTGGGACTTTCGCCTATGCAATTGCTGGTACTTCCGCGGGTCTTTGCGCTTGTCATCGCTGTTCCCCTGTTAACGGTGTATGCGGATATTCTGGGAGTCATTGGAGGGGCATTGGTTGCTTCCAGTCAGCTTAATGTCAGCGGAGTGGAGTTTGTCGGTCGATTTGAAGAGTCCGTGGCGCTCAGGCACTTTTTCATCGGGATGGGGAAAGCCCCGTGTTTCGCCGTTATCATCGCCATGGTCGGCTGTTATCAGGGTTTTCAGATCCGGAGTAATGTCGATGATGTGGGAAAGAGAACCACGATTGGCGTGGTCCAAAGTATTTTTCTGGTTATCGTCTTTGATGCGGTGTGCAGTATTGTCTTTAGTTGGTGGAATATTTAACGATGGCTTCAGACACGATTCAACATCGAAATCCTGTGATTGAAGTGAGCCACGTGTGTACCCGATTTGGTGACGCCGTTGTCCATGATGATGTCAATGTCACGATTATGTCGGGGGAAATCTTTGCCATCGCAGGGGGCAATGGATCAGGGAAATCCACGCTCCTACGGGAAATCATTGGATTACAGGCACAGGCTGAAGGATCCATTCGTCTGTTTGGACAGGACATGGCAGAGTTAAGAGGGCAGGGCGCACAGCATGTGTACCGGCGTTTGGGAGTCATGTTTCAGCAGGGCGGGTTATTCAGTTCGCTGACGTTGGCGGAAAATGTGGCCGTGCCGTTAAGAGAGCACACCGATGTTTCAGCGGAATTGATTCGCGATATTGTGGCCGTGAAAATTGCCACGGTCGAATTGCCCATGGATAGTGCCGATAAATTTCCCAGTGAATTGAGTGGGGGTATGCGGCGACGAGCTGCGTTGGCACGGGCGATTGTCATGGATCCGGAACTCCTTTTTTTGGATGAACCCACTGCCGGCTTGGATCCCATCATTGCGGCGGGATTTGATGCGTTGGTCCTGCAGTTGAAAGCGGTACTAGGATTAACGGTGGTTATGGTCACGCATGACCTTGATTCTCTCTGGCGCATCGCCGATCGTGTCGCCGTGCTCGGGAACGGCACCATCCTGGGTGTAGGAACGATGCACGAACTGTCGGAATCCAGCGACCCGATCATTCATGAATATTTCCACGGTCCCCGGGGGAGGGCGGCCCAGAGTCAATATGAGGTTTCATGATGGAGCCGCGGGGGAATTACGTCATTGTCGGAGTCTTCGTCTTTGTGCTGGGTGCGATTGCGGTGGGAATGGTGTTGTGGTTGGGGAAATCAGATTACCGCGGTGCGTACGACCAGTACCATGCCTACATGCGGCAATCCGTGTCCGGGTTAAGCGTTGACTCGACGGTAAAATATCGGGGCGTAAATGTGGGGCGAGTGAAGGAGATTGCCTTGAATCCGGATAACGCCGAGGAGGTCCGTCTGACGCTTGATATTCTTCGTGGCACACCTATCAAGACCGATACTGTTGCGACCTTGGAGACGCAAGGGTTAACCGGATTGGCGACAATGAATTTGGAAGGAGGGAGCCGCGAGGCTCCGAGATTGAAACCAGAACCCGGTCAGGAATATCCAGTCATTCAGACGAAACCCTCGCTCTTCTTTCGTTTGGATATGGCCATTTCGCGGCTCCTTTCAGAGCAGGGGCTCTCCAGGCTTTTGCGTAGCCTGCACGGGTTGACTGAAAGCACGGCGGCTTTCATGAATGAAGAAAATCGATTAAAGGTGGAAGGCATTCTGAATGACCTTGCCATGGTGTCTCACACCGTGAGTCGGCATCAGGAAACCATAGACCAGGGAATTGACCGGGCGGCTGAAACTGCCGAGAATCTGGCTATCCTGACCTCAACGGTGAAGGAAGAGATGCCACGACTGGTAACGCAAATCCACCAGAGTGTCACGGCGGTCAAGACGGTGGCGGAAGAATTGGCCCGAACCGGAAAGACGTTGGAGTCCATCGTTGAGGAAAGCCATCCGGAGATCCAGCAATTCACGCGCGAAACTCTGGGTGAAACGGCGCAATTAGTCATGGAACTCCGGCAACTGACACACACGTTGCAACGAGTGGCTCATCAGATCGAGCAGGAACCCGATTCACTGATTTATGGTCGACCATCTCAACCCAGAGGTCCCGGGGAGTAACTCCATGAAAGCCTTGTTCCTGTTTGGGGCAATATTTCTTCTGTCAACACTTTCCGCCTGTGCGCTCTCTCGAGGGACAGATGAACCTATGCGCTCCTATGTTCTGGAAATGGAGCAGGGGGGGAAAGCCCGGACATCTGACGAATCCCGTCCATCGAATTTGCCGAGTCTGCTGGTTTCGCTTCCTCAACCTGCTCCGGGCTATGAATCGCAACGAATGGCCTATGAACAGGTTCCTTATGAAATTCGCTATTTTGCCACGAGCCAATGGGTTGATTCTCCCGCCCGCATGCTGGCTCCGTTAATCACCAACGCCCTCGAATCCAGTGCGGAATGGGGGGCAGTGGTTCAACTGCCCTCCGTGCTTCGAGGGGACTACCGCTTGGATCTCTCCCAGGTCGTGTTGGTTCAGGAATTCACACAATTCCCGAGTCAAATTCGATTGGCCTTGCGGGCACAACTGGTGACCGTTTTTGACCCTCGTGTCATTGGAACGCGGAGTTTCGAATTTCATGAAGCGGCGCCCAGCGAAGACGCCTATGGTGGCGTGCAGGCTGCTCAGAAAGCGACAGGGAAGTTGGTGGTTGAGCTACAGCACTGGTTGCAGGGCTGTCTGCAAACAGCGATATCGTCGCATTGTTAAGTGACACATCCCGCCTGCCGATTTGAAAAGCCAGGCAACCCAGAACAAAACCGATGAGGCGTTATTGGAGACGATCCGGAACGGGCATCCCAACACGGCCATGGGGAAGTGGGAATATGCCTAATCGGAGGAGGAGATAAAAGAAGTCCTGGGATATATCAAAACGTTAGGGAGAGCAAAATAGTTGCATGGCCGGCTCATGAGAAAAAGTTCGTAAATCTCAATTGGGTTGCTGCACAGGTTCCAGGCGCTTGCTTTTCTCCAATATGTCTATTATTCTAGACATATGGAAATTAATGACGCTCTTCTGGCTTTTAATGCTCTGTCTCAGGAAACACGGCTACGTGTCTTTCGTCTGCTGGTGGAATATGGGTTGGCAGGGGCACCCGCCGGGACGTTGAGCGAGGCCCTGGCCATACCCCATAACACCCTCTCCTTTCACCTGTCGCACATGAGCAACGCAGGATTGGTCCGTTCTCACCGAAAAGGCCGGTCCATCATCTATAGGGCCAACTTTGAATTTTTTACCGATCTGATTCGCTATATGATTAAAGACTGCTGTCGCGAGGATATGGCCAGTATCCGGGACCATAAAAAAAAGAAGTGCAGCATTATTGAACTCTCGAATTGTTGCCAACCCACTCACAAGGAGGCCCATACATGAAACGTCTTCATATTCATATCGGCGTCGAACAGTTGGAAGAAGCCATCGGGTTTTACAGCAAGCTGTTTGGGGCGGAACCGGTTAAACGCAAACCGGACTATGCCAAATGGATGCTTGACGATCCCTGCGTCAATCTGGCCATCTCCACCCGGTCCTCCACGAAAGGTGTGGATCACCTGGGCATTCAAGTTGAGGAAGGACAGGAGTTGGACGAGATCAGGCAACGATTTCAAGCCGGAAATCTTCCGATAGCAGAGGAAGGCGAGACTCTGTGTTGTTATGCCAAATCGGATAAATCCTGGGTATTGGATCCTGCCGGAGTCCCGTGGGAAGCCTACCGTACGATGGAAGACGCGGAAATTTTTTCAACTCATTCGGCGAACACGGATTCTGCCTGTTGCGAACCGTCCTTCCTGGCGAGTCCCGTGGCGAACATGCCGGCACAGGAATCCAGTGGCTGCTGTACCAATGTCTGATGAACCAATAAAAGTTCTGGTTCTCTGTACAGGTAATTCGTGCCGCTCCATCATGGCCGAAGCCCTCATTAATCACATGGGCCAAGGACGATATCGGGCGTGGAGTGCAGGAAGTCATCCGGCCGGATACGTTCATCCGGGTTCCATTTCGACCTTGAAACGTCATGGGATTGATCCCGGCCAGCCGTACAGCAAATCGTGGGATGACATGAGTTCACAGCCTTTTGACCTGGTCATCACGGTCTGTGATCAAGCTGCCGGAGAAGCCTGCCCGATCTTTTCCGGTCACCCGCGTAAGTTGCATTGGAGTATTCCTGATCCGGGCAGGGTGATCGGTACGAAAGAAGAAATTAACGCCGCCTTTGACCAAACCTTTCTCCTGCTCAAGTCAAGAATCGAAGAGGTCCTGTCATGACCGCGTCAGCCCCACGCCGTTTATCATTTCTCGACCGCTATCTCACGGGGTGGATCCTCCTGGCCATGGTGGCCGGCGTCACGATCGGCTCGGTTTTCACCGGGGCACCGGCATTGGTGAATAGCCTTACCCTAGGGACAACCAACATTCCTATCGCCATTGGCCTCATGCTCATGATGTATCCCCCGCTGGCTCGCGTGAAATATGAAGAGCTGCCCTTGATTTTTCGTGATTGGAAAATTCTCCTCCTGTCACTGGTTCAAAATTGGATTATCGGCCCCTTGCTCATGTTTGGCCTGGCAGTCATATTCCTTCACGATTCACCGGAATATCTGACCGGGCTGATCCTTATCGGGCTGGCGCGATGCATTGCCATGGTGCTGGTCTGGAATCAACTCGCCGAAGGCGACAATCAATATGTGGCGGCCCTGGTGGCCTTCAACAGCCTCTTTCAATTGATCTTCTTCAGTGGATTGGCCTGGTTCTATTTGGACATCCTGCCAGCGTTATTAGGTCTGGCTGTGGAAGTCGTCGACGTCAGCTTTCAGACCATTGCCGAAAGTGTCTTCATCTATCTGGGCATCCCCTTTGTGTTCGGGTTCCTTTCACGTTGGGTGGGGATCAGGCAAAAAGGTCGCGAGTGGTATGAACGGAGATTTCTCCCGAAAATTGCTCCTCTCACGCTGATGGCACTTCTGTTCACGATCTTTGCCATGTTTACGCTGAAAGGCGGCATGGTGCTCAGCCTCCCGGGAGATGTGGTTCGCATTGCCCTGCCACTTACCCTCTACTTCGTCCTCATGTTTCTCGTCAGTTTCAGCATGGGCAAAATTATCGGGGCCGATTATGGCAAAACCACGGCTACCTCCTTTACGGCAGCCAGCAACAATTTTGAATTGGCCATCGCCGTGGCCATCGCCGCATTCGGCCTGGGATCGTCTGTCGCGTTTGCCACCGTCATCGGGCCATTAGTCGAAGTACCGGTACTGTTAGCTCTCGTCCACGTTGCCATTCGGTTAAAACGGAAATGGTTTGCGGGGGACCAGCCGTCCGTTCTCCTTACCTGAGGCATCAGGTCCATCCCATCCCTCCGGGCCTTTGTTGATTGCCTAATAATTCCAGACATGCCAACATAGGCACATGCCATTCCGGAACACGTCATCTCGGATGATTCAAAGGAGAACCATTGTGTATCGTCTACACCAAACAAACACCATTATCATTATTGGTCTAATCATCCTGCTGATCCTTTCCGGATGCACCAATCATCCGGCAAAAGCCGAAGATGCCTCTCTTAATGCGGTGGACATTAAAGAATGGGAGGTGCCGTGGGGCCAGACGAGGCCGCGTGATCCGTATGTGGATCAGCAGAATCGCGTATGGTTCGTGGGGCAGGGAGGTGATTACATTGCCGTGCTCGACCCTGAAGTCGGGCAGTTTCACCGATTCGAACTGGATCCCGGTACCGGTCCCCACAATCTGATTGTGGATATGGAAGGACAGGTTTGGTACGCCGGAAATCGCGCGGCCCACATCGGTAAACTCGATCCGGCCACCGGGAAGATCATCAAGTATCCCATGCCTGATCCAAAGGCCCACGATCCGCATACCCTGGTATTTGGCCATGATCATGACATCTGGTTTACGGTACAACAGGGGAATTTCGTGGGACATCTGGAAATGGCCACCGGAACGATTCAACTTATGCCGCTACCAACTGCACGGGCTCGCCCCTATGGCATCGTTCTGGATCCCACCCATTCCCCATGGTTCACGGAATTCGGGACCAACAAGTTGGGCACGATAGATCAGCAGACAAAGACCGTTCGAGAAATTCCGCTTTCACGGATTGAAACACGACCACGACGACTGGCGGTCACCTCGGACGGTGTCATTTGGTATGTGGATTATGCCGAAGGGTATCTTGGATCCTACAACGCTAAAACAGGCGATATTCAGGAATGGCTGGCGCCGGGAGAAACCGATGCTAAACCATACGGGATGACCGTCGATAATCAGGACCGGGTGTGGTTTGTGGAAACCGGCGCGCATCCAAATCGCCTCGTCGGATTTGATACACGAACCCACACATTCATGAGTCTGACCGATATTCCCAGCGGTGGCGGAACCGTCCGTCATATGGTCTATCATCACCCAACGAAATCCATTTGGTTCGGGACGGATGCCAACACCATCGGTCGCGCCAGGGTTCCCTAGCAACCTCCCTTCTTGGCCTTGCTGTCATTTCGACCAAAGGGAGAAATCCTTTCTGTGGCACATGCCTATTATGTTTACCTCCTGACCAATTGGAACAACAATGTCATGTATGTAGAAATGACCAACAACTTAGAACGGAGAATGTACGAACATAAGAAGAAACTTTTGAAAGGGTTTACCCAAAAATACAACATAAACAAACTCGTGTATTTTTAAGAAACTCAAGAAGTGAATGCAGCCATCATGCGAGAAAAAGAAATAAAAAATGGAGGAGGGAGAAGAAGGACTCCTTAGTAAATGGCGAAAATCCACAATGGAAGGATTTAAGTCTCGAATTTCAGGATTCCTCACTTTGTTCGGAATGACAATCTTGAGTGTGAGTTCAAATCATGAACACTCATTCCTATCATTCATTCTTGTCTAATTCTATTTTGAAAAAAATGATAAGATGAAAACAGCATCATTTGCAGAGCAATGACGTACCGCCGTCATTAACCAAGGAGTTGGCATGTCCATCAAGCTGTATTCGTCGAAATATGCGCCGGGACGATCCTGTCTCCGGTACTTCCTCATCGCCATCTTCCTCACGGCACTTCCCCAGTTCACCTTTGGCGAGATGGGCGACGCCTCGTCTTCATCAGAGGGGAATGCGGCATTCGGTCAATTGGGAAGTATTGAATTTCCCGCATCCGGGTCCACAGAAGCCCATCCCCATTTTCTACGGGGCGTCGCGGCCCTGCATTCGTTTTGGTATGAGGAAGCCATTGATGCTTTTCGTCGGGCGACCACGATTGATCCAGATTTTGTGATGGGATATTGGGGTGAGGCGATGGCGAATAATCATCCCGTCTGGCAGGAAGAAAATGTTGAAGCGGCACAGGCGGCTCTGGAAAAAATTTCGGAAAATGCGTCGGTCACGGTCAGAGAACGTCAGTATCTCCAAGCCGTGAAAACGTTATTTGGTGAGGGAGACAAGCTTGCCCGCGATCAGGCTTATGCCGCCCAAATGGAAAGCCTTGCCAGTGCGTACCCCGAAGATCTGGAAGCCACCTGCTTTTATGCCCTGTCCCTGCTCGGGTTGGCCGTCCACTATGATGAGAAGCCGTATCTTCAGGAGAAATATCGCGTTCAGGCCGGGGCTCTGACCTTAGGTGTGTATGGAGTGAATCCCAATCATCCGTGCGCCGCGCATTACACCATTCATGCCTTCGACGATCCGATTCACGCCATCCTGGCTCTCCCCCAGGCCCGGCGCTATGCCAGGATCGCTCCGGAAGCGCATCATGCGCAACATATGCCGGCCCATATATTTGTCCAACTGGGCATGTGGGACCAGGCAGCGGCCTCAAACAAAGCCGGTTGGAAAAGTTCGCAGGCCTGGGTCAAAGACAAGCAGTTGCCATTATCCCTTCAGGATTATCACAGCCTGTACTGGTTGCAGTATGCTTATCTCCAACAAGGCCGATACAACGCCGCCGCCGCCCTGATCTTGGAAAAGCAACAGGATATGGCGCAATCCTTATCCGGCGAACAGACACAAGTCTTTGGTTATGACCGAAAGGTGAGCCGGAATTACGATCAAATGGTGGCCGCCTTTATTATAGAAACCGAGCGATGGGAGCTAGCGGATCAGGCGTGGAACGTGAATGACCAACGGTTTGGCGATGAGTCGCCATCCATGTCCGTCTATGTCCGTGAATTTGCGCAGAGCATGGCAACACTGAGAAATCAATCCGTTGCCCTCCAGGTGCACCCAGGTTTAGCCTCGCCGGTCCCCGAGCCTTCCACGGAATCGGCTGAACCCATCACCGCACAAATCTGGAAGTTGCAAATCGCGGCATTGAAACATCTCATCAACGGAGACCATTCCCGGGCCCGACACATGCTTGACCGGGCCACCGCCCTGGAAGAATCCCTTCCGCCCCCTTCCGGCCCACCCGATCTCATCAAGCCTACCCATGAACTGTATGGCGAAATCCTGTTAGGCATCGACCGGCCGAAAGAGGCGCAACGACAATTTGAACAATCTCTCCTCTGGCACCCCAATCGGGCACGTTCTCTCCTGGGTCTTGCGCGAGCGGCAGCTCAACTGGGCCATATTCAGGCGACTCGTCATGCCTACAGCAATTTTCTCAACATATGGAATCAGGCCGACTCGGATCTTCCCGAGGTAAAGGAAGCGAACCAGTTCGTTCAACAAGCTGTCCAGCAATAACCCTCGGAGGGGCCCTTCCCGACATTTGCAATCGGGAATCCATTTTTCATGCTGTCATTCCTGGGCACCTTTGGCAGGAATCTATCCCGCCTCGTCATTCCCGCCAGCCTTTAGTGACAATCTATCTTCGATCCCCTTCCCGAAATTCCAACTGTACATTTTTCTAAGGGTTGGGTAGCATGCCTGCATTCCCAATTACTTGCTGATAACGATTCAATGATCACTGAAGCTGATACCTGCCGAAAGTATGTCCTACCAAAGTTGCTTAAAGCAGGTTGGGACAATGAGCCCCATTCCTTCACCGAACAAAAAACTTTTACAGATGGCCGCATTATAGTCTCAGGTCAAAAAGTCCGTCGTCGCCCACAGAAACGGGCCGACTATCTATTACGGTACACACGCGACTTCATGATAGCGGTGGTTGAGGCAAAAGCCGCTTTTAAATCACCAGGAGATGGATTAGGACAGGCCAAAGAATATGCCGAAATGTTGGGATTGAAATTCGCCTATTCTACCAATGGGCACGGTATTATTGAATTTGATTACACCACTGGAAAAGAACGTGAGATAGAAGCCTTTCCTGATCCAGATGACCTATGGCAACGCTTCCGAACGCATCAAAATATCTCGGATGGGAAAACCACCTACCAAATCTTAACTCCCTCCAATCATCTCACCGGAAAAAGTCCACGTTATTATCAAGAAATTGCCATTAATCGAACAGTTCAATATATCCTTCAAGGGAAGCAACGAATTTTACTTACGATGGCCACAGGAACAGGAAAAACAGTCGTCGCATTTCAAATTTGCTGGAAACTTTGGAGTAGCCGCTGGAATAGATCTGGTGAGCACCGACGGCCCAAAATTCTCTATCTTGCTGACCGGAATATCCTCATCGACGATCCCAAAGACAAAATCTTTGTGGCCATGGGAGATGCCCGTTGGAAAATCGAACATGGAGAAGCCAGCAAAGGAAGGGAAATGTATTTTGCTATATACCAGGCCTTAGCCAAAGATGAACGACGACCGGGCCTGTATAAAGAATACGCTCCAGACTTTTTCGATCTCATTATTGTGGACGAGTGCCATCGGGGAAGTGCGCGGACAACCAGTAATTGGCGTGAGATACTGGAGTATTTTAGGCCTGCCTTCCAGCTCGGCATGACGGCGACTCCCCTTCGTGAAGACAATCGAGATACTTACAAATACTTTGGGAATCCGATTTATACCTATAGCCTGAAGCAAGGAATTGAGGATGGATTCCTCGCTCCTTACCGCGTGCACCGGGTTATGACCACATGGGATGCTGCGGGATGGCGGCCCAGTAAAGATGACCTGGATCGGTTTGGCCGGGAAATCCCCGACGAAGAATACCAAACCAAGGACTTTGAACGGGTGGTGGCGCTTCGCAAACGAACGGAAGCCATTGCACAGCATCTGACGAACTTCATGAAAAATACCGATCGATTTGCCAAAACAATTGTGTTTTGCGTCGATCAAGACCATGCCGATGAAATGCGTCGTGCAATTAACAATCTCAACTCCGATCTTGTCCAACAATTTCCGGACTACGTGTGCCGAGTCACATCGGAGGAAGGGCAGGTCGGTCGAGGGCACCTTGGGCGATTTCAGGATGTTGAAACAAGTTCCCCCGTGATCTTGACAACATCGCAACTCCTTACGACGGGTGTGGATGCACCAACTTGTAAGAACATCGTTTTGGCACGAGTCGTGGAATCCATGACGGACTTCAAGCAAATCATCGGACGGGGCACACGAGTCCGTGACGATTACGGAAAACTCTACTTTAATATTTTAGATTACACGGGTTCCGCCACCAGGCTCTTTGCCGATCCAGACTTTGATGGGGAACCAGCGCTCATCACGGAAGAACGCATCAATGAAGATGGGGTTACCGTCCCCGCAACGTATGAGATAATTGCGGACCACAGCGTAGCGGCAGAAAACGAAGAATCCTTTCTCATCAATCAAAAGATTGGAGATGATTCTGAAGGACAACGCCGGAAGTATTTTTTCGATGGTGGCCAGGTCGAAATTGTCGCCCATTTAGTCTATGAGGTCGACCCAGATGGTAAGCAACTGTCAATGGTCCAGTACACCGCCTATGCCGCTGAAAAAGTGAAATCGCTCTATCCCTCAGCAGCCAATCTTAAAACCCAATGGGCGAACCCTGAGCAACGATCTGAAATTATCGAAATGCTGGCGGAGCGAGGTATTGATTTTGACGAACTGGCCACAGCCGCTCAACAACCAGAAGCTGATCCGTTTGATTTACTCTGCCATATTGCCTTCAATGCTCCCCTCCGAACCCGAAGGGAGCGGGCCGATCGTCTTCGCAAAGAGAAGAAAGACTTCTTCGACCAATACGGCCATGAAGCCCAAGCCGTTCTCAAAGAGCTGTTAGAAAAATATGCCGAGCATGGAACAGCCCAATTCCTCATTCCAGATGTCCTCAAAGTTCCACCCATTTCCGAACATGGCAATGTGGTAGAGATTGCCAAACTCTTTGGTGGGCCAGATCAATTAAGAGAGGCCATTCACCGTCTTCAAACCCTGCTATATGCTGCCTGACCGGCAACACAAAAAACTTACATTAATTGTAATGTTTTTGCGTATTGGTTGATTTTTGGCCAAATAGCATACATAATACTTACATTAATTGTAAGGTTTTTGTAAATGAAAAGAGATCCACGGGAAACAGAAAGGGCACTCCTTGAGATTGCCAAAGAACAAGATGGGTATTTTACAGCTGCGCAGGCACTTTCAGTTGGCTACACCTATCGCCAACAACATCACCATAAGAATAGAGGCAATTGGGAAAGCATAGAACACGGGGTCTATCGCTTGCGCACCTTTCATGAGAGTGAGTACGAAGATCTCATTCGTTGGTCTCTTTGGAGCCGGGATCGGCGAGGCAGAATCCAAGCGACCATCTCCCATGAAACAGCGTTGGCCATCCATGAACTGGGTGACGTGATGCCAAGCAAGACTCACCTCACCGTCCCTCCAGGGTTTCGAAAAAAGATAGCGGGTGGGTGTATTCCGCACAAAGCGGTGCTTCTTCCTGACGAAATAGAACATCGACGAGGATTCAATGTCACGACCCCCCTGCGAACACTGCTCGACATCGCCAATAGTCCCATCAGCCAGGATCTTCTTGAAGGCGCAGTGCGTGATGCGCTGGAACGAGGCGTGGTCCAGAGAAAGCAAATCCTATCCATTGATCCTCTCAATCCTGAGAAAGCCAAACTCCGCACTGTCCTTGAAACAGTGGAACACATGGAGGTCGGATAGTGCCCGAACCAAGTCGGTTCGCCACAGCAGGGGCATTTCGACGATCGTTAGAAGACAGACTGAACCAGGCTTCCAAAAATCAAGGGACAGACCTAAACCGATTACGTCGTCGCGTGGCCTTTGAACGGTTGCTTGCACGGCTTTTTACGGAGGGAAGCCCCCGTTGGTTGCTCAAAGGGGGATACGCAATAGAACTCCGCTTTCAGGATATAGCACGAGCGACCAAGGATATTGATCTATGTATGCCAGACCCTGCGTTTCAAGTTCTTCAAGGACAAAATCCACAACAGGCGCTACGTGAACTACTTCAGGATGAAATGGGGAAAAGTCTGGGCGACTGGTTTATCTTCCGTTTGGGAGCCCCAACAGCTGACCTACGAGCGGCGCCTCTTGGAGGGGCCAGATTTCCCGTGGAAGCTCATCTTGATAACCGATTATTTGCGAGATTCAACCTTGATATAGGGCTGGGAGATGCCGTGGTGTCTGAACCAGAATGGATTACTGGGCACCAACTCCTAAGTTTCGCAGGCATTCAGCCGGCACGGATTGCCATGGTGCCTCTCGACCAACAGTTCGCAGAGAAAATCCATGCCTATTCTTTTCCGCGAGAGCAACCCTCCCGAGTCAGAGACCTGGTTGATCTCGTGCTCTTAATAGAAAACGGTCTTCCTGCATCTACGCAAATCATGCGAGCTCTTCAGGCTACCTTCACACGCCGAGATACCCATTCTTTGCCGACACAACTTGAGCCTCCTCCTTCGAGTTGGAGCGAGCCATATGCAGCATTGGCCACCGAATACAACATGCGCTACGCAACCGTAGAAATCGCTTACGAATACCTTGTGGCCTTCTGGAGTCAACTCGAAATACCCCTTGGGGAAGAAAACGATTAACCGTTCAAGAAATTCAACCAGGAAGCAACGATGTCATGGCAAAGATAAAAAAAACAGTCCATCCTCTAACGACGGCCCAGCAACTTGGCAGCCTTATCAAATCCGCTCGCGACATCATGCGGAAGGACAAGGGGCTGAACGGCGACCTTGATCGTCTTCCTATGCTCACCTGGATCATGTTCCTCAAATTTCTGGATGATCTGGAGCTTATGCGGGAAGCTGAAGCGAAAGTGTCCAAAGAACGGTTTCGTCCGAGCATCGAGCCTCCGTATCGTTGGCGGGATTGGGGAGCAAAGTCTGACGGCATCACGGGGGATGAACTTATCGCGTTCGTGAATAATGATGAAGCGGTTGGTCCAGATGGCAATCGTGGTCCAGGTCTCTTCGCCTATTTACGAAGCCTCCAAGGAGCCAACGGAGGCGATCGTCGTGATGTGATTGCAGCCGTGTTCAGGGGAACGGTCAACCGCATGATCAATGGGTACCTCCTTCGAGATGTGATCAACAAGGTCAACCATATTCACTTTTCCTCCAGCGAAGAGATCCACACGCTCGGTCACCTCTACGAGTCCCTGCTCAAAGAAATGCGGGATTCCGCAGGAGATTCCGGTGAGTTTTATACGCCACGCGCTGTCGTCCGGTTTATGGTGCAGGTAACCGACCCACAACTCGGCGAAACCCTCCTCGATCCTGCCTGTGGCACTGGGGGATTCCTTGTCGAGGCCTATACCCACTTGGAAAAACAATGTGTGACCGTTCAGCAACGCAAAATTCTTCAAACAAAAAGTTTATTTGGAGGAGAAGCCAAGTCCCTCCCATATCTGCTGGCGCAAATGAATTTGCTGCTGCATGGATTGGAATCTCCTCAAATCGATCCAGGCAATAGTCTCCGGTTTCCGCTTAATGAAATTGGCGACAAGGACCGTGTGGATATCATACTCACCAATCCTCCATTCGGGGGAGAAGAGGAGCGAGGCATCCTGACGAACTTCCCTGAAGACAAACAAATATCCGAGACAGCTCTCCTTTTTCTCCAACTCATCATGCGAAAACTCCGTCGCCAACCGAAACCAGGCCGAGCGGGGGTTGTCGTGCCCAATGGTATGCTCTTCGGCGACGGCGTCTGTGCCCGCATCAAAGAAGATCTGCTGAAAAACTTTAATCTGCATACTATCGTTCGTCTGCCCAATGGCGTATTTGCACCCTATACTCCCATTCTGACCAACTTATTGTTCTTCGATCGTTCCGGCCCTACCAAAGACGTATGGTATTACGAGCAACCCTTGCCCGAAGGCCGCAAGCAATACACCAAAACCATGCCCATGCAGTTCGAGGAATTCACCGACTGTCTCGCATGGTGGAATAAGCGGAAAGAGACCGACCAAGCTTGGAAAGTTTCCGCGAAGGACATTATTGCGAATCGCTGCAACCTTGATCGAAAGAATCCCAGGGGTAAACAAGATCTGGACCATCTGCCACCGGAACAACTAGTAGACAGCATTATAAAAAAAGAGCAGCAAATTATTGAGATTATGGATGAGATAAAGCTGGTGCTGCGAGAAAAAAAGCTATGAGTTGCAACTGGCCAAAGATACCTTTAGGAAAGGTTCTCAAGAAGTCGGAGGAATGGATTAACCTTGAGCCAGACAAGCGCTACAAAGAAGTTACCGTTCGACTTTGGGGGAAAGGAGTTAGCCTCCGAAGAGAAGTAAATGGGGTAGAAATTGCTTCGCAACGACGTTTGGTAGTTCGAGAAAACCAGTTTATTCTTTCTCGAATTGATGCTCGGAATGGGGCATTCGGGCTTATCCCGGAGTCACTAAATGGTGCAATTGTGAGCAATGACTTTCCTGTTTTCAATTTGGATGAGGCGCAGATCGTTCCCCTCTTTCTCAATTGGATGAGCAAGACGAATGCGTTCATAGACCTTTGCGTGGCAGCGAGTGAGGGAACGACTAATCGCGTTCGTCTTCAAGAAGAACGATTCCTCGCTACTCCAATTTCCCTCCCCCCACTTCCAGAACAGCAGCGAATTGTAGCGCGAATCGAATCCCTGGACGCAAAAATCAAAGAAATCAAAAAGCTAAAGGGGGAAATTGGCGAAGATGAGAACAAATTGCTTCTAGGTAGTTTTTATAAATTGATTTCCGGAGTGAACCTAGAACCAATGAAAAAAATCGCTCCAATCACAAGGCGACCAGTCAACATTGATGACACATCTGGATATCCAGAAATTGGCATACGCTCTTTCGGCAATGGAACTTTTCATAAACCTAACATAAATGGCATAGATATTGGGTCAAAAAAACTTTATCAGGTTCAAATTGGAGATCTGCTTTTCAGTAATGTGTTCGCTTGGGAGGGGGCCATCGCCGTTGTCCAACCTGAGGATACGGGCCGATTTGGCTCACACCGGTTTATTTCCTGCGTTCCTAAAGAAGAAGTGATCACCGCTAATTTCCTGCGATTTTATTTTCTGACTGTGGAAGGGCTTGAAAAAATTGGTCTTGCCTCCCCCGGTGGAGCAGGCAGGAACCGAACATTAGGGTTGGATAAACTTGAGGCCATAGACGTACCAGTCCCTTCTTATAAGAAACAACTTTGGTTCGACAAATTGCAATCTAAGGTGCAAGAAATAAGGAAAGTGCAATCAATAACCACTGTCGAACTCGATGCGCTCCTTCCCTCCATTCTTGATAAAGCTTTTAAGGGAGAATTGTGACATGAACCAGCTTCCTTATGAAATTTTGGAAGCCATGATTCAGTGTTTTGGGAAATCTTTTCATTTCAAAGACCGGATGGCCGCATTTCTTGCGAATTGTGAAGTTCCAAAGACCCTTATTGACAAATACCGGCAGGAACATAAATTTGTGTGGGCTCGCAAGCTTTTAACCGAATTGGGAGAATCCGAACACCATCAAATTTTTCAGAGAAAAATTCTTACGGCCCTTTGTCAACTTCGGAATCTTCCAGATAGCAAAGTCGAAGACCGAGATGGTGGGCTCATGGCTCTCCGAGATTTGAAAGAATTGGCGTTAAGCCACGACTTGATTGTTCGTGCGGAGATTGAAAAAAGTTCATCCAGAAAGAACCTTACCGAGGAACAGAATAAACTTGTGAGATTGCGGGCCGCCAAATTAGAAGGGCTTTACAAAAAGTTCAGTGCCGCCGTGATATCACCGGATCGGCAAGAGGCTGGATATACACTCGAAGATTTACTCAAAGACCTTTTTAGTCTTTTCGAGATTGATTATCGGAAATCTTACCGAATCCCTACTCAACAAATTGACGGACATTTCAACTTTCAAGGCTTTGATTATTTGGTTGAAGCCAAATGGCGGCAAGATCAACCTACAGAACAAGAATTGGGTGGCTTTAAACACAAAGTCGATGGCAAACTCGAAAGTACACGAGGTCTATTCGTTTCTATTCCGGGGTTTCGAGCGGAAGTTATCTCTCAATTCAATAGCAGCGGGGGAAATTTAATTCTACTGGATGGTAGTGATCTGAACTTTATCTTGGAAGGACGTTTAGATCTTCGGGATGGATTGAAACAAAAAATTGAAACTGCCGCACAAAGAGGAATTGTGTTCACACCTTTGTATGTACGTTAACTCTAAATATAAATGG
Source organism: Nitrospirales bacterium (assembly GCA_021604105.1). GTDB lineage: Bacteria > Nitrospirota > Nitrospiria > Nitrospirales > UBA8639 > Nitrospira_E. Next base: position 5,521 of record BQIW01000074.1, on the reverse strand, counting down.
AGTGACTGAAGTTGAATTTCTTGATATGTTGGTTTCCTCAATATCCTACAAATCTAATCGCTTTGCCGATTGGATTGAGGTATGATTCTTTATGATGATGAAATGGCTTTCTCTCGTATTCCCTTTCCTCTGTGGAATCTTTTTTCTTGCCGGATGCACTGCTCTTCCGCCATCATCTGTCCAGCCTGAATCGCCGGAAGTTCTGCTGGTCAATATCACTCCGTTAGACGCCACGATGTTCGAACAACGTTTGCAAGTCGACTTGCGCGTTCGGAATCCCAATGATTTTGATCTGGAGGTGACCGGCCTTGATTTCACCCTACACCTCAATGATCAACGACTGGCCCGTGGCCTGACAAATACGGCTTCGACTATTCCGAGGCTGGGAGATTCTGTTATTTCCGTAGAGACCACGACCTCCACACTCGATGTGATACGACAACTCCTTCACCTCTCACAACGGCAGGAAGTCTCCTATCAGGTCGACGGCGTTCTCTATAGCCAAGGTACCCGCTTGCCTTTTGAAAACAATGGTGTGTTGCTTGATACAAATGATATGTCCGGTTCATCCTCCGGATCATGAATGAGCATGTTCTCTCCTCTAACGAGCATCTCCTCTTTTACATTTCAATAAGCCGGTCTATTTTTACCACGGTCCCAAAGTGCTTCAGCAGAGATTGAGGAGGAAATTGAATTCTCCTATTCTCTAGTGAGAAAAAATCTACCCCCACCCTGTGGAGAGGGAAGGCGCTGACAGAAACACGATGTAAAAACCGTTTCACTGTCCTGGGAAATTGCTTGTGGTCCTCCTACTCGGGCACAATCCTTTGTGGTTTACATGAAATGAAATTTTCCTTAGGGAAAGGAGATGTTTGGTTATGACCCCGTTTATTGATCGGATGATACGCGCGGCTAAACTCGATGTTCACCTCTATGAAGAAGTGGAAGCGGATAGACGTTCGATGGGCCAGGCGATGGGCGTTGTGGTGTTATCCAGCCTGGCCGGTGGTATCGGGTTTGTGCAAGAGGCCGGTTTGATGGGGCTGGTCATTGGAACGGTCGGATCCCTGCTCGGATGGTATGTCTGGGCGCTTATGACCTATCTCATTGGCACGAAACTTCTTCCCGAACCGCAAACCCACGCGGACCATGGCGAACTCCTACGAACGATCGGCTTTTCGAGTGCTCCTGGCCTGATTCGAGTGTTCGGCATTATCCCGGGTCTGAGCGGGTTTGTGAATCTTCTTGCCGGTGTATGGATGCTCGTGGCCATGATCATTGCGGTGCGCCAAGCCCTGGATTATCAGAGTACCTATCGCGCCATTGGGGTGTGTCTTATTGGATGGATTATTCAGGCCCTATTGCTCGCCTTGCTTGTGACCACGATGGGCGGGGTTCCTGAACTCATGTTGGAGCAACCGTGACCTTTCTCAACAGATCTTTTGAAAATGATGGGCTGGCCCGAGGTGCGTGATGACATGCTCCCGGCCCCTTTGGAAGTCCTTGAAAGCCGCGTGGCGATTCTACGGAGCCGCACTTGCCGTCGTGACACTCTGGCTGGGATGTGCTTCCTCGCCGTCCGGAGTGGCTCCGGTTTCCTGTGAAGTCTCTCACCTGCAGACGGCGGATCTTCCTGAGCGGGGCATTTCCGCTCACCGCGGGGGGCAGTTGGGATGTCCTGTGAATACAGTGGGCGCGTTTCAACGGGCAATTTGCCTTGGTGTTCATCAGATTGAACTGGATGTGCGATCGACCGCCGATGCGATACTTGTTGTGGCACATGATGATCGTGTGACAGACGCACAGGGGCGAACGCTGCGCATTTCCGAGTCGACTCTCGCCGAAGTCCAGAGCCTGCGGCTCGAGCCGTGTGCGGGTGAGGTGGCAGGACAGCGTATTCCCACATTTAAAGAGGCTCTTGCCGTTATGCCGCACAATATTTGGATCAATGTGGATATCAAGGAGGACAATCCCCTGGTTGGGAGGTTCGTGGCGGAGACGGTCGCCAAAGCCCAACGCTTCGACCAGACGATCTTTGGTGCGCGTAACGATGCCGATCTTGCCGTGCGCCGTGTGGCAGGGGAGGCTGACGAAGCGAGCTGGGTCGCCAACATGAGCCGGGAGATCTTTCGCAGCCAATATGTTGACACCACCATTCATGCCTGTGACGAGTTCATCCAGCTGTTCTTTCTGCGTGGGCAGCCCAGCGTCGAAACCATTGATCAACTGAAGCAGGCAGGTATCCGTGTGAACTATTCGTGGCTCAAAGAAGAAGACGAAAGCGAGCTCCGACAAGACCTGGAGGATCTGTTCGCCCGTGGGGTGGACTTTGTATTGGTTGATCATGTCGGGCAGGCCATGGAAGGGGCTTCTGCTCTGGGAATCGCTCCGGTGGTTCCGCACTGGAATGAGACTGCTCCCTTCACCTGCACGAGATGATGTTTCCCACTCCTTCTGTGGATCTTTTCGTTCACGTTCTTGAATAACACTCATTTTCTTATTCACCTGACAGCACAGGGAACATGATGAATCAATCGACTCGATTTGAAATACCCGGAACGGATTCTAAGCTCATTGTCGGTGACCGCATTTCCGGCAAGGAACGACAATTACTTTTTGTGACCGGTTTTCTTTCCAAGCGGTGGGGAAATAAAAGCAGGGCGTTGGCCGATTTGTGTCGTGAGCGGGGCTGGGGTTTTTGCTGTTTTGATTGTCGTGGTCATGGCGAATCAGAGGGGGCGTTCGCCGACTATACGTTGGTTGATTGGCTCGCAGATGCGCGATCCGTGACGAAGATGTTGGCCGATGGTCCGCCTGTGACCATTATCGGCTCGTCCTTAGGTGGCTGGCTGGCATGGCTCCTTGGACAGGAATTTCCTCACGTGCAACAATTGGTGCTCCTGGCTCCCGCGTTTAATATGATGGGAAAACGCGCGCAGGATATTTCTCCTGAAAGACGCCAACGGTGGCAGGAGACCGGATGGATGCCCTGGGACGATGACGCCTTGCATAAAGACTTTCCGCTCTCGTGGAAATGGGTGGAAGAAAGTGAGGCGTTATGGGCCAGACGATTGGATTCACCCAAGCGGGTGTCCACGCGCATTGTGCATGGACTTCAGGACGTGGTCATCCTTCCAAAAGGAAGCTGGGAATTTACCGAACATCTGCTCACACAAGATCCTCAATATCCTATCGAGCTGCTTTTGAAGACCGGGGATCATCGGTTTAGCAGCCCTGCGAATCTTCAGACATTCCTGGATGTTGCTCAACAGCTTCAGTAGGAAACCGGACTATGTTATTTACATCAGAAATTGTCTGCCACCGTTTTCCACCGCTGTGGCTTCCGCCGGAAATTTTAAACTTAGGAAAGGAATGATCACCATGACGGCGCAAAACCATCCTCATGCCATTACCATTACACCCAATCCGAATCGGGTCAAGGTGACCTTTAACGGGACGGTCATTGCGGATACCAGCCGAGCCCTGACATTGCGGGAGGGGCCTGTGCCACCGGCTCAATACCTCCCGCGTGAAGATGTGACGATGTCCTGCCTTCACCCCACGACTCATTCCACGCACTGCCCTTTTAAGGGGGACGCGTCGTATTTCAGCATAAGCGTGACGGGCAAAACTGCTGAGAATGCGGTTTGGACATATGAGACCCCCCTCGCTTCCGTGGCGGCCATTAAAGATTACGTGGCTTTTTATCCCGAGAAGATGGATGCGATTGAGGAGTTTCCTCCTGCCTCATGATGTAAGGATTGAACCATTATTGGCTCAATGCCGTTTTCTCAACACGATGACCTCATCTGCCAAACAGTCGTACCTGGTCATTGTCAGGTCATCAGAAAAAGACTATTTTTTCCTGCCTTTTTACATTAGGATACGTCTATCTCGTCTCTCAACCAAACGTCTTCATCATTATTCACCTTTTCTCGGGGAGGTGTAGCATGCCGATCTATGTGAGTTTAGTGAATTTTACCCATGACGGGCTGATGACCATGAAAGACAAGGGTGTGCAGCGGTCGGACATGGTGAAGAAAAATATCGAATCTCTGGGCGGGAAAATGCTACATGCCTTTTATTGCCTGGGGGAATATGATGTGGTGGCTATTTTGGAGTTTCCCAATAATCGTACCGCCATGAAGGCGGGTGTGCTCAATGCTTCAATGGGGCATATTCGCATTAAGACGATGCCGGCGGTATCCCGCGATGAGTGGAAATCGGTCCTCAGTGAAACATGGGGTAAATCAAAAAAGAAGAAACGAAAGTGACCTGTTTTCCAACTCATATGGCGTCGAGCCGGGCAATGCGTGATTGTTCTGTTCTGTAAGGGGTAAGGCCTAGTTCGCCATCAGTCGCGTATCCGTTTTCATGGCATGCTCGTAGCTGAGCAGTTAGGCCTTTTGCCCTCATGATCTTTCATCGGATCGCAAACAGGCTGTTGAAAAAATTCCAATTCTTCTGAGAACCTATCATGACCAATAATTTTTACGATCTTTTATGAGCGAAGCAGAATGTGCAAAAGGTCTGTCCAGCAAGGCGGCAGTCTCTTGGACGGGCGGAGCGTACCGGGAAGAAGTACGTGAGCAGGGCCAGGGGACGGGAACGCCGCCGGCGGACTTTTTAAACATCTTGCTAGAGCATATTGGTGGGTGTAGAGCCGTTGACGAACAGATTCATCCTGTCTGAAGGAGGTATCGTATGGGGCCAACCAAAGCTGTCGTAAAAGACTGTGGGATCTATGATGCGAAAACAGGGACTCTGATTAAGGATGGGTTTCCTACTCCCGAAGCGATCCAGGATTATGCTGCCCATCATTACCTTGTGCTTCCCGTGGTCAATAAAGACTGTCAACCGTGGTTACTCGATGGGCAACCGATTTTTTGCTTACGCGGCACCCGCTATGAAAACCTCAAGGACGAAGTGTTGCATCTGGCACGATGTCCGGATTGTGGTGGTATGGGAATCCGGGATGATGAACCGGTGGTTGAGTCCGATTGTATCCGGTGCGTGTCCTGCGGCCATGAATTTGATACCCGCTTGGAGATGATGGAAAGTTAGCGTGAGGTGTTCGTCCGGAATTCTGTATGGATTTTCTCCCTGATTTCGCCTGGGACGATTATGTTGAATAGCGATTTTCATGACGGTCATAGGAGACCGCATCGTCTCAGACAACCTGCCTTTGGCTTTCTGAGACCCCGGTCTGTCCAATGTTGTCATGATGCGATTTCCCTCCGAACGTGCATGCAGCAATGCCCCCCACATTTTCTCTTGGGTATGACTCACCCTGATCTTTGGTGTAATGCCAGTTCTATTCGTAGATTAGCGGGTATCTCGGATGTCCGGAGATATGCTCATCCCCATCCCATTGCAGGAGGAAAGATATGCCCAATGCGAAACGGGAAAAGCCCTGCTATTTGTGTAAGGAAGCAGGTTCGGAACGTCTAAGTTTTTTGGTATGTATACAATGCTCCAGGCATTTTTGTCGTCTTCATGGTGACCCGCAGTTGGATGAATG
>BQIW01000073.1 GCA_021604105.1 Nitrospirales bacterium | reverse complement strand
GTTATCTCTTTCCCACATAATCAATTACAACGTTGGTGCCCACGCTGAACAGAAAGCAATGGAGATGTGCAACTCCATGTGCGGAAGAACGAGATCGGCTGACATGCAAGGGAGTGTTGAATAATAAGGATGTTCAAGGGCAAATTTACGCAGGATGAGATTCCTCATCAAAGGCTCCGGGTCGGTTCAAAAAATTATGCCCTGAGTCTTCCCGAAGGGTCCGTCCAGCAAGGCCGCAGCTGTTTGTACGCGCGGAGCGTACGCTGAGTACGTGAGCACGGGAAAATGGCGAGAACGCCGCTGGCGGCTTTTTTCAACAGACCCATGCAAGTAAACCTTTGCTGTAGGATCAGAGGTCAGAGCACGACATCCTGATATTCAGGTCAGAAGTCTGGGCAATTCCGCGTGAGGTTTGGACGGCTCAGTATTGGCTTCAAAGGATATTTGATCGACGGCTTTTGGGTCGTTGCTCGAAGTTTTCACCACTCCCTTTGGTTTCGAATGTCTCATGGCCGACGGGACGACGGAAAGGAGAAATACGATGCATGATTGTTTCTGGGAAGGACAGAACAAACAGACGTTCTATGAATTGATCGAATCATTCCACGCCTTATTCAGTTCAACGCAGAACCATTGAAAAATTACACAAGGGAAATGCCTCTGGTTGTTGTGTAGAGAAAATTGCCGTTGATAAAAGAAGGGATGGTCAAGTAGGTGAGAGTGCACTGCCTTGGTTGTCACCAGGCGGAGCCAAGGATCTTTTCAAGCTCGTAGTTGTTGATGAAGGGAACTCTATGAAATTTCCCGTGGATAGGCATTGAAATATTTTTTCCAAGCTTTCTTGTGGAGTTTCCCGGTCGGTATCAACGATGACATCGGGTGTGAGTGGTTCCTCATACGGGTCTGTTAGGCCGGTCAGTTGAAGCACCTTGCCTTGCTGGGCTTTTGCATATAGGCCCTTGGGATCCCGTTGGATGCAGATTTTCAGGGGGCACCGAACAAACACTTCTACGAAATTGCCAATCTCCGATCGTGCATCGTTTCTTGCCTTTGCATATGGAGAAATGGCTGCCACGATAGCAACGGTACCGACACGAACCAACATTTTGGACACAAAGGCAATCCGCCGTATATTCTCGTCCCGATCCTCACGAGTGAACCCCAATTCTTTCGAAAATCCTCGACGGACCACATCACCGTCAAGAATTTCAACTGGGAGTCCAATGGCGTGAAGCTTCTCTCCGATCATGTGTGCCAGTGTAGTCTTTCCGGCACCGGGAAGACCGGTCAACCATAGCGTTAATCCTTCCTGAGACGGCATACGGACATACCTCCTCCTTTCCTAATATCATGGAACGAACGTTCTCTTCAATCATATTTCTGTTCCACAAAACCTATGGACATGATTTTATTCATGGATCACCTCCGGTCATTCTCAAATTTTTTCGGAAATTTTTCAGTTCTTTCCGTCAGGAAAATTCGATGGATTGAACAAGTTGAACACAATTTGCCAACTGTACGAATTCAAAATCCGAGCCTACGGTTTTCACGAGGGAATTTTATTATGGTATCGGGATAGGGTCAGGCCCTTTAGTCTGGTTGTGTGCCATCTGGTTTTGTACGGCCCGTTTCCGCCACCAGATTATCACACCCGTGATGGAAAGAATGGCTGTCCCTAAGCCCATGACCGATATTAAAATACGACCGGGCAGGCCCAGGATGCGCCCGGAATGGAGAGGGAACTGGGCTTGCACGAAGATGTCCGCTGCCGTACCTTTCCACGGCTGCCGGTCCCCCAGATACCGTCCGTCGTCAGCGTCGAAATAGAGTACGGGGGGGCCAACACCCGCAGCGCCGTGATCGTCGCCAGGGTGAAAAAAGCCGACTCCATAGACACCGAAATGTTCCGCATAGAACACCTCGCCTACCGGCTCAGGCCAGTTCCGTTCCGACGCAATCTCAACCGCGTGATCAATGATTGGGGCAAAGCCAATTTTGGGTGAAATAGGCTTGTGTAAGTCGGTTTCTGTTCGCAAGTCGAAGGGACTTGGGGTGACCTCGGTCATGACGGACATGACCGGATAGAAGACCTCCCGATAAAGGTTAAGTGAGAACGCCGTGAACGCGAGCATGAACAAAAGGCCCCATGCCCAGAGGCCAAAAGCGCGGTGGATATCAAAATTGATGCGCTTGATCGTGCCCGAGATCTTGATCTTCCATGCAGGCGCCCACCGACTTCGCCAGCTTTGAACCAGGGGTCGATCAGACACGGCAAAAGCTTTTGCAGTTGATGCGCGCCGTGGCAGTGTCAGATAGAAGCCGACAAAGCAGTCCACTGTCCAGAGTAAGGCGATGCCTCCCAATAGCCATTCACCCCAATGGTCAATGCCCCATATCTCCGGCATGTGAAGTGAAAAGTGTAGCTTGTAGAGGAAAGAGACTAAGTTTTCCTGGGTGACCGGCCAGACCGCTCCCCATTCCCGCCGACCCAGCTCATCTCCCGTGACAGGATCAATAAACACCTGATTATAACCGAGTTCATACAATTTGCCTGTGGCAGGATTTATGCGAGGGCCGACACCGAAAGCAAGCGCCTCACCCGCTTCCGGGGCAAGCGGCACAAAGGTTACTCGAGCCCGTGGATCACGAGTTTCGATCGCTTGGGCCAGATCAAGTGAGGATAAATACTCCCCACGGCTATCCACATGGGTCAGGTGGGGGTTTAGCAGGTCGTCAAGTTCGTGATCCCAGGAGATCACCGCCCCCGTCAGGCCTGTGATAATCAAAAATCCGGCGATGACGAGCCCCACCCACCGGTGGAGAAGGGTAAAAAGGTAATGCATGAAGCTTGTTATTTCCGACTTTGGTTGCTCCGTTCTACAACGGACTCCGATAAACTCCGAATAAAAAAAAACTGGAAGGGAGTGTTGAATAATAAGGATGTTCAAGGGCAAATTTGCGCAGGATAAGATTCCTCATCAAAGGCTCCGGGTCGGTTCAAAAAAGTCCGTCCAGCAAGGCCGCAGCCGTTTCTCCGCGCGGAGCGTAGGCTGAGTACGTGAGCACGGGAAAAGGGCGAGAACGCCGCTGGCGGCTTTTTTCAACAGACCCTGGAAGGAAACATGGGTCTGTATAGAGGTAGACGAATGAGTAGCCAAAAACCTGACTTTTCTAAGAAGTTTTCCTAAGGGAATCACGAACATGGCAAATTGAAGGTCCCCAATAGTTATGATAGGCGGTCCTAAATCTCCCTATGATTTCTCTTTATGGTTTTGACGGATGCGGTCATACAGGAATGCAAGCTACGCTTCCCGTGTTCTTGACCTAGAGACACTGACGCCTGCACTTATTTCTACCTTCCAAAGAGGAAGTCAATGCAGACGTTCGGCAGAGAAAGCAGATGAAGACTCTGCGCTAAAAGAATGGTTCGACGACGACTCGTTTAGGCAGGAGGTCTACCCCTTTATGTTTTCGGACAAGCGATTCGCTGAGGCGGGGGAGCAGGGAGACAGGCTACTGTCTCTCACCAAGCCTGCTGGAACAATCGCTCTCGATCTGTGTTGTGATCCCGGCCGGTGCGCAATTGCCCTGGCGAACAGGGGCTTTTCGGTCACAGGCATCGATCGAACGAAGTTTCTCTTGGACGAGCCCCAGGAAAATGCCCAATCCGCCCAGGTCAAGATTTGTTGGGTAGAACAGGACAGGCGAGACTTCGTCCGTCCAGGCGAATTTGCTTTCGTGCTCAATAGGTTGACCTCTTTCGGATATTTTCAGAATACGCACGACGACCTCTCCGTTTTGGAGAACATGTTCGCTCCGCTGTAGCCCGGCGGAGTCTGCCTGATCGACGTCCTGGGGAAAGAAGTCCTTGCCCGTATTCTTCAGCACACGCTTATGGGGGCAACCGTTGGTCTTGGCCAGGCAGAATGTTTAGTCATATAACCGACGACGTGGGATGGTAAACGACACGAAGGCAGGAAATGGCCTTCAGCCTACCCTTTCATGTGATCGCCCATTCCCGCGGTGCATTCATGGACTTCAACGGTAATATGTGCCAGCCCCATGTCTTGGGGCATGCGTTCTTTATATTGCCCGGGTGTTGCGGGGGTATGAGCTACAACCGCAACCACGACGGAATAGATATTGGGGCCGATCGACCATAAATGCAGGTCAGTGACTTTGCTGTCTTCATCCTGTTCTATACATCTCTGAATCGTGTCCCGAATGATCTTCGGACCTTCTTTGTCGAGCAAAATATGCCTGGTGGTTCGGAGCAACCCAAGTGACCAATGGGTGACAAGAATCGCCCCAACAATCCCCATGATCGGGTCCATCCACATCAGGCCGAAGTATTTTGCGGATAATAAGGCCAGGATCGCCAGAAGGGAGGTGAGCGCATCAGCCAACACATGCAGATAGGCTGACTTCAGATTAAGGTCATGGTCATGCGAATGATGATCAACAGCGGGGTCGAGGCCATCCCCGTGCTCATGATGATGATCGTCCGCCCCAAGAATCATGGCGCTGCTTCCGTTCACCATTAATCCGAGAACAGCTACGAAAATCGCCTGGTTGAAAATGATATCCACCGGTTGAAGAAGTCGAACAATACTCTCCCAGACCATCAATAGAGCGAACAGGGCCAGAAGGACCGCTCCGGTAAATCCCCCAAGGGCGTTGATTTTTCCCGTGCCAAAACTGAAATCCCTGTTCCGCGCTTGCCGTCGGGCGTACACGTAGGCCAAGGCATTGAGGGTGAGGGCCGTCGCATGGGACGCCATGTGCAGGCCGTCTGCCAACAACGCCATCGAACCGGTCAGGATGCCCGCGACGATCTCAACGGCCATCATCGACCCGGTGAGGGCCATGACCATGAACGTCCGCCTTTCCCCTGGCCGCTTCAGATCCTGGCCGAAGGTGTGGCTGTGTTGCCAGGGATGAAGGTTCTCAGCATGCACGCTTGATCGTCCTCTCAGGGAGATGGCTGACGGATTGGCTGTCTTGGCGAGAATCCTCGATTTTCAAAATTTATCCTCAAAACCCACTCATTGGGTTTGGGAGGGATGGAATATATCCAATCTTCAATGGGAGGAATCCCTTGGCAGGTCTATGGCAACGGGCTGCTCCGGTTCGATTGGACCGGAGGACTTCCCCCGCCTCAGGAGAAACCAGCAGGGCCGTACCACGCTGGGGCAACTGAGATGGTCGCGTAGTTGGGGTCTGGCGAAGCGGTATGCGAATGGTTACACACACTGGCCATTGACACGGGTGTGGAGACACAAACGATCACCTCAGCATCTGCGGCAGGTGAATGTCGATAAGCCGTCTTCTGAGTGGCCGGTTTGCTGAAATGTGGTTCCGCACATTGAGACAACTACAAATTTGTCGGGAGATGAGGCCACAATTTTGTTCTGCTTCCATAAGTTCGTAAGGCGTTCACAACCACCGATGCCGGGCGGTGATAGACCGTGGAATACGTCAATTCACCGGTGTCCCCATTGGTCCTAAATGCGAGCCCTTCATCCTTAGCGCCGAACTGAGCATTGCATCCGTTGGTGTTGCCGCGTGGATCCAACAAGAGCCATTCGTGGCTGTCCTCCATATACACGGCACTGAGGCCATGAAGCACCATCCCGTTCAGCGGGGAGTCTCTCCGGAGAACTTGATAGTACAATCCAGCCGGGATGCGTTGGGCACGCAACAACGCCACAAGCAAATGGCTCTTGGTATAACAGATGCCCGTGCCTGCTTTGAGCACTTCGCTGGCGTTGCAGGGGACCACATCAAGGCCGGCATCCTTGGAATGTGGAATTACATCCCGTACCCATTCAAAGAGCGTCCGCACTTTTTCGTTGACCGTTGAGGCACCCGTTGTCAATGAGTCGCTTTTGCGGCGTACTGCAGCATGCTCCCAGTCGATCACATCGGTGGATTGAAGAAAGGCGGGGATGTCATCGATATCGGGTGTGATGGTCGGTACCAAGATTTTCTCCGACACTCAATGCGAGTTGGTAATCGCAAGGAGAATGTTTAAGGATTTCCTGAGACGCCTAGATGTTGTGGTTCCACGGCATTTTACCAAATTAGGCTTCGTGTTTACGACCAATGGCGATTAGCCGATGGGCCTGGATGCCATGCTTGTCTCCATCGCGATTTCCATAAAGAGCCACATCGGCGAACCCGCCCTGCTGCATTGGATCCCGCAGCCCTTGTCCGGAATATACCGTATGATGAACGGTGAAACGTTTCACCCTGCCTTGCCGAATCAGCAGCCATTCGTTTCGAATGCGGGGCCACTCTGTCGAAAAACCCGAAGCAGGTACACACGGTGCGCACGAGATTAAAGACTGCCGGCTGCAGGAAGACCGGCTCTTGGATCGAACGGCTTTAGAGATCGTGGTCGACCTGGAAGGCCAAGTCCCTGGTTGATTGAGTCACTTTGGTGCGCCGTGAGGTCCTCAGTCTTTCGACTTTCACAAATAGGACCGCGCCGTGCAGACACACAGCCGCTGGCAGATGCGTCAGTCCATTTCAACGGCTCGGTCAGCCGCTGGCAATACGACGCCGACTACCTGCCCGGCCTTTCAGGAAGTGGGGCTCACGAACTAAACGGGAGCTTTGTCTCCTGAAAATTGGATGGTCAATCAACAAGGTTTCACCTACCTAATAGCTGGGCAAAACCGGCAGAGTTCAAGGTATTGACGAGGAAGACCTAACCTTGGTACTGATAACAGTTTTCGTTATCATTTTTATTTTCTGTTTGGTCATGCCATGCTGCAAAGGAATACTTACCGTATGTTTTTCCTCTCGCTCGGAGTCGCCAAATGGCTGAACCCTTGAATCCCAGTCTTCCCATGAATGATTCCGTGCTTGAGCATTACAACGAATTGTTGGCATTTGTCACGAGCCGGCTGCATTCACGTGATCAAGCTTTGGATATCGTCCAAGAATCGTTCCTTCGAATCTTTTCTTTAGAATCGTCTCGTTCTCTCGTGAATCCTCGTGCCTTTTTATACAGGACGGCGATCAATCTCACTATCGACCTCTATCGTAAACACCAAAAGGAATTCTCCCGCTTGGCGGATTTAGATGAAGCCCAGGACTGTCTTTCGATGCATCCTGGGCCGGAAAGGATTCTGGTTGGAAAAGAAGAGATTCAACAATTGAGTCAAGCGATAGCCGACTTACCCCAAAAATGTCGCCGGGTGTTTCTCCTACACAAAATCAGAGGGAAGTCTCACCGCGAAATCGCCGAGCAATTAGGCATTTCTCACGCCATGGTCGAAAAGCATATGACGAAAGCCTTGTTGCGTTGTCGCCAACATCTCGAAGAATAGGCAGATCACCGTTGCCGATTGATCTGCCTTGATCCCACGATAAAGGCCTTCCGTCTTATTGAACCTCCCCTACAGTTTCTTCCGCATAAGAATGGTGTAATCGGATACTCGGTCTTCGCAAAACCAGGGGGATCCAACAGCGCGGCCTGACGATTCAGGGCTCAGGGGGTCGTTCAAATGCTGTGTTAGCCGACCGGATTTGTTTCATGGACGGAACGCTTGTCTCCTTTTCCATTCCTAAAAGAACCAGTGGCTTAAGGTAAGGAAAGCCGGCCTTCATTCGTTATCTCCAGTAAGGGCCTTAGACGATTACCGTGGATCTTTTTGCCTTATGAGAGTGTTGAACATTACAAAACATCAGAGGCCAATTTGGCCATGAGGACCTCGGATGGAAAGAACTTCGGTCTGTTCAAAAAAGCCCATCCAGCAAGGCCACAGCCAATTTCAGACGGCCAGTACGTGAGCATCGGAAATTGGCGAGAACGCCGATGGTGGCTTTTTTCAACAGACCCCTTATGTCGGTGAATTCTGAGGAGGTCGATTTGTTGTGTTAATATGGCCTATGGTAGCGGAGTGGAGAGCAAAGAGTAGGACCTCAATTGATGATGACGCGAGATTGGTACGGAACTGTTGGTGGAAAGGAGCAATGATTGATGCGCGAAGACCGTCAATCGGCTTCCCGGGCTTCAGTCTGTGAGCAAGCGTTGGCTTGGATCATCCGTCAGCAATCCGGAGAGGTGAAGCCGGAAGAGCGTCGGGCGTTTGAACTATGGCTCCATGAAAGTCCCATGCATCAGCGGGAATATGAACGTGCCCTGGAAATGTGGGAAAAACTAGACCACATACCACCGTTTCTTGAAGCGGAATTGGCGGACGCCGACCAATATTGGGACCGTTCGGTGCGTAAAGCAGGGGCGGGCGGGACATGGGGGATCTGGGGATGGCGTCCGGCCTTTGTTGCAATGAGTGTGGCAGTCGTGATTTCAGGTTTTCTGGTGTGGGGTTGGCCCGGTGTAATGGTTCACCACGAAACGGATCAGACAGCCGGCGTATCGGTTCACTACGAAGCCTATCAGACAGCCAAGGGTGAGCAACGCCAGGTGACACTACCGGATGGGTCGACCATGCTGATGAATACCGATTCGCAGGTATCCGTGCAGATGTCTGATGATGCCCGCATTGTTTACCTGGAGGAAGGGGAAGCGCTGTTTACAGTCGCGCATGATCCTCAACGTCCGTTTGATGTGCATGCCGCAAACGGTATTATCCATGATATCGGGACGGAGTTTCTCGTTCGGCGGTTTTCTGAAAAGGTCCATGTGGCGGTCCTGGAAGGCCGTGTGGCTGTGGAGGTGAATACGTCGCCCTCAACGGTATCAGCGATCATTCCTCAACCACTTCTTGAGGGGGAAGAGGTCTTTTTTACCACGGAAGGCAAACTCTCCGCCGTTCAGCCCTTTAAAGCGCAAACGGCCATCGCCTGGAGACAAGGCCAGTTGGTTTTTGTTGAAACGCCCTTAAAGGATGTCCTCGACGAATGGGCACGTTACCAGTCTGATGTCATTCGGCTGCGCGATCCGAATCTGGGGCGCATGCCGGTCAGCGGCGTGTTTCGTTTTGACAACCCCACCGGCTTTTTCCGGGCTCTCGGTGATATTCTCTCCCTGCATCCCGTCCGGCAGGGGCCGAACCTCATTGTGCTGGAACGACAAGCCAAAACCTAAATGAAGGGCCAGGCCTGGATGGTCCCGTACATTTCCTCATGGCAATGGTGAAAAATCCGTTGCCGGCGGTCTCCCCGCGTTGCCGTATTCACGTTCTCAGTGTCGTCGCCGCGCGTTAAAATAGTTGCGCCCTTGCCGAACCGGCCTCTGCCGAAGCGACTTCTCGCAGGCATCCGGACTGCTTTGACCATTCCCTCCCATTGACGAAGCCTGAAATCTCTAAAGCGAATATGGGCAATTGGCCGGAAATATTCAAAAGGGGTTTGTTGAAAAAAGCCGCCAGCGGCGTTCTCGCCATTTTCCCGTGCTCACGTACTCAGCCTACGCTCCGCGCGGAGAAACGGCTGCGGCCTTGCTGGACGGACCCTTCGGGAAGACTCAGGGCATGCTTTTTTGAACCGACCCGGAGCCTTTGATGAGGAATCTCATCCTGCGCAAATTGGCCCTTGAACATCCTTATTATTCAACACTCCCCAAAGGCCCCGCATGGCGGGAACTAATTAACCTGTCTTGTCTCGAATGTGGGATGAATCGCTGAACCTAAAAACCGCAGTCGGCCATTTCGAACCCCTTCGACGGCCGCAGAAGCTGCGGCGCTCAGGGCTGCCCTGAGTTTTGCCGAAAGGGCGAACGGACTCTCACCCAACGGGGGACCACTTCGTCGCTCCGTTCGTGCTGAGGCTCTCGAAGCATGAACGGGTTAGTGGAGCGGCCACTGCCGTTGTTTGGATGAACGAGACGCTAGTGCCCGGCATGTTTTCCCCGGTGATATAAAAGTTGCCCAAGACAGAGGCTCAACTTGAGTGCTTCAACCTGTCGGCAAACTAAGGGTTTCACCTTCAACGAATATCTCTCCCAACTTTCTTTCTCCCCTGGAGCGGTGGGAGAGAGAGGTTCCAGGTGTGTAACGAATGGATAACACGCTGGAGCTTTCTGTTCTCCAGCTTCACAGTTCCTTTTTTTAAAAAAATTTATGAGAGGAGGTATGGTCGTGGGAGTGGCTTACGTCTAACCTAGGATACAAGAATGAGACGCGTTCTCAATAAAGTTTGCTTGATCCCGTTGGACCAACAGTGACGTGGTCATGTTAGTCGGAACGGAAACGAGATGCTCAGGGGGTATACATTTGTGCGATTGGTCATCAAATGAATGATCGCATAATCGTGTTTCATTTATAGGGGAACAATACAATCGTTTTCGTTCCACAATGACGTCCGTTGTTGTGGGGGGCTTTTTATCGCAACACGGAAAGGAATCATACATGAAGCTGAAAAAGCGCAAGCGAGGGGAGGGGAAGACGCATGGACGCGCCGCAGTCGACCGGGTTCATACGGGCGTTTTGAAAGCGGTTGGCTGGACGAATGGATGTCCTCGGCACCGGATAGTTTGGAGTTTTATCATGGGACTCTCCTCGCTGGCCGTGAGTACGTACCATCCTGCATTCGCGCAGACAAAACAGTCTTCGCTGCAGCCCGGTCACAATCGGAAACAGGATCCTGCGTTGACGATACCCGGTCGCTATCATCCGATGCTCGTCGCACGTCAGGAAGGGAGCGGGTCGACGCGACAGTCCCTGACGATTACAGCCGGAAATTTACAAACGGCGCTCTTGGAGTTGTCACAACAAAGCGGAGTGGAGCTGTTGTATCCCTCCGATTTGGTCGCCGGTCTGCAAACCCAGGGACTCGACGGGTCGTATACTCCGGATGAAGCCCTGGGGCGACTGCTTCAAGGGACCGGGTTGCAGTATCGTTTTTCGGATACCAATGTCGTCACGCTGTTCAAGGGGGAAAAGGACAAAGTAAAAAAAGGTCCGAAGGCGGTCCTGGTGCCGGAGATCGTCGTGAAGGATGTGGTGGATAAACCGGCGCCGTTCCTCCCACCGGTCGACGGGTACAAGGCGGATAAGGCGACCGGTCTCACGCGTACCCCCTTAGCCATCGAGGAAACGCCCTCCTCCGTCGGCGTTGTGACCCGCGATGTGATCAAGGACACCTTCTCGCGATCCCAGGGTGATGCCTTCGAGAATGTCAGTGGGGTCTCCCGTAACAGCACTTCCCGTCTGGGGCGATCCGAAAGTTTTAATATCCGAGGATTTCAAACGAATTTTCGTTTTGGTTCCTTCGGCGCCCTCCGGTCGAACGGCTTGCCATTGGACACGAGTTGGGCTCCGGACTGGGCCCTGGTCGAGCGGTACGAGATTATTAAAGGTCCATCCTCGATTGTGGGCGGGGCGTCGAGCCCTGGTGGGGTGGTCAACCGGGTGACAAAGACACCGCAGGATTCGAATTTTGCGCACTCGGACTTTCAGGCCGGCTCGTATGATTTTTATCGGGGAGTGATCGATGCCAATGGGGTCTTGCCGTCGCACGAGAACGTGCGCGGGCGTATGATCTTTGCGGTCGAAGAGGGTGGCAATTTTGTGGATAATGTCGACGTCCGGCAATACACAATTGCGCCCTCGCTGGAATTCGATCTGTTTAAAGGGGCGGGCACGTTGCTGCTCACGGGCCATTATCAAAACTTCGATGGCTCGAGCTATCGAGGGGTTCCGTTTATGGAGAATGGGAAAATCCCTGATATCTCACGGGAGGAAAACTTTGGGGGCGGATCCGACAACGGGGCCAAGACGACCTTCGAGGGGCAAAACTATGAGGCCCATTATTTCCACGAGTTCATCAATGACTTAAAGCTTTCACTCAAAGGCAAGTATTCGAAGTCCGATATCTTAGACAAGACTATATATCCGTATGGGTATTCCTATGGGAATGGCGGCACGCCCATTCCAGTGACCGGGACGGCGTATCAGCAGCTTTCGTTCGAGCGTAACGATTGGAACACCTGGGCGGGGGAGGTTTTTGTAAGTAAAGGATTCGAGTGGCTGGGGCGGGAGCATGAGATTGTGGTCGGTGCGGACCGTCGAAACCAGGAGCTTAAAGCAGTACGGAGCTTCGCGTATCAATACCCTCCGGATAACATCTTCGACCCGGCTAATACGTTTAAAGCGCCTTCGGACGAGTTTCTGGAATCCACGGCCTTTAACAGTCGGCGGGCAACACTCAAACAAACCGGGGTGTACGGCCAGCTGGTGGTTCGCCCCCTTCCAAAGTTGACGTTAGTCGGGGCGTTCCGGAATGACTGGCTTGATGAAAAATACCACAATAGGATTTCTGGAGCAAAGAACGACGGTGATGTTTCCAAGTCCACGGGTCGTGTGGGAGCCACTTACGAGCTGTTTCCCGGCATACATGTGTATGGAGGCTGGTCTCAGTCTTTCCAATCGAATGTCTTGTCACCCCCTCAGGTGAACGGGGACCTGCTCCCCCCTTCGACGGGCGATAATTATGAGATCGGGGCCAAGTGGGATCTGCTGGATGGACGAATGCTTATCACGACGGCCCTCTATCGGTCCTATCGGAAGAACATTCCGAGCGCGGATCCGGCCAACCAAGGGTTTTCCATTCTCATCGGCGAACAGCGCAGTCAAGGACTGGAGTTCGATATCACCGGACGGCCGTTGCCGGGGCTGAACGTGTTAGGAGCCTTCACCTATTACGATGCGGAAATCACGAAAGACGACACGGGGCTGGAGGGGACTACCCCCCTTGGAATCCCACGAGGGTATATCGGAAGGGTTTTTGCCACGTATGAATTGCAATCCGGCCCTCTACAGGGGTTCGGATTTGGAGGGGGCGTGGCCTTTCAGGGTCCGTACGAAGTACAGAACTTTAATGCACAACAACCGTTTTTCAGAACCGATCCCTACCAGCGGGTGGATGCGGTTGTGTTCTACCGCCCTCCCAAGAAGGCCTATGATTTCACGATTAATGTCCGCAATCTGCTGAATCAGACCTACATTGAAAGCCCAGGATTTGATTATGCCTTCAACGGATTCGGCGCGCCGGTGAGCGTCTTCGGCACGCTGCGTGTCTATTTTGGCCCCGGGTTGGATTGGTCTCCGCCGTGGGTGAAATAGCGGCTGTGAGGCAAAGGATAGCTACCTATGAGTCTTTATCGTTGGTATATAGTTTGTCTTTATGGTCTATATCGTTTGTGTGAGTCTTTATTGTTGGTCCACGGAAAATCTCGATGGATCCCCGCCTTTTTCTTCTCCTTCATCCTCCCCTTTTTACGGGGAGGTGAAATCATGAGACTGTCTGCCCTTTCCCCCGACTCGATCCGTTATGACAGAAGGGAGTCTGCGACGGCGTAACTGTGATTGGGTTCGACGGGTGTTCGATTAGTTCATTGTAGCAACGTGTGTTGTCGAGAAAACGTGTACCGATCTCACTCTTGGTCATGAGGATATGAGTTTAATCAATTTTCTCCTGCGCGCATCATATGGCAAAGTCGCATTGGCGATGGTTGCCGGGGTGGTGAGTGGACTCGCCGGAGCTGGCATGCTCGCTCTGATTAACCGCGCGCTTCATGCCGACCGATCTTCGGGTGTGATCGTGATGTGGGGGTTTATCGGCGTGACTCTCATTGCACTGATTATGAGAGTCGTTTCCGAGTTGCTGTTGATACGCTTGGGGCAAGCCACAATCGCCACATTGCGAATGCAATTAAGCCGCCAAATTCTTGCCTCGCCTTTACGCCATCTGGAAATGTTGGGAGCCCCTCGTCTATTGGCTGTCCTGACGGAAGACGTATCGGCGATTTCCTCTGCCTTCGTCACGCTTCCACTGGTGTGTATTCATGTTGCGACGGTCATTGGTTGCCTGGGATATCTCGGATGGCTCTCCTGGCCTTTGATGGTTGTGGTGATCGGCATGATGGGTTTTGGAGCGATGATCTTTCGAATCCAGGAGGCCTCGGCGGTAAGTTCCTTGAGGTCGGCACGAGAAGCCAATGATGGATTGCATCATCATTTTCGTGCGATGGCGGAAGGGGCAAAAGAACTTAAACTGCATCGGGGTCGTCGATCGGCTTTCATCTCTCAAGCCCTCCAGGAAGCCGTTTCTCATTACCAACGCCAGTTCGTAGCCGGAATGACGACCTATACGATGGCAGGAAGCTGGAGTTCCCTGCTGCTGTATCTGGCTATCGGCCTCCTGCTGTTCGGATTGCCTTTCCTGCAAGACGTTCCCGCGGAGACTATGACGGGCTATATTTTGGTGTTGCTCTATATGGTCACACCCTTTGAGCTTGTCGTTGATGCGGTCCCAGGGTTTGGGCGTGCGGCCGTTTCCCTCAGAAAAATCGAACAGTTGGGGCTCGTGTTATCTGCTCCCGCCCAAAATACCGGTGAGGCGTTGATTCATTCCGGCCTGCCCGAAAATCTCCGTTCCCGTCCCGTCCCGAATTGGGAGCGTCTGGAGTTTGTGGGTGTGGAGCATCAGTACCACCATGAGCGGGAATCTCACAATTTCCGGCTCGGTCCGCTCAACATGGTCTTTCATCCTGGTGAGGTCGTGTTTCTTATCGGTGGGAACGGAAGCGGGAAAACCACGTTAGCCATGCTGTTGTTGGGACTCTATGTTCCGGAAGGTGGGGAGATTCGCTGGGATGGTGAGCCGATCACCGATGAAAATCGGGAAGACTACAGACAACACTTTTCGGCGGTATTTTCTGAGTTTTATCTGTTTGAATCGTTTTTAGGCCTCAACGCTCCGCAGCTGAAAATGCAGGCCGAGGAATATCTGCGTCAACTTGAATTGGATCACAAAGTCACGGTCGAGGAGAACAGGTTATCGACCGTCAACTTGTCCAGAGGCCAACGAAAGAGATTGGCCTTGCTCACAGCCTTGTTGGAGGATCGTCCGTTCTATGTGTTCGATGAATGGGCGGCAGATCAAGACCCGGTGTTTAAAGAACTCTTCTATCACCGGTTTCTTCCACAATTGAGGGCTGCCGGGAAAAGTATCCTGGTGATCACGCATGATGATCAGTATTTTAACGTCGCCGATCGATGCATCAAGATGGATTTCGGACAGATCACGCATGTCACGCAACGAACGGTTGTCCAAGTATGACAGGTGTATGAACTGATCCGTTTTATTCAGAGCTGTACCAGGGAAGGAGATTGCTCATGACCACAAGTACCAAGACGTCACCGTTTCCCATAGATGTTCTCGGGACCCACCAGGGAATACCTCCGCTGCGCCACCCTGAAACGGCCAATCCGTATCTCGCTCGTCAGGCGGTACATGAATCGAATGCACGAAGTTATCCGCGTCGCATTCCTATCGCCATTCACAAGGCCAAGGGGATGTTCGTCCATGACACCGAGGGTCGGGTCTATATCGATTGTTTGGCTGGAGCCGGTGCTTTGGCACTGGGGCATAATCATCCGGTTGTCGTGGAAGCCATTCAGCGTGAGATGGCTGCAGACTGTCCGATGCAGACATTGGACCTTACGACACCGGTAAAAGATCGCTTTATCCAAAGTCTCTTAACAAGCCTTCCTTCTAATTTTGCCGCTAATGCTCGGATTCAATTTTGCGGACCATCCGGAGCCGATGCCGTGGAGGCCGCGATTAAACTGGTCAAGACGGCTACGGGCCGGCGTTCAGTCTTGTCCTTTCATGGTGGGTACCACGGGATGACACATGGAGCCTTAAGCCTCACCGGACATCTCGATCCGAAAGAAGCTATCGCCGGATTGATGGCGGATGTGCACTTCCTTCCTTTTCCGTATGACTACCGTTGTCCTTTTGGAATAGGAGGGGAGCGGGGGCATCAGATAGCCAGTGCCTACGTCGAGAATCTTTTGAAGGATCCGAATAGTGGCGTACTGCCGCCTGCGGCCATGATTCTTGAATGCGTGCAAGGCGAGGGTGGAGTCATTCCTGCGCCCGGCGCCTGGTTCCGGGAAATCCGTCGAATCACGGCTGACCGCGGCATCCCTCTCATAGTGGATGAAGTCCAAACAGGATTAGGTCGGACCGGGACGCTCTATGCCTTTGAACAAGCGGGCATCATTCCCGATGTCGTCATTTTGTCGAAGGCGATTGGCGGAGGGTTGCCTTTAAGTGTCGTGGTGTATGACGCCTCTCTGGACCGGTGGTCGCCGGGGGCCCATGCCGGGACGTTCAGGGGCAATCAATTAGCGATGGCGGCCGGGGCCGCGACGTTGGAATACATCGTCGATCATCGTCTTGCCGACCATGCGCATCGTAGGGGGGAGCAACTCATGGAGGCCATTCGTCTGATGCAGAAAGAATTCCCGTGCTTGGGGGATGTCCGCGGTCAGGGGCTCATGATCGGAGTTGAAATCGTCAATGCCGATTCTCAAGCGGATGCCTGTGGAAGCTATCCTGCCAATCCGGATTTGGCGCAACGGATCCAACGGGCATCTTTACACCGTGGCTTGATTCTGGAGCTGGGAGGTCGGAACGGGTGCGTTGTACGGTTCCTTCCACCGTTGGTTGTGACCGACGTTCAGATCGATGAAATATCGACAATATTCCACGATGCGGTCAAGGCGGCTCAACACGGAGGAGAAGCTGAGTAATGGCAAGCGACTGTTCCCTATTCAGCACCGTCATTTTGCCGGATCGACCCCCTGTGGGTCAGGGCATACGGTCGAATGGGAAGCTGGAGACACGGAATGGCAAGCACGCGTGAATTGCCGAAGGAATCGCGATGACACGCAAAGCAGAGTGAGACGACAAGAGGGGGGCCTCATGTTCAATCCAAACCTATTTCAGGTTTCTTGACTTTCGGCGGGTTGACTGAATGTCACGGCAACCCGCTCGCCGGATTTTTCAATCATTCAACGAACAAGAGGTCAACGAACAAGAGGTCAACGAACAAGAGGATTGCTTAACCGGATGTTCCTTTTAAGACTATCAAGGTATGGCGTAAGGAACATCATATTCACAAGGAGGAAATGGTATGAGTGACGACGATCAAGAAGATACGACGATTTATAAGGTGGTGGTGAATCATGAAGAGCAGTATTCCATATGGCCGGAGTACAAAGAGAATCCGTTAGGCTGGAAGGATGAAGGAAAAAAGGGACTCAAGGCCGAATGCCTGGCTCATATCGAAGAAATCTGGACGGATATGAGGCCTCTCAGTTTGCGAAAGCAGATGGAAGCTTCCGAATTACAACAGACATAGGGAGCCATACCATGCTGCTAGCAAATAACTCCTGGATCGTTTGTCTCCGGAGAAATCGGCGGGCTTCCATGCGACTGTTTTGTTTTCCGTATGCCGGTGGGGGCGCTTCGGTTTTCCGTGATTGGGTTGAACGCCTACCCGAGACCGTTGAGGTTTGGAGCATTCAATATCCCGGTCGAGAATCTCGAATCAACGAAAGGCCCTTCCGCCGACTGCCCTCTCTCGCTCGAGCCATCTGCCGCGAGTTCGACTCTTATCGCGGCAAACCCTTCGCGTTTTATGGGCACAGTGTCGGCGGCTTAGTCGCCTTTGAGGTCGCGCGGGAGCTTCGGCGGAACAATCTGATCCTTCCCTTGCGCCTGTGGGCATCCGGATGTCCCGCCCCCCATGTTCCGGATCCCGATCCTCCTATTCATGCTTTGCCGGAACCCGAGTTCCTTGAAAAGCTTCGGGCTTTTAACGGAACCCCCGCAGAACTGCTCGAAGTCCCGGAATTCAGGGAAGTCTTCATCCCTATTCTCAGGGCGGACTTTGCCCTTCGGGAGACCTATGCATACGCGCCGGAGCCGCCTCTCAGTTGTCCGATTGCGGTATTTGGCGGGGTTGATGATCCGGAGGTCGGTCTCAACGATCTTGAGATGTGGCGGGAGCACACCAGTGCCTCGTTCAACTTGGCCATGTATCCCGGTGACCATTTCTTTCTCCACACATCGAAGTCTGTACTGCTGCAGCGGCTTGGTATGGAACTGACTCGCTGTGTCGAAAACCTGAGGGATAGAGCGTATTGGGCCGCAACGTTGGAGGTTTCCTCATGACTACAGTATCCGAGACCATCAGGGCCGTTGACTCTCAGTTCCCTCGTGACATTCCTCTCCAAACAGAGTGTTTCCGGGGTTCACGGTTGCCGCTTGTGGTGCAGTACCAAGGTGGAAGTGACGTCTTCTCAGTATCATCATTCATCAAGGAATGCATTGCGGAACCTTTGTCGAGACATGGCGGCGTCTTGTTCCGTGGATTTTCAATTACGTCTCTCGTGGAATTTGAGCAATTCGTGAGGCAGGTAACTCCGGACCTCCTGGACTACGACTTTGGCTCGACCCCTCGCTCTCATCTCAGTAACAAGATATACACGTCGACGGAATATCCGGCTCATCAACAGATTCCGCTTCATAACGAACAAGCGTACACGGTCGAATGGCCCATGAAAATCTGGTTCTGTTGCGCCACCGCCGCCCGGCAAGGAGGGGAGACCCCGATCGCCGACAGCCGACAGGTCTTCTCGCGTATTCCTCGGAAGGTTCGAGAGAAATTTACGGAAAAACGATTGATGTATGTGCGCAACTATGGCAATGGCCTCGATGTTCCTTGGCAGAAGGTATTCAATACCACGGATCGGTCGGTCGTAGAAGCCTATTGTCAGAGAGCCCGGATTACCTGTGAGTGGAAAGCGGATGGGGAATTACGGACCAGCCAAGTCTGCCAGGCGGTAGCCGTCCATCCCCAAACCGGTGACTCTGTGTGGTTTAACCAGGCCCATCTGTTTCATGTTTCAAGCTTAGAGCCTCATGTTCTTGAAGCTCTTCGCATTGCCGTTGATGAAAAAGATTTTCCGCGAAATGTGTATTACGGCGATGGAACGTCTATTGATGTCGATGAATTGAATGCCATTCGGGAGGTGTATCGAGAGCAGACCATTCAATTTCCTTGGGAAGAAGGGGATGTTCTCCTGTTGGACAACATGTTGGCCGCGCATGGCCGCACGCCGTATTACGGGGAGCGGAAAGTCCTGGTGGCGATGGCAGAGCCTTATGGAGAGGCAACTCGACGTTCGAACTTCGACACACAAACCAGGGCCCAAAGGTTTTGAGGCAGGGATGTATCGCACGAAGACGGCAACGAGCCGGAAACATTTTTCGATCCTTGTTTTTCAGCCGCGATGACGAGGTTTGAGGGCCAAGCTAATTGTGGAATCAACGATTCGCAAGTGGAAATATCACGAAATCGAACGGACCGATAACATGCATGCCATACACACAACTATTGTCGATCTTCTTCAAGCGCGAGCGTGGCAGACGCCTGACCGGCCTGCCTACACATTTTTGGTTGACGGGGAAACAGACACAGCGCGATTGACCTATGGCGAGCTGGATCATCGGGTTCGAGCGTTAGCCTCCCGCCTGCAAACCGAGGGAATGTGGGGGCAGCGGGCGCTCCTTGTGTTCGGACCGGGATTGGAGTTCATTACGGCATTTCTCGGCTGTTTGTATGCAGGGGTCGTCGCCGTACCGGTTTATCCCCCTCAACGAAAGCAAGCGTTGCCTCGGTTCCTGGCTGTGCTCGGCGATGCGGACACCAAGCTCGTAATCACAACTGCAGCGATGCGAAGGACCGTGGAGCGACTGATCCCCCGGTCCTCCGATGGGCAGGCTCAAGACGATATCTCCGTTGAGTGCTTCGACAATTTGCAATGGGTGGAGACGGACGATGTGCCTCAAGAAGTCCATCCCCCCTGGCACAGGCCCACCATCACGGATCACACCTTGGCGTTTTTGCAATATACATCCGGTTCTACGGGTACTCCCAAAGGGGTGATGGTGAGCCACGGCAACCTCATCGAGAATCAACGGGTTATTCAGGAAGCTTTCGGGAATACAGCGAACACCGTTGGGGTGGGATGGCTCCCCTTGTATCACGACATGGGATTGATCGGGAACGTATTGCAGCCCTTGTATGTGGGTGCCCATTGTATTCTGATGGGGCCCCATCATTTTTTACAAAAACCATTTCGGTGGCTTGAGGCGATTTCCCGGTATCGTGGTACCACGAGCGGCGGGCCAAATTTTGCCTATGACCTCTGTGTCAAGCGAATTACTCCAGCGCAACGTGACATGCTCGATTTGAGTAGTTGGACGGTCGCGTTCAACGGGGCGGAACCGATCCGCGCGTCAACTTTTGACCGTTTTGCCGCGGCATTCAAGCCCGCCGGATTTCGTCGTGAGGCCTTGTATCCGTGCTATGGATTAGCCGAGGCCACATTGATGGTTTCCGGTGGTCGGCCTGCCGATCCGCCGGTCATCAAAACGGCAAAGAAGTCCGCATTGGAAAAGCATGATGTGTCAATGGCGGAAGAAGGATATGCACGATCTGATAGCGCTCAACTCGTTGGGTGCGGACCGGCTTCCGTCGGACAGGAAGTGGTGATCGTCGACACCCAAGGTCTGACATCCTGTCCATCCGATCGGATTGGGGAAATTTGGGTCAAAGGTCCAAGCGTGGCTCAAGGATATTGGAATCGCCCGAAGGAGTCGGAACAGGTCTTTCAGTCCGTGCTTGCTTCAGGGAAGGGACCATACCTTCGGACCGGGGATCTCGGGTTCATCCATGAAGGTGATCTGTTTATCACCGGACGGTTGAAGGACCTTATCGTGATCCGGGGACGTAATCATTATCCCCACGATATCGAATTGACGGTGATGCAGAGTCATGCGGGGCTTCGCGAAGGGGGAGGAGCCGCGTTCTCGATTGACGGCGAGGGTGAAGAACAACTCGTGGTCGTACAAGAAGTCGAATATAAAGTGGAACTCGATGTTAATGCCGTTGCGGCTGCGATTCGTTCCGCTGTCGCTGAATCCCATGAGGTTCCGGTCTCGACTGTTGTGCTGATTAAACCGGGAAGCCTCCCGAAAACATCAAGCGGCAAGGTGCAACGCCATGCTGCCCGTGATCGTTTTTTGGACCGGGCGTTGGACGTTGTCGGAGAATCGATTCAAGCGACTTGGGTTGATCAGGACACGGTTGTTGCGCCTTGTACTCCGGTGGAAGAAGAGTTGGCGGAAATTTGGACTGACGTGCTTGAGTGCGGAGTCGTAAGCCGAGACAGCAACTTTTTTCTCCTAGGCGGAGATTCTCTGCGGGGAACTCAGGTCCTTGCTCGAATACATGATAGGTGGGAAATCGAACTTTCCTTCGAGGAGTTTTTTAATCATCCGAAGTTGGAAGAGCTGGCGACATACATTTCGACGGCACGGTCGGAAGCCCATCCTGTTCGGCATCACGAACATTTCATTGCTCCGAAACCGGTGCCGAGACGGGATGATCTGCCTCTTTCCTTTGCTCAGCAAAGATTGTGGGTACTGGCACAGTTAGATCCGGAGAGTCCTTCGTACAATCTCCCCGTGGCGTTACGATTTGTGGGCCCTCTAAATGTCCGTGCCATGGAGCAAGCCTTTGCAGAGCTGGTGCGGCGGCACGAAGTACTGCGCACAACCTACCAAAGACGTGAGGGGCAAGCCATGCAAGTCATTCAGCCCTTCATGGAAGTTCCATTGCCGGTCATTGATCTGTGTCACGAGGTCGAGTCGGAGCGTGAGGAGCGAGCTCGGCAGTTAGCTGCGGCAGAGGCCCTGGGTCCGTTCGACTTGGAGGTTGGACCCCTTCTGCGTGTCAGCCTGCTCCGGCTTGGGAAAGAGGAGCATGTGCTCCTTCTGACGATGCACCATATTGTGGCGGATGGTTGGTCTGCTCACATTCTGGTGCGGGAAGTCTCGACATTGTATGCCGCCTATGATCAAGACCGGCCATCGCCGTTGCCGGAACTGGCTATTCAGTATGTGGATTTTGCGGTCTGGCAGCGAGGGTGGTTGGCGGGTGAGTTGCTGAAGGGACAATTAGACTACTGGACTGACCGGTTGAAGGGTGAGTTGCCCGTGCTGCAACTGCCGACGGATAACCCGCGACCGGCGGTACAGACGTCGCATGGGGCCGCACGTACCTCGGAGATTCCCCCTGAACTGACACTGGCACTCCAATCGTTTAGTCAGCGCGAGGGGACCACCTTGTTCATGACGCTGTTGGCCGGGTTCTATATTTTACTATTCCGCTATACGGGACAGACGGACTTCATTGTCGGTTCCCCGATTGCGAATCGGATCCGACCGGAAATTGAAGGACTGATCGGGTTCTTTGTGAATACGCTTCCGGTGCGAGTCCAGGTGGAGGATCATCTCACGGTGCGAGAGATGGTGGCGCGGGTACGGCGTGCCTGTTTAGAAGCGTATAGCAATCAGGATGTTCCCTTTGAGATGTTGGTGGATACGCTCCAGCCGGTCCGTGACCTCAGCCGGTCTCCAATTTTTCAAGCGATGTTTGACCTGCAAAACGCGCCGGCAGCAGATGTGGTCATACCGGAATTACAGGTTTCAGCGATTGAAATCGAAGGGCAGACATCAAAATTCGATCTCAATCTGTCTATTCATCCAACAGCTGATCGGCTCATGGCTACAATTGAATACAACACGGACTTATTCGCCGTGGACACGATCGAGCGGCTGGCCGGACATTATCGGATGGTACTGGAACAGATGCTGGAAAAGCCGGAAGCGCGGTTGTCGGAATTATCGCTCCTGACGGACGTCGAAGAGACGAAGATGCTCAACGACTGGAACGCGACGGCGCCGGCCGGGGAGGGGCGCTGGCAGAGTGTGGTCGAGCGTTTTGACGCGCAAGTGCGCCACACACCGGATGCGGTCGCCGTGGTATTCAAGGCAGAGACGCTGACCTATCGGGAGGTGAACGCCCGGGCCACTCAGCTCGCGCACTACCTGGGACGGCGGGGTGTAGGGCCGGACGTACGGGTGGGTTTGTGTGTGGAACGGTCCGTAGAAATGGTGGTGGGGCTGTGGGGGATTCTCAAAGCCGGGGGGACCTATGTGCCGCTGGATCCGGCCTATCCGTCGGAACGGCTGAGCTGGATGCTGGGCGATGCGGACGTGACGTTTCTGGTGACGCAGGCCCATCTCGTGTCTCGGCTGCCGGAGGGGGGCATTCCGCTCGTGTGTCTCGATGCCGATCGGGCGGGGCTGGCCCAGGAATCTTCCGACGCGATTGAGTCGCCGATTGGTCCCGCGCACGGGGCGTATTTGATCTACACGTCGGGGTCGACGGGCCGCCCGAAAGGGGTAGTCATTCCGCATGGGGCGCTGCGCAATCATATGCAGTGGTATCAGGCGGCGTTGCCGCTGACGCCGGCGGACCGGATGCCGCAGAAATACTCGCTGAGCTTTGACGTGGGCACGTTGGAGATTCTGGCGCCGCTATTGGCCGGGGCGCGGCTGTGCATCCTGCCGCCCAGCCCCGTGTTTGAGAGTCAGGTCTTGGCCGCGTTTCTGGTGGAGCAGGCCGTGACAGTGCTGGATGTGGTGCCGGCGGTGTTGCGGGTGTTGCTAGAGGAGCCGGTGTTCGTGCGGGGTCATGCCGTGCGGCGCATTCTCTGTGGGGGGGACGTGCTGCCGGTGGACGTGCAACAGCGCGTATGGGCGGTCTTGGGAGAGGCGGTGGAGCTGCATAATCTCTACGGGCCGACGGAGACGACCATGGATTCGACGGCGTGGCGCTGTGAGCCGGGGCGTCAGGACCCGACGGTGCCGATTGGGCGGCCGATTGCCCATACGCAGGTGTATGTGGTGGATCGGGATCTGCAGCCGGTGCCGATAGGCGTGTGGGGGGAATTATACATTGGCGGCGAGGGGGTGGCGCGGGGATATTGGCGCCGGCCGGCCCTCACGGCCCGGCACTTTCTGCCTCATCCGTTCAGCGCTGTGCCTGGGGTGCGGCTGTACAAGACCGGCGACCGGGTGCGGTACCGGCCGGATGGCCATCTGGAGTATCAGGGCCGGGTGGATGAGCAGGTGAAGATCAGGGGCTTTCGGATTGAGGTGGGAGAAATTGAGGCGGCGATCGCCGCGCATCCGGAGGTGGCGGCATGTGCGGTGGTGGCGCAGAGCGATGAGGCCGCGCACAAAACGTTAGTCGCGTATGTGGAGCCCATGCCCGGGCCGCCCGAGGCGCCGGAACGTCTGCCCGCCCCGCCGGATCTGCGCCAAGAGGTGCGGGAGTATCTTGCGCAACGCTTGCCGGATCATCTGGTGCCCTCGGTGTATGTGGTCGTGCCGGCGTTACCGTGGACGCCGAATGGGAAGATCGATCGGGTGGCCTTGGCGGCGCGGGTGCGAAACGATCCGCGCCCGCAGAGCTACGTGGCCCCGCGGACGGCGACGGAGGAGATCCTGGCCGGGATCTGGGCGGAGGTGTTGCGCGTCGAGCGGGTGGGGGTTCATGAGAACTTTTTTGAACGGGGCGGGGATTCCATCCTGAGCATTCAGGTGATTGCCCGGGCG
>BQIW01000072.1 GCA_021604105.1 Nitrospirales bacterium | reverse complement strand
GTGATTGTTGGCATCCAACACATACACCTGGTGTTGTGAGTTGATTGCCAGAGATGTTGGATTATTAAATTTTCCATGTTCCGGTGTCTGTGGTGTAATTTTGTCACTTTCCTGGCCAAAACTCGTGAGAAAAATGCCCTCGGTATTAAAAATTTGTATTCGATGGTTTTCCGTATCGGCCACATAGATTAAATTTTTCTTGCTGATGGCAATGCCGGCCGGTTCATCGAATTGTCCTGTTTTTTCTCCTGATTTGCCAAAATGGTTTAAAGAGGCCCCTTCTGGATCGAGTAGTTGCACACGATCATTGCCGGTATCCGCTACCGCCAGCATTCCATCTGCAGAGGCTGTCAAAGCCATGGGAGCATCAAATTCCCCTGGTTTACTTCCTTTCCTTCCGTATACCTGATTTGGGGAGCCGATTCGCAGAATATGATCCCGCTCCCGAGAGAGAACATGCAGACCTTTGGTTGGGACATAAAAAAGGTCTGTGATGGCCTCCTCAGCCTTGAGTAGGGACTCGAATTCGATAATCGGCGGAGATTGGGTTTGAACCGTCATGGGGTGCTTCTGACTTCCTGCCACATGAAACACTTGCACCCGATGATTATCGGAATCGGCGATATAGATATTCCCGTGTTCATCAGGGGCCAAACCGCTGGGCTCATCGAATTGGCCCCGTCCTTCACCCCCTGATCCAAAGGTCACCAGGAGGCTACCTTTTGTATCCACTTTTTTAATGCTGTGATCGGATCGTTCGCTGATATACACATCTCCTTTTATGTCTACGGCCATGCCTCTTCCCGAATTGAGGAAGTCAGGCTTCTGGATGGATTGAAAGACCCATTCCCGCTTTTGCGTATGGGGATAAATTTTGACAATTCCCGGTTTGCCTGGCATCAAGGCAAATACATTTCCTTCTGGATCGATGGCAATATCTGATGGGGCATTGTCTAGTGAAAAGGCCTGCAAAAAAATGCCGCGATAGCTGAACTTTTGAATCCGTTGGTTTTTTCGGTCGGCTACGAAGACCATTCCAAATTGATCGATGGCCAACCCGGATGGATTATTTAACTGGCCCGGTTGATTGCCGGAGGATCCGAAGTGAAATAAAAGTTTCCCAGAAGCATCGAAGGCCTGAATCCTGTCATTTTCTGTGTCCGCCACAAACACCTGGCCTTTTGGAGAAATGGCAAGTGATTCGGGCTCGTCCAATTGGCCGGGGTCGGAACCTGGTCTCCCAAAGTCGAATTTAGGTTTCCCGGAAGCATCAAAGACAAAGATCTTAGAAGCTTCTTTGTCTAACACATACACATCGCCATTCACGGCAAGGGCGACGTCGACGGGTTCTTGAAGTCCCGCGCGAAATTCTTGGACGTACTCCACTTT
The DNA here is from genome assembly GCA_021604105.1 of Nitrospirales bacterium. GTDB lineage: Bacteria > Nitrospirota > Nitrospiria > Nitrospirales > UBA8639 > Nitrospira_E. The sequence goes on along the minus strand of BQIW01000072.1, from coordinate 23,725 downwards.
TTCAAATCCTAAAGATTGGTAAGGAGCTATAAGGACGCCAGTCAACAGAAGAACGCTGAAGGTGCTTGAAAGATAAAAGCTGGAAAGTGGGAGGAAAATATTTTTCAAAGGAGTCCTCTTTGCGATTTCTTCAACGGAATACTGACAATTTGGAGAAACTCGCTAAGAGGGAACGCCGGACTCCCATGCCGGAGTGGCTTAAGGAGACCAACTTGTGATTAATGCCCAAGAAACCCTTCCTGTCTCCATCCAGGAAAATTCCCTCACAAGAGTGAATGTTTCGTTTCCTCTGGATTTTACGAATTGAAGGCTGGAATCACAAGGGAAAATGCGGCTTTTTTTGAACAACAAATAATTTTTGCTCGTGGGGTGTGAAGCCGGGACACATAGATTCCCTCCTCCTACTGAGGGGGAAACTCGTTCAATCAGTGACGGTATGCTCCCTCCCATTTCGAATAATCTGCGATCTTTTGTCCATTACTCCCCGATTGCCGGGATAGGTGGGGTGATTTTTCGAAGGCAGCCCGTGACTTGATTAGACGGAATTTGTCTGAAAGAAGGGCAATACCTCTCCAGAAAGTGATCGAAGTTTATTGCCACTGACCGGGCCAGGGCTACATCAGAAAATCAGGGTCACTGAAAACTGTAAGATGCGCCCGGTATCAAGTTTCTCTTTATCCTGAACCGTCAGTGACCATTTTCCCTTTGGGTTTTTGCCGACGAATGCCAGGAGGTCCGGTGTCGTGGTGACATCATAAGTGGTATGAATGTTGTTGGTCCCGCCTCCAATACGATTATGAAGCATAATGGACGATACTCCTGTCGAATGGGGAGGGACCACCTTGATGATCAAATCACCGATATATGAATGTTCAATGTCCACTCCGATTTTGATGGAGGTGAGCGGGGTGGTCTCGGCCACTTGAACCGAGAGTTGTGAGGTTTGAAGGTCGCGAATGGGAATAATGGCGGTAGAGGTATGAACGATGGTGGGAGTCGGAATGGCCGGCGCAGCCAATTCTACCGCGCGTTTGGCATTGATTCGGCCATACCCATATAAAGTGCTATGGCCGTTGATGTCATATTTGCCTGCCCTTGGATCGATTTGATCACACGAGCGTTTGAGCAGATCTTTGACTTCATCCCATCGCAGGGAGGGATTGCGAGCGAGAATGAGGGCGGCCACTCCTGCGACACCGGGGCATGCGCTTGATGTGCCGCCAAAATCGTTGACATAATTGCCTGCGGCATCGCCTCGACTGACTTGTCCGGGATTATATCCTGCTGATGCTGAGCGATCGGTGGTCCAGATCCCCGGGATGGGGAGAATGGTATCGTTGCTGGGAAAGGTACACCAAATCGCCTTGCCGAAATCACTATAGGCACTCCTTTTCTCTCTGGCGTGGCAGGCGGCCACAGCAATCACTTTTTCATAACTGGCATATCCATCGTTGTCGACACTTTCGTTGCCATTGCCGGCGGCCCAGGTGATCACACAGCCTTTTCCATTGCGTCCGTTCGCGACGGCCCAATCAATAGCCAGGCGTGTGGAATCGGGCAGGGGAACGACGGTGTGATGACGCGGATCGCGTGGATCCCACCAGGCGCCATCCTCAGGCCCCCAGCTACAGGAAATGATATCCGCACCATGTTGAGCAGCCCAGATAAATGCATCAGCCTCGGCTTGTGAACCTAACGGGGATACATAACGAATGGCCATCAAACGGGCTTTGGGAGCGACCCCGGCAGCACCATGAAAACCGTTGCCGGTGGCGACGCCTGCACAGGCGGTTCCATGATTATCCCGGCTGCCGGGTCGAGGATCATCAGTGGCGCGTGTCACATCGCGAGGAGCGATAAGTTTTCCTGAACCGGCAAACTCCTCGTGATCAAGATCCATCCCGTCATCAATGATCGCGACAGTGATATTTTCTCCCTCACTGAGTGCCCAGGCGGCCTCCACGTTGGCATGGGCATCATAGACCGTTCCATCAATCGTGGTCTTTTTCAGGTGCCATTGTTGTGGGAATGCTGTGCGCCATCCCATTTGTCTGACAAGTTCAGGGTGACAGAGCTCCACATGTTTATGACGTAGGAGACTTTCGGCTATGGCAAACACTTTTTGTCCTGTGCCCTCGGGCGCTTCGATGAAGAAGGTGTTTCGAGCATATTGCAACACCCGTTTGATTCCGAGTCCGGAGGCTTTCAATATTTTTCGACAAGTGGATTCCGCCAGATCATCATCAAATTTAACAAAAAGGTTTTCGGTATACAGGACCGGTTTTTTTGACTGCGGATCGACCAGGACCCGTCCGGCAAATTGTACGTCGTTTATGGATTTTATGGTGCTACGAATGGCGCCTCTCGCACTTGCGCGTCGAACGGTTTGGGGATATCGAAAAATTTCCACGCCGGCATGTTGAAATCGATGCACCGGCTCAAGATTGTCCAGAGCTTGGCGAGCCCGAGTTGACTGAGCGGCGGCTTCCAATGGTCGACGACTCTGCGTCCGCACGACCACGAGATCTTCATCGGTTTTCAGCTTGAACGATTTTCCGGATTGTCCTCCATAACGAAATGACAGCATGGGTGTTCTCCTTCTGTTTGAATACGCAATGGTCCTTGGACTTGCTTCCCATTCCTTCGTAGAATGGCTAATGGCCTTGAAAGATCCGTTTTCTGACTTTCCTCTAAGGATGAGGATAGAAACACAAGCCTTGTCCCGTGTCTATGTTCGTGAATCTGACTGCTTTGCGGTTCATGGGCCAGTGCCTCCGGCTCTGACCGCGTTGGTGTTGTACTCTTTTGATGATCCGGTTATCAATGTGTGTCGAGGTGAGGTGCCTGCTTTGTCAGGGTTTCCTTCCGAGCTTATCCTGACACCGGTCTATCGTCTTGAGCCCAATGGTCCGCAAGGGGTGCCGTCCGGCAATGTGTTTATTCGTTTACGGTCCCAGGTTCCCGTCGAGGATCGGCAACCAGATATAGAAGCCTGCGGCTTCTGCATTCGTGAATCACTTTCCTATGCCCCTCATGCCGCATGGATTCGGAGCCAGGATGGAAATATTGCCACGGCGCTGAACGGTATTGCAAAGTTGCATGATGTACATGATATGGAATTGGTTGAACCGCAGATGTTAATGATTCGGGTGCCGCGGTCATCCGACGGTTCCCCATCGAATACATCACCTGACGGGGTTTCCTCCGAATAATCGTATTCGTGTCGTATTGTAAGAGAACCTGGGGGGAGAGCGATTCGTAGGCGGGTATGGTCGGTGCTGTCGGCGAGCGTTTGTCCCATCCAGTTTTTGTTTGCAGAACTCCGACGACGGTTACCGGAGTCCCTAGGTCAACGAATTGAGAATGGGCATTATTTTCTGAATGAGGCAGGCCAATCCATTAACTTGTTTGGGGGCTGTGTGAGGAGCATGATTGCAGCTTTTGCCTATTAGTCTTTGGAATGAACCTGAAGAGGAAAAAGAGATGACCCACGGAAATTCCGTGGGTCAAGCGATAAACCAGGGACAGGGAGAACCTATCCGACGAGTTCGGCTGCTGGTTTTCTAAAAGAACGGTGATTGCGTTTTCGCTGTTTAGTCCATTTGCCGGTCGTAGACGGGGTTGGTTCCAAGGTCGGCTGAGTAGCGTGTGCAGGCTGGCTTTTACCGGTAAGAGTCTCTTCCACCTTTTGGAGTTCCTTGAGATGGGAGTGATGTTGTTCCAATTCCCAAGCCACCGCTTTTGAGAGCTGCGCCACCTGTCTGCGTAATTGGTTCATGGCGTGCTCATGTTGTAATAGTTCGCTTTTGCGAGCCAGGTCTATGTACCGGCTATCTACATACATCATTGGTTAATCCCTCCGTGTGTTGAAGATCGACACTTTCAATGAATTTTTCCTATTGCCCGTTACTTGATTAGGCGAAAGCAAACGTGTTGCCACATTCCATTCCTCTTAGTCTTTGACACGTAACATTTTGATGATTCGATGAATTTTCATCAATACGTGTCCAACCGGTGTCCGCTCGATTCCTGAAATGGCTGATACGGTCATTGTTTTTTACTCTCGGTACAACACGATTCGCTTATTGTTAAGCATCGAGATAAGCTTGAGAGCATTTGAGTTAAAACGCCAAAAACGCGAGAAAATTTTTCGACGAATACGGTATTGACGGGCCTTTCTATTCCGATGCTGATTGGCACATTTTGTAGAATGCCTCACATTGATAATGACCTGGCCATAATTTTCCGATCTTGTTTCTATTTATGCTATTTTAATTAGGTTATGTCGTTGATTTCCCTTTATCCAGAAAGAAGAATGATGGGGGTAATAACACTGGATATGATATGGTTTGAATGGTAATTATGTGCTTTTGTTATGGGAGGGATGTGCTGCTTTCTGGGTGATCCTTTAATTTCTTAAGGATAAATAGCATGCTTGCCTCATCCTGCTATTCTGAATGGTCGGGCAATACTTCATGGAAGCCAGAAATCATTCTTCAATGGCTGAATTTGTAGTTATTAATCTTCCAAAAATCAAAGACTTTAGAAAATCGATTGAAATCCGAATGGTTATAAAATCGGTGCAGTCGGTCTGAGTATTGATGAATTGATCCTTCACCGAATTATTAATAGAAAGTAAGAAGTGTCCATTAAAAAACTATCCTCAGCCCAATTCCGCCTGCAATTGTTGAATATCATGGCTCAGAAGCATCATTGGGCCTGGCCGCAGTTCGTCGGGCCATCCATGTCCAAATCTCAGCTCAAAATTCATTATCAGCAAGAGTATGCCGTCTATGTTCGAGACTTCCCTGTTTTTCTGGCGCGGATTCATGGGCACAATCCTCCATTAGAAGTCCGAAAAATGTTAGCCGAAAATATTTATGAAGAAGATACCGGGATGCTTTCATTGGGAACTTCACATCCGGAACTTTTTATGAGAATGATGGAGGGGTTAGGGTTTCGCTTACGCGAATTTGAGAATATTCAGTTGTTACCTGCTACCCGGCGCTATCGGGCATGGTTGGACCGGATTTCTAGTAGTTCTGATTGGGTCTTAGCTGCAGCCGTTTTGACGATTTTTGTCGAAGGCAGCGTCAATGATCGTCAAGAACTCCTCCATCCGGTCAAATCCAAAGCACCCCTGCATATTTATGAAAAGATTAAGTATCACCCCCTGGTCCAGTATCAGGGGGTTTCACCCCAAGCCATGGATCTCATTCGAGCGCATCAAATGGTTGAGGCCGGTCATCGTCATGATGCCTATGCAATGGTGGTCCACTATGCCGGTACTCGTTCCCATCAAGAGGAAATTCTGGGCGCGATTAAAAAAGCATTGAATCTTTGGCTTCGCTATCGTGATGGGGTGGCCCGTGCCTGTGGATTAACGAAAAACGAGAGTGGAATCCGCTGATACGACGAACGCTTCACTTGTTATGTGGGTCTGTTGAAAAAAGCCGCCAGCGGCGTTCTCGCCATTTTTCCGTGCTCACGTACTTAGCGTACGCTCCGCGCGGAAAAACGGCTGCGGCCTTGCTGGACGGACTTTTTTGAACCGACCCGGAGCCTTTGAAGAGGAATCTCATCCTGCGCAAATTTGCCCTTGAGCATCCTTATTATTCAACACTCCCTGTGTGTGAAGATTAATAGAAAACGGAAACGTTTTTAATCTGGATCTTTTCTGGCATTTCCTCCACAATAGGCTTTTCCAATTTTGAAGCAGGAGGGAAGAGACATGGCCACGATTGGGCAATTCATGACACGGAATCTGAGTTTTGTGACTGAAAATGCCAGCGTTCAGGAAGCGGCTACACATATGCATAAACAGCGGATTGGTTCTTTGTTGGTTAAGCAGGAGTCTGAATTTTCCGGAATTGTGACTGAAACGGATGTCGTGCGTGCGGTAGCTGAACACCCGGCCCAAGTTGAACGCTTGAAGGTGAAGGAACTGATGTCCAGTCCGATCATAACCGTAGACAGAAATATGTCCGTCCATTATGCCAGGGATCTCATGGCCGATCGTAAAATTCGCCACTTGGCTGTCACCGGAGAAAGTGGAGCTATCATTGGGATAATATCGGTGCGAGACCTTCTGGCCTACTTTAAAACAGTAGCGAAGGACCTCAATACACCTGAAGAGGATAGGTGAGCTTGATCTTCTCTAATCAGGGAAAGTATGGAATCTCTGAAATGCTTCCTGACCATGAGGCATTTTTCAGGGGAATTCACTCAATTTTTGCTGCTTCGGCTTGTTGAATCTGGAGGGAGAGGCGCTCTTCTTCCTGTCGAATGCGTGTTATCCGTTGTTCAATCCATGGGCCGATGTGTTCCTTTTTGGATTTGGCTTGACCCTCTAAGACAGTAATTTCCCCCCGAATCGCTTCGCGCTGTTCTTTTAATGCCTCTATCTGTGCCATGGCATCGGCTTTGTCAAAGATCAGTGATTCAGGATTATTTTCCACCACCTTCTCTTCTGCATGCGAAAATTCTGAGGATTGAGGTGGTAAGACTTGAATGCCATCCTCCATCCGGCGTTGATTCATGACTACAGGGGAGACAATTTCGATTCCCGCACCATGCAGCGTGGTAAGCATCTGTGCGCGAAGGTTCGACCGGGCGCTCAACAGTTGTTTGACCTCACTTAAAAATCCAGAGACTCGATACGTTACGGAAAAATCCCCGAGTTCCAAGATGTGGACAAACGGGTCGTTAAGTTTAGCTGCAAGCGCGGCTTCCAATAAGAGCTTTTCAATGGTTTTGTGGGAGATGTCATAGCCTAACGACACCGTGGCGGAGACAATCGTGCCCGAGGAACGAAGGACGGTAATGGGGTGGGAAACTAAAAATAAGTTAGGAAGAGTTGTGAGGTCGCGTTCTTCTGTTTGTATTTCCGTGTGAAACAAGCCCCGCTCGGTAACCCGCCCGAATTGATTTTCTACACGAAGGAAATCACCCAACCGAAAACTTTGCATGCCTCGCAACATAATGCCCGCCAGGGCATTTGAGACGAAGGTCGTAGAAGAAAGAGTGATCACTGCTGTAATCAACAGCGCTAATAGCTGGAAAAGTTCTTTGTGAGTTTCTTTGTCAAGTGGAAGGGCCAGGAGAATGAGAACAACCCCAATGCCCACCAGCAGCAACATCCCCACACGGGCTGAGAATCGGTCTTCCTCCTTCAATCCGCCATTCCGGCGGAAGAAGAACCAATGGGCCACCCATAGCCCTGTGCTGACCAGTGCGATGACCAATAAAATTGGGAGAAAGATCGGGAGGATATTAAAAAAATGGTCAAGGAACGACATAATGGTCAGAGAGAAGAATACCACATTATGCCCGAATTTCCGGAAAGGATAAAGCTAAAAGGATAAAAGAATAGACCGGAGAAGACTATGCCAAAAAAAGCCCCCTCTTCGTTTTCTTATCTCCACGCAGAAGAACCGATGAAAGTCTTTTGCCCTTGATCCCCCTCAAAATTTTGAAAGAACAACCTTAAGAAAACCAGTTGAGATGGCGTGAGGCTATGGCATCGGCCACGGCGGTGTGTAGTTTTTTCCGATCCACCGGTTTGACTAAATAATCGGTTATTCCTTGTTTCATGAGCTGCGTGGCCAAATCGATATCCGGAAACCCGGTCAGGACGATCAACGGCAGCCTGGGGTGTTCCCGTTGAAAATATTTTATGGCTTCTATGCCATTGATATTGGGCATGCGAATGTCCGTGATGATGACATCAATAACCACTGGATGCTCTCCCTCGTTGAGGATGCGGATAGCTTGAGCCCCGTCTTCCGCGTCCACCACGTAGTAGCTGTCTTTTTCCAGGACCATTCGAACGACCTTGCGAATCGCGGCTTCGTCATCAACAACCAGGGCTCCGCCCCGATAGCTCTGGCCGGAAAACATTCCTGCGGTTCGTTGAGTCGTGTCCGGTACATAACTCGTGTTCATGGCAACCTCCTTGAAGCCTCGTATGAAGTTAAAGCATATCTCTCCGCTCAACAATCAGCTGAATCCTTCCGTCTTGGCATGGAGCATTCATAACCTTCAGAAATCTGCAATCAGTATGCCTCGATGGGCTGTTAAAGGAATGTGCCCCTTTCCTGGAAAACAGTCCTGAAAATTAATAGGAAAAATGGAAAGGGTCATGGGAGTGTTTATGATTGGGGAGGAGAGAGTGTCAATGACGATGCCCACAGAAGATTCACCTCGCACCCATCGTTGACATATGGATTGAATAGAGCAGACTGAGGATCAGCCGAGGAAAGGCATTCGAGTTCATTGCTGGTGTGTGAATGGGGTCTCCAATTTTTTAAGATCGTGACGATATGGCTTGATGAGGAACATGTGGGTGGGATCACATCATGGGCTTACGAGCGATCACCGAGGTGGTGGAATGGTACAATGCCCAATGGGTGGAGTCCCGTGAGAGTCTGACATATGCTTGAATGTCTTCTGGTGAGCATAAGCCGGTCGTTGTATACTCCTGTTCGAGTACCAGAGCCGACTCCGCCATTACCTTAGCCATTGGCGCATTTCCAGGACAGAGATGCATGAGGGCTTGAGCCTTGACGATATGGAATCCTGCTTTTTCCAGTTTGTGCGGAAGTCGGAGAGCATAGGCTGGATCTAATCCGACATTGATGAACATCTGACAAATGGCCCGGTTCACCCTGCCTTGCGGGGTCTTTTGCTCTGGTTCGGGCAATGTTGCCGAGGTGAAGTCCGGTTCTTCGAAGAGTGCCCAGCCTCCTGGCTTGAGAAGTGAGCACAATTTCCTCAGAATTGCTCCGTCCTCTTGATTATGAATCAGGACATACCGGCTATGAAGGAGATCAAAGGATTGGTCTAAGGGAATATCAAGGAAAGAGCCTTGGTATATCTGAATATGGGGAGAATCATCCTTGTGAAGGTAGGTGGTTTTCTTGTCTACGCCCACTGCCAGCCCTGTTGGTCCCACCTGACTTCCCAGCCAACGCAAGATGGATCCTGCCCCTGTGCCCAACTCCAGGCAATGCCACCCTGGCTGGATTCCTGTTTCCTCTAACAGCCTGATGGTCGTCGGATCGTTCGCGGCTTCAACCAATTGTAATCGTTGAAATTCCCGCGCATCGGAATTATTGTCGAAAATATACTGATTCATCACCCTTCCTCTGCTGCTGGTTGTTTCATGATATCCAAGGCCGCATGGCATCCGGCCAAATACCCTGTTGCCCAGGCCCATTGGAAGTTAAACCCACCGATACGGCCTTCGCAGTCCAACATTTCTCCAATCAGATAGAGCCCCGGCACGTGTCGGGAACTCATGGAATGGGCCGCTATTTCTTCCAGGGGGACACCGCCGGCGGTGACTTCAGCAAAGTTCCATCCGCGTGATCCGATGACGGGAAGATCAAGATGGGTGAGTGTCCGGACCAGATTCCGGCGAGCCTCTTTGGACAGGAGGTTAACCGGAGTGTCAGAAAGCACAGGTTCTTGGATGCCGGCCAGGGTGTGAGCCACACGCGTGGGTAACCGCTCGGCTAACAGGGTGGGGACGAGTTTTCGTCCGGGGAGGGAGGCGGCCTGCATGAGCCATTTCTCCACCTCCTGGATGGAGAGGTGCGGGAAACAATGGAGATGAAGGCGGACAGCTTCTCCTTGCGCGGCCGCGCGTACCCAAACCCGGCTGGCATCCAGGACCACCGGCCCACTGATGCCGAAATGTGTCCACAACAAGCTGCCGGTGGATCGATCGAAGTTTTTTCCCGCAATAGTCGTTGCGAGCGTTACGTCATGAGAAATGCCGGAAAGGGTGGCATGGAAAAACGAAGGCTCAAGGAGCAAAGGCACTAAGGCCGGATAGGTGGGGGTGACGGTATGCCCCAACCGTTTGGCCAACTCCCAACCCGATCCATTGGATCCGGTTTTGGGGAGAGACCGGCCACCGGTCGCGAGAATGACTCGTTTGGCCCGAAGCTTTCCCTGGGAATGTTGGATCAAAAACTCCTCTCCTTCCCTGGTGAGGTTTCGAACGGGGTGGTGAGTCATAAGGGAAACGCCCAATGTCTCGCATCGTCTGAGGAGCCCGTCCAGGACTGTCCGGGCTTTGTTGCTCACAGGAAACAGTTTGCCCGTGGATTCAGTCTTTAACGGGATCCCTAAAGAGTCAAACCATCGAACGGTGGTCTGTTCGTCGAAGCGTCGAAGGATCCGGTCAATCAGCTTTCTGTTTCCGTGGAAGTCGGAAGCGTTGACACGTTGATTGGTGACATTGCAGCGTCCACCCCCGGAGACCAGAATTTTGGCCCCGATGGTTTTGGCACTGTCCAGAAGGAGAATGGAGAGATTCGGGTTCGTCTCCGCCGCGAAAATGGCGGCTGCCAGACCTGCTGCTCCTGCGCCGATGATGGCGATGTCGATGTCGGAAGGCATGGGCAATATCCGGAGCGAGTGAGAATCTATCCGGGTTGGGTGTCCGACGGTTTACGAAATAAGACGACATTCTTTTGCAAATAGATAATTTCCGCTCCCCATCGTGAGCTCAGCCATGCCCAGGTCTCGTGTGAAAAAAAGCAGACATGCGTGGGGTCTGTAATATAATACCAATCGAGAAATGGTCGGTCGGGTGGCGCCAGTTGGGTCATGATGCCCAAGATGCCATCAACCTTCAGTCGGGCCCATAACTGATCCAGTTCCAGTCCGGGATGATGCAGATGCTCGGCCACTTCCGTGGCTGTGATGAAATCATAGGTCTGTTTCAGAACAGCAGGATTGTATGCATAAAAGGGGTCGTAAATCGACATGGTATGTCCGGATTCTTGAAGCATGAGCGAGAGGGTTGGACCCGGACCAGCTCCAAAATCCAATCCGGAGCTATTGGGTCTCAGGCGTTCCTGGAGTGGTTCGGCCAACTGGTTTAAGAACTTTCGATAACCAGGATCTTCAGAATGGTTTTCGTGGTGATCGTAGTGTTCTTTTTCTTCGTTGGGTGATACGTAATAGGCGGGCGGAACGAATATGAGCCGACAGTGGTCGCAGGAAAAGTACGGCCGCCACCGGTCGTTTCCCACTCGTGTGGATTCCGGCTTGAAGCACAGTGGGCAGGTATGAGAAATGGCGACAAGTTCCCCGCGTGAGGATTTAGGATGAACAAGGAGTGGGATGATAGAAAATGGCCCACAAGGCTTGGTCAACTTTCTCAGTATGAAATTTCTTCATGACCGTCCTCCCAGTTCCTTCCTTGCTTCCAATTGAGGAAGGGGCGGTGAGGAAGGCCTGTGACACTCATCGATTTCTTCCATCAGCACAAGAGAAACAGAGGGGAGCGGTGGGATCCACGTCTAATCGTTTTCTGGAAATTTCTTCCCCGCATCTCACACACCAACCGAATTTGCCGTTTTCAAGACGTTGGAGGGCTGATTCGATCCGCTGCAATTGAATGTGTCGACGTTGTTGAGCGGTTTGGGCCATCGCTTGTTGTTGAAGGGCATCCATTCGTGAGATCCGCCCGACTGTGGTTTGGTCCAATTCCACTGGTTGGGCTGCTTCCCGGCCGGTGGAGGATACGGACAACAATTCATTCTGCAGGGTCAGGAGGGTTGCCCGAAAATGGTCGTAATCAGGAGTTGGCTGTGTCATGAAGGCAAAAGAATCAAAAGGGCTACGTGTCTCTTGTTGTATAAAAATGGTACCCGGGAACGAGCCATGAACGGTCCTGGGTTTGGCCGATAATCCATCCAATGTACCCCAGCCAGACAGTGAAAGGCCAATAGTCGACACAAGAAATTAAGTGCGATCTTTTTACAGGGAGAGGAAATGGAAAAATTATAAAAAGGGTTGATCACGTTTCAGGAAGAGGTGTTTTAAAAAAGAAAGAGCTCTTTATGGGCCTGTCCAGCCATCAAAAGTCAAGAGTCGTATGTGTGACCTGCTCAGATTCACGGATTGATCCTACCCTGCTCACCCAAACCGAACCGGGGGATTTGTTTATTATTCGAAATGCGGGAATGTAATTCCGACCAATGGTGCGGCCATCGGGGGAAGCACCGCCTCTCTTGAATATGGGATCTCCGTCCTTCACGTAAAGGATAGTATCGTTTGCGGACATACGGATTGCGTTGCCATGGCAGCCTTGTTGCATCCGGAAAAACTTCAGGAGCTTCCTGCTGTCAAAGCCTGGCTGCAACATGCCGAGACCATAACGCGAATTATGAAAGATCTATACACGCATTTGCAGGGAGAGGAGTTATTTGCGGCTACCATACGGGAAAATGTGTTGGTTCAACTCGATCATCTGAAGACGCATCCGGCGGTCGCAACGGGATTGCGTCGGGGAAATCTGCGCCTGCATGGATGGGTCTATTCCATCGGGACGGGTGACGTGTGGGTATATGACTGGGAGAAAAAAGTTTCATTGATCCTAGAGAAAAAAGGGGATCAGTGATCGTATGATAATTTTCAACGAAGACCGTTCGCCTTTCTAATCCCCTAAAGTTGGATGCGTGTCAGGGTGTTTTGATCAGTGTGGTGAAACACCTCAGGGCGTCCCGCAATCAGTAACTGCGTATCTTCCGTATAGCTAAACTTCCAGGTTTCGTGAATGGTGACAGATAATTCATATCGCACCGGTTTTGCAGCCTGATCCAGATAGGGATTGGAGAGAATGCCATACACACCGTTCCCCGCGTCAGCGGCCGTGTGAAGCTCTTTTGCGTCAGGTGCCGAAGTCCCACCTGCATTCACCAGGACGCCTCGAGGGACCATAAAACACCGCATCACCTGTTGGCTGGCTGCATCCCACAACCAATACCCTACTTCTTCGTGAAACGGCTGTTCCTGAATCAATGGCCAGGCCACAGTCGAGTAACGGAGACCATAGAGCACTTGCGAGCCATTGACGACCGGTCCGATCGGATCAAACTGCAAGCGTTCCCGGAAATGAGTTTCGTGGCTGCCCTCTTTGGCCGGTGCGATATCGACACCCGTATCGCCTTCCCAGGTTCCGGCTAGAGAAGTGAGTGGACCCAAGTGGCGAATGATTTCCCCATGAGTAGGGTCGGAATGGTGGGTTCCGGTCATCAGGCAAGGCTCCTTTCAGGAAAGTGTGAGCACAGAGGGTCAAGAGGCGAAGTGACGGGTGATCTGAAGTTCACGACTGTATCAAATCCTGCCAATGGTTTAAACCGTTTTTAGGACCACCATATTCGAATGGATTGCATCCAACGGATACCATGAATGGCGAGGCCTGCGAGTTTGGGGACGCTCAGTTGCATGGGTTTTGTTTCCAGGCAGCGTAGGACATGGCCTGCGGCTTGATCGGCGGTCATCATCAGGGGCTTCCAGGACGCCTTGGGCAGCTTCGTATCCACAAAGCCAAAGCGGATATTGCTCACGTACACGCCATGCGATCGGAGTTTTAATCCCATGGAGACTAAATAATGACTGAACCCGGCCTTCGATGCCGTATAGGCAGGGGAGTCGGCGTTGTAAAAATCATCGGCGAGACTTGATAGGCCGATGAAGTGTCCCTGTCCTCGCGCAAGCCAGCCGGGGGCAAGGGCGGCCAGGGTCCGTACCATCGACGTGAAATTCACGTCAATGACGCGTGCCTCCTGTGAGAGATCAGGAAGTGTCAATCTCGAACCAATGGCCGCGCAAAATATGCAGGCGTCAAACGGTCCTTCGTCGGCAAGAAGAGATTCTAGGACCTGCGGATATTCGGGAGCGGTGATATCCTGTACGATATGCCGTGGGCCGTCGGGACCAAATGGACTGGGGCTTCTTGAAAGTCCGACGACATGTTCGCCACGGGCAATAAGGGCACGGGTCACCGCCGCTCCGATTCCATCAGAATTGCCGATCAGGAGAATCTTCTGTGTCATTCTAAGGCCAACCGAGATGGTGAGTGAAGCCTCAATCCTGACATGAAGAAGGTCGTATGTGAAGAGGGAACAATCAGCAAGACCCTGACCTGTACATTGTTGCATGTGTTGGCTAGGATGGTTCGACAGACCGGCCGCTCCTGCTTACACGAGTATGAAAAAGAACGTCACCGTGTTTGTGTCTTATGCCCGCGCCAATCGTGATCTGGCGACTCGATTGTTGAAAAAGTTTAAAGAGCAGGCCGCGCCCTCCAAGCAGTATCACTATACCTTCTGGCGGGATAGCGATATCCTGGTAGGCGAAAAATGGCACGAAGAAATTCAACACGCCTTGGGAGAGTGCGACGTGGGTTTGGTCCTGATCAGCCCTGCGTTGCTCGGGTCCCAATATATTCGGGATCACGAACTTCCCAAGTTTGTGAAGAGTAGAGGTCGAGCCGTCATTCCGGTCATGTTGCAACCCATCGACTTGGAACGTCATGATCTGAAAGGTTTACTCCAGACGCAAATCTTTCGGCTGGATCGCCCCCGTTTGGCCACTCCGAAAGCCTACGGAGAATGTTCGGGTTCTCATCGTGATCAATTTGCGCTGGAATTGTTTCGGCAGGTCGAAGCTCGTTTGGATAAAATCGTGGTTAAATAATCCTTGGGAGGACGGAGTATTCAGGTCCTATCCCTACGAAAGATATTTCTATTATTCAATTGAAGAGCAACAAGAAATTCTATGACTGAACCCACGATCATCTGCCCGCAGTGTAAAACGGAAATCAAACTGACTGAGTCGCTCGCGGCCCCTCTTCTCGAAGCCACCAAGCGGGACTTCGAGCAACGACTTGCTCAAAAAGATGCTGATGCCGCCAAGCGGGATGCGGCCTTGCGTGAGCGCGAAGCTCTGCTGGCCAAATCGCAGGAAAGGTTCGAAGAGCAGGTGGCTGACAAGCTAAAACTCGAACGCAACAAAATTGTGGCGGAAGAAGCGAAAAAAGCCAGGCTGGCGCTCTCGAATGATCTCGACCAGAAATCTAAAGAAATACGTGAGATTCAGGAAATTCTTAAACACAAGGATGAAAAGCTTGCGGAAGCACAAAAAGTTCAAGCCGATCTGCTCCGTAAGCAACGGGAACTTGATGACGCCAAACGCGAATTGGATCTCACCATAGAAAAGCGCGTCCAGGAGGGACTCACCGCCACGAGGGATCAGGCCAAAAAAGAAGCCGAAGAAGGGCTCAAATTTAAAGTCATGGAGAAAGAGCAGACCATTGCGTCCATGCAAAAACAAATTGAAGAACTCAAGCGTCGTGCTGAACAGGGATCCCAACAACTTCAGGGCGAAGTCCAGGAGCTGGAACTCGAAGCGATGCTCACCTCAAAATTCCCCCTGGATCAGATTTCACCTGTGGCCAAAGGCGAGCATGGCGGCGATGTGCTGCACCGGGTTGCCGGCTCATTCGGGCAAGCCTGCGGAACCATCTTGTGGGAATCGAAGAGAACCAAGAACTGGAGTGATGGCTGGCTCATCAAATTACGTGAGGATCAGCGGCAGGCCAAAGCTGAAATTGCGATCATCGTCAGCCAGGCCCTACCCAAAGAAGTAGAAACATTCGAATTCATCGACGGCATCTGGGTCACCCATCCCAAAGTCGCCCTGCCGCTGGCCATTGCCATGCGTAATACGCTCATGGAGGTGGCCGGCGCCCGGCAGGCCTCGGAAGGGCAGCAAACCAAAATGGAAATGGTCTATCAGTATTTGATGGGTCCGCGCTTCCGGCAACGGGTTCAAGCGATCGTCGAAGGGTTCTCCTCGATGAAGGAGGATCTTGATAAAGAGCGGAAAGTCATCATGAAGCAATGGGCTAAACGTGAAGAGCAAATTGATCGGGTGATGATGGCGACCGTGGGCATGTATGGGGACCTGCAAGGCATCGCCGGGAAGACGTTGCAGGAAATTGAAGGGCTGGAACTCCAGGCCATAGACGCGCCCAAGGACGAATCCGACGGAAGATTATTGTAAAATCTTGCTCACTCTCCTGCTGCCATCAGAAAGCACTTGGCATTAATAAGATCACGCCGGTCTGGACTTCCACGCCAAAATCCTACAGTTTGATTGCAACATTCTCCTGAAACCTCGTGTGATTCACCGGCATTTCTCCCCTTTGCATTCATCCATCGTTCCTGGCTTTCTGTCGTGCTGCCTTCGGACCTGAACTGTCTAATATTTGGTTCGTTGTCGCGCCAGATCATCTCCTTTCTTAACAATCTAGAAAAGGCCAATGCACCGAAGGGGTTCCCTTCCAGTGTCCTACCCATTCGGGCCTCACAGCCTACGACAGTGGTTTGGGGAAATTTGGGCATCTGCCTTGTCTAAGGAGTGATGCAAATTGCCTCACTTTCATCCTTGAAAGAGGAAAACCTTGGGTAAATATCACTTACTTTTACACTGGCACGCAATTTGGAGTGCCATATGGAGACAGGGGATCAGCCAGGCCCATATCACCAGCAAAGGAGACGGTCCTAATGCAAACAATATTGAGGCAAAAGATTCAATCGAGAGTCTGGATCATCGTTGCCACGGTTTCTTTCGTCTGTGCCTCGGTTTGGGCGGGCAGTGCCGGGGACCTCAAGCCGCGGGTCCCTTCCGATCGCATGGAACAGGCCCTATCTTTTACGAATCCATTCACTCCCA
Organism: Nitrospirales bacterium; assembly: GCA_021604105.1. Taxonomy (GTDB): domain Bacteria; phylum Nitrospirota; class Nitrospiria; order Nitrospirales; family UBA8639; genus Nitrospira_E. Next base: position 7,186 of record BQIW01000072.1, on the reverse strand, counting down.
CAGAGGAATTTATTGCGAACGGAAAAAAACTCTATGAAGGCAAGGGCTGGTGCGCCTTTTGTCATGGCTGGGAGGGGACAGGGGCACCTGCCGTGGGTCGAACCTTTCCTCCTGATATCACAATGCCAACCAATTTTGCAGATGCGGCCTGGCAGGCAGCCAGAAGTGATGGGGAACTGTTCTGGGTTCTGATTCATGGGAGTCATGGGACCGACATGGTGGCGTACATGCCGCAGTATATTACGGATAAGGAGGCATGGCAGATCATCGCCTATATTCGAACATTCGGAGGAACATAATGGTGCATCTATGTTCTTAAGAACACACCACGCAGTCGTGTGAAAGGATTTCATCTCTTATTCATAATATATACATATAGAGGGAGGGGCATCATGCGGGAACAACAATTCAGAACAAGTCAGATGGTAGGGTTTGCGGCGCTACTATTGGCGGTCGTTGGGGGATGTAGTCATTACGGAAACCACGAAATATCTAAATCGGCCAAGGCGACCATTCAAGGATGCACGGATCCGGCCATAACGGGAACCGCCACTCTCAAGGAATTTGAATCTGAAGAAGGCATCAAAAAACTGTATGTCCAGATGGAAGTTAATGGTTTAAAGGACGGAAAGCATGCGGTCCATATCCACGAAACGGCCAACTGCCAACCCTGCGGAGCAGCCAAAGGGCACCATGATCCCGGTCCATTTGGGAAATCTACCCCCGATGCACCTGATTTTAACCATCCCTACCATATGGGTGATCTAGTGAATATCACGGTGGTCGACGGAGTGGGAAAACTGCATGCGGTGACTACCCGGGTTGCGTTATCGGATGGGCGGTTGAGCGTGTTTGATGAAGATGGCAGTTCATTTATCATCCACACCAATGAAGATCTCTATTGCGATCAGGATAACGAACTCAATCCAGGATGTGCCGGTGGACCTCGTGATGCCTGTGGAATCATTGAGCCGATAACCTCAATGTAGGCGGAACGTGCGCGATGTGACCGGGGGGCATATGAAGGAGTTGGTATGGGCCTCGTGTGGTTGTCGGATGCATAGAAGGGAAGACACAAGGAGGAACAATGAGACAGGCATTTCGATGGGCGAGTGGACTCATCTTAGCGCTGGTGGTGAGTGGATCGCCGGTGTCGGCACAGGAACATGGGCACCAACAGATGATGATGCCCCGTGTCCCCGCGGACAAGTTGGCTGAAGCTAGAGCGCTGCGGAGCCCGTTGCCGTCCTCACCGGACATTGTCGAAAAAGGCAAGGCAATCTATGAGGGCAAGGGCACGTGCGTTAATTGTCATGGGGTGAGTGGACGCGGCGATGGCCCAGGTGCGGCGACTCTCAACCCCCCGCCTCGTGTATTCCGGTCACATGGGTTCTGGAGACATCGGTCTGAAGGGGAAATTTTTTGGGTGATTAAATACGGATCGCCGGGGACCGGGATGATTCCCTTTGGTGGGATGTTATCGGATGAAGAGATTTGGACCGTGATGGAGTATGAGCAAAGTTTTTCCGGAGGATCCCATGGCGGAGGTGGAGGTCATCAGGGAGGCGGACGGCACCAGGGCCGGGGCATGATGATGCACTAAATGTCAGGGGAACAGAAGAAAGGTAGACGATGAAGTTGAGTGGCTTTGGGACAGATTGCCGAACACCATGCGGGTTCATTAATGGAGCCGTTCTCCTTGGCTGGCTCCTGGCAGGTATTTTGGTTCCCGCAAGGGCGGCCGACCTCAAGAATGAGGGAGAAGGTATCGTACAATCCACCTGTGTGGGTTGCCATCGCATTCAGGGGGCGCCGATGCCCCGTTCGACAAAGGAGGCGCCTGACCTGATCTGGGCGGGCAATAAATATCAACGAGCCTGGTTAGTGGCATGGCTTCAAAATCCCAAAGAAAAACTCTATCCGGTCGGCTACGATTTTAGGATCAAACGCAAGGGCCGACATCTTGTGCTGTCAGCTGGTGAAGCGGAAAAGGTTGCTGACTATTTGAGTACTCTGAAAGATGTGAGAATCACTGAAGGCATCATGAAACCGGGCACGCCGGACGAAATCGCGCGGGGCGAGCAACTCTATCGTGAGCATGTCTGTCAGAATTGCCATTGGACGCCGGCGGACAACCGGCGTGGCTATACGGGCGGGACGTCCAGTACCTCTTTTGTCAATATGGGGAATCGTCTCCAGGCCGATTGGGTGTATCGTTTCAATCTGAACCCTGATGATTTTGTTCCGGAGAGCGGAGCGTATATTCCCAAACCTGCGCTTCCGGAGAAGGATATTTATGCCATCACCGCATACATGATGACATTCAAATAATCATCACAGGGATGGTCGAGGAGGATGAGAAATGATCAGACGGGTAGATCGGGTGAAATCTGGAAACCAGAAAACGAATGGTTTCATCCTGTGGGTAGGGGTCGTCATAGGAATCATGATGGCCGGACTCGCTGTTGCCGAAGCCGCCGATATCGAAAAAGGCAAAGCATTGTATCGGCAGTCTTGTGGCCATTGTCACGGAATAGAGGGGAAAGGTGACGGAGAAATGGGTGGATATTTAAACCCTCCTCCCGCCAATCTGGCCAGTGAACAAACCCAGTCTCAGTCGGACGCTGATCTTAAAGCCGTGATCATGAACGGTCGGTCAGGCACCGCAATGGTAGGATTTGAAGGAGCCCTAGATGAAGCGCAATTTGCCGATCTCCTGGCCTACCTCCGTTCCCTGAAACGGTAAACATCCTGTGTGAATGTACAGGCTCTCAATAAACCGAAGGATCCCATAAAGAGGAGGCCGCCATGATTGCCAGAAATATCTCCTATTCATTCCGTTTGTTGCTCGGTGTGGTGATCACAGGAGTGGTGGTGTTCATGGGGCCCGCCAGGGCCGATACCGGCGAACGGGAACAGGCTGTTGTGAAGGTCACTGCTGCATTCCTGAAAGAGTTGGGTGAGGCGATGACCCGGGAAATGACGAAAGGTGGTCCGATGGAGGCCATCAAGGTCTGTGCGGAATTAGCGCCGGAAATTGCCAACCGCTTGTCTCGGGAAAACGGGTGGCGGGTGACTCGCGTGGGAACACGCGTGCGGAATCCATTGCTCGGCATGCCGGATGCGTGGGAACAGCGCATCCTCGAAGGATTTGCTGCGCGGGCCGCAAAGGGTGAAACGTTCGCCGGCATGAGTCATGGGGAGGTGGTGTCGGAACCGGGAGGACAGTACTATCGGTTCATGAAGCCTATTCCCATCCAGCCAAAATGTCTGCTCTGTCATGGGCCAATAGAGACGATGCCGGAATCGATCAAGACACTATTAAAGCAGCACTATCCCTTCGATGCTGCCACTGGTTACCAAGTCGGAGACTTGCGTGGGGCAGTCAGTATTAAGCAGCCACTTGGCCAGCCAAACCGCTAAGCCAAATGGATTTGGCCAATTGGCCGCCACATCATGAAAAAGGAGAAAGGCATGAAACGGGGAAAGGTCTGGGCCGGAATGACTCTGGCTTCCTTGTTATTGTCGGGCGTTGGTTTCACGATCGCAGAGACCAATCATTCCGGCGGACACAAGCCCGGACACGAGATATCGAAAGTCCCGGTGACAAAGCGCATGGCCTTGGATCTCCCTTCGGCTGCGAAGGAGGGTTTGAAATTGACCATGCGGGAGCATCTTGAAGCCATTGATGCCATTGTTGGCGCATTAGGGCGAGAGGATTTTGCCGGGGCGGCTACTCTGACAAATGAGGAACTGGGCTTCCCGAAACACCATGTGGCCATGCAGCGTGAGCAGGGTGCCACATTCCCGCCGGAATACCATGAGTTGGCGATGGCACATCATCAAGCTGCGGAAGCGCTGGGGGCAGTGATCCCGACCAAAGACCTCAAGCAGATTCTCCCTCATCTCGAACAAACCATCCACGCTTGCGTGAAATGCCATCAAGTCTTTCGCTTGCAGGATTAATAAAAATTTGTGCCATAATTCTTGTTTCTCTTCCGGGTAAAGACTAGAATTCTTGCCTGAGTTTGTCATGCCTGCTGGGGTTGGCAGATATTTTCCCGCAACCATTCCAGAAGTGACCCGACTTCATGACGAATGCCCATTACGGTTATGCCATCCTGGCCAGTCTCCTCGCGGCCGGGGTCACGACCACAGGCCTCTATGTCATTCGTCGGTTTGGAACATGGGGACAATACAATGCCACCTATTTCTCCTGTTTCGCAGCAGGTGTGCTGATTTCGGTAGCCTTCCTCCATATCATTCCTCATGCCTTCCACATGAACGAACAGGCGCCGGTGTATTTGCTGGGAGGCTATCTGGCCTTCCATCTGCTCAACCGGTTTATTCACGCCTATGTCTGCGATAGTACTCCCGATACGGCCATTGGCCTGATTCCTCTGCTCGGGATCGGCCTGCATTCGACATTGGATGGGGTGGTGTATGCCATCACGTTTAGCGTCAGTGTCTTAACCGGAACATTAGCGGGTATCGGCATGGTCTTGCATGAGTTTCCGGAAGGGATCGTCACCTATGTCCTGTTACTCCGTGGCGGGTTCACTCCGAAAAAGTCATTGCTGTTGGCCTTTCTGGCTGCGGCTCTCACCACACCGATGGGTACATTGTTGGCAATCCCCATCATTCATCAAATCAATGAGTCCGTCCTTGGCGCGCTGCTGGCGGTTTCAGCCGGGGCATTTGTCTATGTGGGAGCCACGCATCTTCTGCCCTTAGCCGAGCGGGAAGACCGTCCCTACAGTCTGGCAGCCATGGGAGGCGGCGTTCTGGTTGCCCTCGGTATCATTCTCACTCACGCGTAATGTGGCCACTCTTGCGGATTATGGTCCTAGCTCAGAAAACATTGCATCTATATGACAATGCCGACTAATCGGGTTAGGAATCCACTTCGTATCGGACATCGGGGTGCGGCGGGCCATGCGCCGGAGAATACGCTGGCTGCTCTGGAACTGGCGATCGAATATGGTGTCGATATGGTCGAGTTTGATGTTCGGCGATCCGCAGATGGAGCTCTGGTGCTCCTGCATGATGATTCGGTCGACCGCACGACAAACGGGGAGGGAAGCATTGAGGATTTGTCGCTCAGCGGACTTCGGGAATTGGATGCGGGAGGAGGAGAAAGGATTCCTCTCCTGGAAGAAGCGCTCGCCTGTCTCAGTGGACGGGCAGGTGTCATGATTGAGCTGAAGGTAAGGGGAATTGCCGCTGAGGTCTGCGCTTTGGTGAAGGCGGCTGACTTTCAGGGGACAGTGATTTATGCCTCGTTTTTTCATGAAGAACTGTTACCGGTGAGAAGGTTGATAGGAGATGCTTTCACATTGGCGTTAATCGAAGACGTGCCCATACCTTACACGGCCTTTGCCACCGCCGCTCAAGCGACCCATGTGGGAGTGGCGTTGGATGCTGTGACGCCTTCGCTTGTAAAGGCGTTTCAGGAGCAAAGTATTAAGGTGTTTGTCTATACGGTTGACGAGCCTGATGATATTGCACGGATGAAGCGGCTGGGGGTCGATGGAATTATTTCTAACTTCCCCGATCGAATCTAGCCGGTCTTGCGCCAAAGAGCCTTTTCAGAAAAATCCTGGTTCTCCTAGTTTGTCACCAGAAAATCGTAATGACCGACCAAGCCCTCCGAAATCTCTCCCGATGTGTCGGGGGCATAGTCTACGATCACCCTCTCTAAATCGATTGTTGTGAGTCCCGCATTCAGAATGACCACATCCAATGGCAGTAATTTCTGGTTCAGTTCATTGTTGGGGATTTGGTCGCCCCGGAAATAGAGCTGTGTGACCAGTTTCGGATGCTCTGGAGGGAACAGTTGAAAGTGCAGGTGGGAAGGGCGGTACAGTCCGGCTTCCAGATCGATGGGGTAAAAGCCGGGAACAATGGTTTTGAACCAATAGTCTCCCTGCTCATTGGTGACCGCCCGTCCCCAGTATTGAAAATACGCATCGTACGTCCGGTGAATGATTTCTCCGGTCGTGGGATGGGGAAATTTCAACATACCGTCATCCTTTTTGTGGTTGTATCGGCCGGAGGCTGAGGCACTCCACATGATGATCACCGTGTGAGGTATCGCCTTTCCGGTTTTTGCGCTCAGGACTTTTCCTTTCAGATAGATGACCTGTCCTTTGGCTTTTCCCCTGCGGCCTTTGACAAACGTGAGATCCTGATCGTTCGCCTGACTGATGGGAATGCCGATCCCGTGGTTTTCGCGAATGGCATCTATCGGGTCTCCCTCGTCGGGGAAAAATGGTCCCAGGGATTGACGCGGAGTTGGTTCCTTGAGTATTTCTGCAAGGCTGGAGGAGCTAATGAGGCCTCCAGCTAACAAGCCGAAGATGCCCATACCCTGCTTTAACAGGGTTCTTCTGGACAAGCGATGAGGTTCTCTCGTCATATGGATTCCTTCTCCAAATATGGAAGTGACAGGACTATAGCAACCGTAAGGCTGATGGCGGACGGGTGACAACTCTGGACCGTGGATGGACCGTTCGCTTCTCCGGTCATTTTTTCATATATTCTCCCTACTTTCAAATACCACATGTTGCAGGATGTAGTCTTTCAAGATGAAGGGAATGTGCGGTATGTTGACCCAGAATAACAGAAGGTGCCATGGGTCCAATCGGCTTCGTCTCTTCCGTGTGGTGTCCCTGAAATCTTTTCTCTCTATTGGTGAATTCTTGATCCCCTCGTTTTTTCTGTTGCCATGACTGAGCCATCTTGCAAGATATGTGTTGGAGCATGGCCGTTCAAGGATCATTTTCTTGCCGATTGTGGTCTGACCAAAGCGTTTGTGTTTGAGGACCAGTTTTTTGCGGGCTGGACCGTATTGGTGTTGAAAGACCATGCTTCAGAACTGTTTGATTTATCCAGAGTTGCGCGCGGCGTGTTGATGGAGGAAGTCACCCACGTGGCGCAGATACTGACACAGGTATTTGACGCGAAAAAGATCAACTATGAACTGCTCGGAAATCAGGTGCCTCACATCCATTGGCATCTGATTCCAAGGCTCAAGACCGACCCCGATCCGTTGAAACCGGTGTGGTGTGTGCCGCATGAGCCTGTTCGGCTTTCCGCTGAACAGCTGTCCGAACGGGTCCATCTTCTTCGGTCGGCTTTGCGCATCGATCCCAACCAACCCCTCTAGTTTGCTCAGCCTAGCGAG
>BQIW01000071.1 GCA_021604105.1 Nitrospirales bacterium | reverse complement strand
TTTGTCATGAATGAATCCAACGGTTTATGAACGAAATAGCAATGCCAACCGCGAATTCGGCATTCAATTCTGTTTGTCTCCCTGAACACGAGGTTGTCATCCTGTCAATTTCCGTTTCTCTCTGATTGAGCGAAGGGAAAGCGTGCGTGGCGAAAGGTGCGACACGTTTGTGTCGGGAGCCTTTCAGCGTACCGATGACTGCATTGATAGGCCGACGGGGATGACGGAGATAATCGGGATCATAAACTATAGGGTTCTACACCCTACAGCGCTTATTATTCTGAACGGATGAATCCTGATGGGGCCATGACCGTCTGAGGATGACCAGATGACCTGGTGAGAGACATCCTCAACCGAATTGTCATGCTGATCTGCGCGAATCATCTGGCTAAGCCATAGGTCGGTCGACCTGGACACTTGACTGGCTGAATGGTGAAATCGACGTTTGTCCTTCTTATTTGCCTCGATTTGATAGGAAAAACACCCATGCAACCGCCAGCCCGATCACACATGTTATCGATGTTCCGATGACGATGTTTTGGTAAACCTCGTACAGTTGCATGGTAGAAACCTATTACAAATAAGAGGAAAGTCTCCTCTTTGGTTCTGTTTGATTGATCCTGTTACTTCTTTTCAAAGCAACCATGGTGCCGTTGGGATAACGTTTCATGGGGTGAAAATTTCATGTTTAAAATCAATTGATTGTGAGTCTAGGCCCCCCACAAATAGGGGGTTTCTTATTTAATCGTTTTTGTCTCAGTGGTCACGACGTTGTCACCGTGTCAACGGTTCTTCTGCTTGATGTTGAAGGAGTTAACATTTAGGCCTGATGGGGTGGGGAGGGTTCTGGTTAAAGAGGAGGGTGGTAGCATGGGGATGTCTGATTTCTCATGGTCTGGCCGTACGCCAATACCCTTGTCCTTACCATGTTCCTTATGTGGCATCCCTTTTGGTTTGTTTCGGGTGGATCCCTGCTTCCAGCAGGTGGGAATGACAATAAGTGTGAATCGGCCGAGATCAACGGGAAGGGATCAAGGCGTTAAAACGGACAGGAGCGGAAGATAGATCGTTTTTCTTGGAGAGGCAGAAGCCGGATCTGGCAAATGGAAGCTGGTGAGTGGACAGCGGGACTTTTGGGGAAGACGGCTCTTAATGCAAAGTCCAAAAAACGCTCTGCCAATCCTGGGATCAGTCTCGGAGATGACCGATTAGAGCCAGTTGTTGATCAACAGGAACGGTGCCCAATAACTGGGATGCCGATAGATAGGATGGTCGAGCAGAGCTACTTGGGCTTCACGAAGGGCCTGGGCTTTGGAGAGCGATGTTTCTTTAAGCCGGACGTAAAATTCATTGATCAGAATTGAGGAGGCCTGGTCATTAATAAACCATAAGGTCGCCAGGGCGCTTCGCGCCCCCGCTTTCACGGCCACTCCGGCAAGGCCCAGTGCGGATTGGTCGTCTCCGGCTGCCGTTTCACAGGCGCTCAATGTTAAAAGATCCAGGGGGACCTTTCGAAATTGAAATAACCCGATAAGCTCTCTGAGATGATCCATGCTCAGTTTTTTGTCATACGTGAGCACGAATGAATTCTTGGGCTCCTTTGCAAATTTTCCATGTGAGGCGATATGAATAATCGTAAAGTTTTCCTCTTTCATGTCCTGTTCAAGATTGGGAATGCGGAATTCTTCGTTTAAGAGCGTTTTTCCGCCAAAGAGATCTTGAAGCTTTTTGACCTCCTTTTGTGTATTGGGGAGCGGGGAAAATCCCTGCACGCCTTCGGACAATCCAATCGACAACAGATTGACCTGCTCCCGATCCAGGGGATGAGCATCGGTGAGCGTCAGTCCCGGAGTTGTCGCGATGGCATATTTTTGAATGAGGAATTTTTCTCCGTCATGGAGGGGCCCCATGGGAATGGTTCGCAATGGTCCATCCGGGACGAAGACGAGCGTTTGGATCCCGAATTCACTCAGATACGGTTCAAGCGGCCGGATGAGTAGATCATAGAGGGATTGCGCATGGGGGAGATATTGATGGGTGGTCCGTTTTTCCAATAAGGCCCGGAACCGGTGAATTTTTTCCGTCAGGTCACGTTCTTGGACCGGAACGGTGATTTTTTTTATCGTTCCTCCAAGGCTTATCAGCATGGCCATCCGGTCGGGAAAGAGAATCGGATAAATAATCGCCGTGGTGTTGGATACTTTATCGATGGCTTGAATTCTTCCCCGGTTCGCTTCCACGCAATCGTCTTTGAAGTAATCCTGGAGCTCTGCGGCTTTGAATGCTTCAATGGTGTCACGGGTGTGGAACAGAAGCCCTTCTTTTTTTGTGGCATCTGTCACTGCATCAGCTTGCTGGAGTAGCAGTGCAGCGGTCTCAAAAAATAAGGCTCCCAGCGATTCTCGAAACGATGCCGGATTCTGGGGTAGCCCGGCAGACAGTTGCTGACGAATGGGTTGAAGCGTATCGATCGCTCGCTGGTAGGCTGAAATGGCCTCGTCCGTCCGATCCAGACTTTTGAGGTGACGGCCCATGTTCCATTCCCAGCGATAAAGGGCTTCCGGGGCCTGGCCCTTTTGACTCGTTCGAATGGCCAATTGAGTGAGTTGGAGGGCTTCCTCATGGCGAGCCCCTTCTTCATACAATTCTCCTAAAAATCCCCACCCATATGATTCGTTTTTCCAGTCTCCAATTGCCTTCGCGCTGCTTATGGCTTCCCGAAACGACTCTGCGGCTTGCGTGAATACCGTGGCATGTTCCTCGGTGATCTGGTGGCTAAGGTCCCTCAATCCCATTCCGATGGTGAGCAGGTTTTGAATTTTTTCGTGTGAGTTCGGAAGGTTTCGTGTTTTCTCCAATGCCTGTTGCAGGTGGATTTTCCCATTGTGCGCGGACTGCTGCCTGATTTCCACCAGGGCTGCATTGATCATGGCTCGAATGGAGAGAGGTTGCACATTCAGGGAGTCGGCGAGAATGCTGGATTCTGTATACGCCGCAAGGGCTTCTGTGTCGTTCTGGCGAACCGCATGTGCATTGCCCAGATCATTGAGGATGGCAGCCATGAGCGGTCGATCTTCGATTTCCCTGGAGACCTTCAGCCCCTTTTGAAGGATCTCAAGTGCTGAATCCAGTTCTCCCACATTGAGATGTAAGGTTCCCAATTGGCTGAGTGCCTGGGCCATCAGGCGGGGCTGGGTGGTCTCCTGAGCTGATTGGACGGCTGCGCGAAGGAGTTGTTGCGCCCGTTGGTATTGGCCCATATCGAGCAGGGCTCTCGAGAGATAAATGAGCGCTTGAATATGATTGGGATGATCTCCGGATTTTTCATAGATCTGGGCGCCTTGAGTCCAGGACCGGGCTGCCTGTTCCAACTGGCCCTGCTGATACTGCCGGCTTCCCTCCGCCATTAAATCTTGAGGGGACAGTTCTGCCGAAACGGCACTCGTCATCCCGAAGCCGCCGACTCCCTGGATGAAAAGCCAAACCACAAGACCATAGTGAGAAAAGTTGGGAAACCTGCAAGTTCGGGACATTGCCGGCCCTTTCTCTGAAGTCATCTGCTCATTCAGCAGTCCCATTCTAGGAATTGCGGTCAATAAGGTCAAAGCAAAGGTTTTGGGTATGGGGGGTGATGGGTGGAGGGTCTGGTTGTGAATCCGGGAGTGAAAAGTGTTAACCCTGCACGTCTTCTGTCGTTTGCTTGGCAGGGTGAACCCGTTTCTCTTGATATTGTTCCCACAGTAGACACACAATACACCAGGTAGACAGGTGAGGTATTCACTACCTTGAAATGGAAAGACCACATGAGAGAGATCTTGTGTGAAATCTTTTGTAAGAGCATTGGGTTCGAAAAAATTGTCTCCAATGGGCAACATTTTGCTTTTGGAATAAAGTTTGCTTTGTAATGTTGTAGTCATGAGAGATCTGAGAAAAAGTATACCGGGAGGACGGTCCGGACAAAGAGAGGAGGACCATGATGAGCCAGATGATGACACGAAGCCGGTGGGTGGCTGTAATAGGCGTGACCCTCGGTCTAAGTGGTCCAGCTATGGGTGGAACGGAACTCACAGACCAGGTAAACCACACACCTATGAAGGATGTCGCGTTTGTCGTCATTGAATCAGGGAAGGATCAGGGGGCGGTTTTTCTGAAGACGACACTCCCTTCTGTTTCTCGTCAGATTGTTCACGTATCGGATGACAAGCAAACGACTTCCTCCCAGGAGGCAAGGGTGTACCAACCTCCCCAACGGGGGGCTCCGGGAGGACGGGTTGGTGGAGGCACCAGAGGTCCTCGGACCGATTTGCCGTTACTATGGGCCCTAGTTCCAGATCACGTCGGATTATCGAGTGAGGTGCAGCCACGATTGGTGTGGTATTTATCAGGGCCGACCGCCTACCCATTGGAATTTACCCTCATTGATGAAACAGGGGTGACCCCGATTATTGAGGAACGGCTTTCCTCTCCCGCAGAATCCGGGATTCACATCATTCAGTTGGCTGATTACGATCTGAAATTGGAGAAAGGAAAAACCTATCAATGGTTTGTGACTCTGGTCTCTGATCCCGAGCATCGATCGGCAGATATAATTGGGGGAGGAATGATTGAGGTGGGTGATGTTCCGGCCTCGCTGACAGAGGAATTGAGGGACGCCAATCCGGTTGAGGCGACGAGGTTATGGGGGCAAGCCGGGTTTTGGTATGACGCCATAGGCGTGATTTCCACCAACATTCAATCCCATCCATCAGATGCCGAGATGCATCATGTGCGGGCGTCGTTGCTTGAAGATGTTGATTTGGATACGCCGGCGCAGGTGGATCGCCGACATGGATTATGACTGCGGCTTTTTGAAAGTGGGTATTGGAGGTGTTTTATGGGCAAGTCCATGAAGGTCTTGTCTGGGCGGGTGTTGCCAGGACCAGAAATTTTCCCCAGTCCGTGATGCCCGTGCGGTTATTGAGCCTGGGCCTTCTGTCCTAGGGGGACAGGCTCACACTCCCCCTTTCATCGTACCCGCAGTTATGGAACCTGTCCCCGTCACAACGGCGGGGACAGGTTTTTTATTTCCGTCCGTTCTCCTCCGCTCGACGTTTCTCTGACGAATTTTCACGCTTCCCTCAGACCGGATTTTTCACCGTATTTTAACTACGGATCCCTCCAGAGCCAGACAGGTTTGGCGATACCCCGTTTTTCTCATCCGAATTAAGTTTCTTCGTATCGGGCCGATACTGATCCCAAAAGGGGGTGTGGCCAAAACCATATCAACCCTGAGGAGGTTTTCCTGATGAGCTACCAACTGGGTCCGCGTTCTTTCATCCGGCCATGTTCTTATTCCATCTGAGTCCATTCCACGGTATTTTACTGTCATGGTTCCTTCTATTGTGTGGAGTGATAGGGTCCGTCCAGGAATCCTTCGCAAGTGCACGAGACATATTTTCTCCCTATTGGAATGTTCAAGTGGGCGCGGAGGAAGAAATAAATGATGCGTTGACTGTCTCAATTCCGGTGCAATTCTTTAATAAGGATGGAGGTTCGGGTCTGGCGGTCGAAGACATGTATCAGGACCCCGTGTTTGCCGACGTGTACTTTGATGACCTCCGTTCTTCCATCCAGGGCGGAATTGAGGGTGTCCTCAACGAAACGGTGGCGCTTCTGAAACAGGAAGATGAGTGGGGAATACGGATTGAAGGATATTGTGATTCGCGAGGCCCGTCTGCCTATAACCTCGCCCGGGCCGACTATCACTTGAAATCCCTGGTAGGGTTCTTGGTGCAGTTGGGGATTCCCTCCTGGCGAATTCATACGATGAATTTTGGGCAAACTCCTTTTTCCTGTCGGAGCCGGAGTGAACGGTGTCAGGAAGATAACCTTCGCGCGGAACGAATTTTTTCTATTCTGGCTGTTGACCGTTTTCAACGGGGATGTCTGGCGCGTTTACGTCTAGTTGCCGGAAAGGATTCGGATCGGGCAACGGGATATTTGAAGCGTGCTCCATATTTGCAACGTATTCAACTTGCATCACCTCAGTACACATCTTTTCGCTGAAAGTATTTATTATCGACCGCTTCCTCTCCATTGAGCGGGATTGCCTGTTGCTTTTCCGAAAAACGGCTGTCTAGTGAACCCCTCTCCAGAAGGGCTACAAAATATCCAGGACAAATTCCCAATGAACTCCCTGATCCTGAACCCCTCCATCGGGAGGATCCTCCACGTGATTCAGCTGCTGACCCCAATACAGACTGGCATGTGCCCGATTGAAGAAGGACAGGCGGATTCCCGCGCCGATACTGGCCAGAGTCTGTGGATCGGGCGTGTCGCGTTTGGCTTCCCATGAACGCCCCACATCAATGAAGGGAGCCAGTGCCACCGCCACCTTTGGACCAAAGAATTTGGGAAACATCGGGATTCGTGACTCTACGTTGAACAAAAACGCATTATCCCGCACCAGATAATTTTCCCAGTACCCCCGGACGCTGTACCGGCCGCCGACCGCAAACTGTTCCAGTGCGAATAGGCTGTCATTGGCAATCTGCAAGGTCAGACCGCCGAGAAATTCGATGCCGAGAGGGTCTACGCGTCGGACATATTGGGCCTGACCTAACCAGACAAAAAATTCCCCGTCCGGATCGTCCGAGGTTTGTTTATTGTTGGTGGCATCCAGGACGTTTAATCCCACACTGAACCGGGATCGAACCGCGAGGACCTGATTGGATTCCCGGTGAATCCATTCCTGCCCGAACCGGAGGGCTGACACGATAGCCTTGCCGTTGTCGGTTGCGCCGCGCTGGAAGGAGAACCCTGTTCCGCCAAGAAAGCTTTGATTTTCCAGGTGTTCCCCGATGAGAGAAAGGGAAATTTCGTCGTTAAGTGTGCGATAGACGGGCTGACGTAAGGCGATTTTGTATATTTTGGACTTGGTCCTGATGTCCAGATCTTCAAATGGTTTTGTGACGACGTTAAAATCATTGAACCGGAAATTCAGTTCCAGGGTCGTATCCCGTGCCGTGAGCGGGATGACGTAGTTGGCTTCGATGAGAGGTTGTAATCCCTTGGATTGTCCGTAGGTAAAGAGGAAGGCATCGCCCACCCCGAACGGATTCTGCACAGCGATATTTCCGAGACCACGGGACTCGCCCACCGTTGGTGATTGAAAATTATTGAATTCTACCCATGCCTTGAATGGGGAAGCTTCTTCCACCTGCACATGGAGGACCCCTTCGCCGGGTTTCAGTCCGGGTTTCAGCTCTGTGTTTAACCGTTCCGTGCGGGGGTCTTGAAGGAGGAGCTGGAGTTTTTCTTTTAACGGGTTGATATTGAGCGGTGGTCCGCTGCTCAGGGCAATCCGGTCTTCAAAATAAAAGGGTAGAAAATATTTGGTCCCTTCGATTTGGATGTCCGTCAGCTTTCCCTCAATAATTCGAATGGTGACGACTCCATCTTTTAGGGTTTGATCCGGGATCACTGCTCCGGAATTCACATATCCTTTATTCACATAGAGCAGGGTTAAGGCCCGGCGGAGTTCTTCCAGATCATTGGTGGACAACTCCCGGTTTTCATATGGGGCGGTGACTTTGGCTAATTCCTCCGCTGAAAAGACGGTGCTTCCCTCAACTTGAATTTTCCGGACCATAACCCGGATCTGGGGCGGGGCCCCTTTCAATTCAGGAATAGTTTCCACTGGAGGCAGTGTGATATCGGGGGCAGGCTTTGGTGGCAGAGGCTCGGTTTTTTTCTCTAGAGGCGGGGGTTGGCCGAACCGTCCGGTGGGATCAAAGCCTGGCTGGACTTGTGCGAAGAGTTGATTGTCTTGTCCTACTCCCGGAAAAAATTGTAGGGAGAGGATCAGGAAAACAGGAAGTCCTTTATCAGCGAAACGGATAATCCGTTGGACTGATGAATGAGAAGGGAACCTTGAACCAAACAACGCATTCCTCGCTGCCATGCATGGCATTCAGTAGAAGAGGTTGTCTGCTGTAAGGGTTTTTTATACAGGAAGAAGTCAATAATTGCTAGGGAGTCATCTGATCGTCGATGAAGTCTGGTGATGGTCCTATTTATGTAAGTGTGGACCTCATTGTTCGAACAAATTCGGACGGGATAAATATGGAAAAAGTGCCGGTGGACATCCTTTTCAACTTCTGTCTCGTTTAAACAACCGTGTACCCTTAGTGACTTTCTTTGACAAGATTTTTATTCCATGCCGGGATTTCAATAATGAGGTCTTTTTCCCCATTCGGGACGCACTGGCATCCCAGCCTTGATTGCAGGGTAAGCCCGGGAGCTTCATCTAATTGATCATTTTCGTCATCCGTGGCCTCGTTGCAGGTGTCCAGCCCCTGCTTCACAATGATATGGCAGGTTGAGCAGGCACAAACTCCCCCGCATGCATGTTCCACATCTATCCCATTTCCCAATGCAATATCGAGGATGCTCCCAGGCAACCCTGTTTCCCCATATGGGAACTTTTCTGGATCAACCTCAATTTCTATGGGCTTTTCAGGGGTGATAAAGGTGAGTTTGAATGGTTTTTTTGCGACGGCGGCTTCGCTTTTTTCAATATATGGATTACTGCCTCCCATTTAATTCTCCTTGCAAATCAATGTGTTAAAGCTAATTTCGAAAATTTAATGGATGCTCAATTTTGCCCTTACTAAATCCGACTAAATGAATCTCCGACCATTTTAGTCTTGACTGACCAAAGAGGTCAATGCTATGTTAAACCCGATCATATAAGTCGGCATTATAGCTAAATACTACTTATAAATATTATTACTTAATTTATGTTAAAGCTTTCCAAAAAAGCAGATTATGCCCTGATGGCTCTCCAATATATGGCCATGGTTCGATCTGGGGAAACCAGTCCCTTCAATCCTAATAGGATCGTCAACACCAAGGAAATAGCCGAGGAACACCATATTCCCTTGGAGTTGTTAGCCAAAGTGCTTCAGACCCTGGCTAAATATGACATGGTGGAAAGTCAAAATGGGCCAAAGGGTGGCTATCTCTTGGCCCGTGAGCCACGGGAAATTACCATTGCCCAGGTGCTGGAAGCTATTGAAGGGCCCCTGGGGATTGCCGATTGTTACCATGAAAAAGATGAACATGTTTCTTGTGAACAAATTGAGCATTGTAATATCCGGACGCCTCTGTTGCGTGTCCAAGAAAGCATTTTTCATTTACTCAGTAGCATGTCTATTGAAGATATGATGGCTGAGCCACCCTTAATCATTGTGGAATCCCGTAAAACAAAAGGAGTTCAATTATGAAGTTGCCTATATATTTGGATAATCATTCAACGACACCTTGCGATCCTCGGGTGCTTGAAATGATGCTTCCCTACTTTACCGAGAAGTTTGGGAATGCGGCCAGCCGGAATCATAGTTTCGGTTGGGAAGCTGAAGAGGCGGTGGAAGTGGCCAGAAAGCAGATGGCGCATCTCATACACGCCGATGCCAAAGAAATTATTTTTACCAGCGGGGCAACGGAATCGGATAATCTCGCCTTGCAGGGCGTGGTCGAAATGTACCGGGAAAAAGGAAATCACATCATCACAAGTTCGACGGAACACCGTGCGGTGATTGATACGGCAAAATATTTGGAAAAGAAGGGTGTCAAGGTCACCTTCCTCCCTGTTGATAAAGCCGGCATGGTGAGCCCTGATGACGTCCGCAATGCTATTACCGATCAGACAATTTTAATTTCGATAATGATGGCCAACAATGAGATCGGTACGATCAATCCTGTTGCGGCCATCGGGAAAGTCGCGAAAGAAAAAGGTGTTCTCTTCCATTGTGACGCGACACAAGGGGTGGGAAAAATTCCTGTGAATGTTCAGGAAATGGGAATTGATCTGATGTCCTTTACCGCCCATAAAATTTATGGTCCCAAAGGCGTGGGGGCTTTATACGTCCGACGTAAGGCGCCAAGAGTGAGATTGGAGGCGATGATGTATGGTGGGGGGCATGAGCGAGGTATGCGATCGGGAACCTTGGCTGTGCCGCTCATTGTCGGATTTGGGAAAGCCTGTGAACTATGCGAGCAGGAGATGTCTACGGAATCGGTTCGTATGGCCAAGATGCGCGATCGCCTTCAAGAAGGCATTATGGGGAGTATGGATGAGGTCTATTTAAATGGGCATCCGACTGAGCGGTTGCCGAATAATCTCAATATTAGTTTTGCCTACGTCGAAGGAGAGGCGTTGCTCATGGGGGTCAAGGAGATAGCGCTGTCTTCGGGATCGGCTTGTACGTCGGCCACGCTTGAGCCTTCCTATGTGTTGCGTGCCTTAGGAGTTGGATCGGATTTGGCGCATTCCTCGATCCGCTTTGGGCTCGGTCGATTTAATACCGATGAGGAGGTGGAATACACCATTGATCGAATGATCAAGGCTGTCACACACCTTCGAGAGATGTCCCCGCTCTATGAGATGGCCAAGGAAGGGGTGGATTTGAAAAGCGTTCAATGGGCAGCTCATTGATTTATGCAACTGAAAAAATATTCACAATGTTTTTAAAATGTACAATGTCATACCATACACCAAAGGGAGGGATAGTTCATGGCCTATAGTGAAAAAGTCATTGATCATTACAACAATCCCCGCAATGTGGGAAGTTTTCAAAAAGATGCAGAGGATGTCGGAACAGGTGTTGTTGGAGCCCCGGAGTGCGGAGATGTGATGAAACTCCAAATTAAAGTCGAAAACGACACTATTGTGGATGCGAAGTTCAAGACGTTTGGGTGTGGGTCGGCCATTGCCAGTTCCAGTTTGGCGACCGAGTGGCTCAAGGGGAAAACCCTGGATGATGCTCAAAAAATCAAGAATACGGATATTGTTCATGAATTGAATCTCCCGCCCGTCAAAATCCATTGTTCAGTGTTGGCGGAAGATGCCATTAAAGCGGCTTTGGGGGATTATCAGAAAAAAACAGGAGAGAAAAAGCTTAAGTCGGAGGGAGCCACTACCTCATCCTAGCTTAAAAGATCGTCCACGAATTGTTGTAGGGAGAAATGGTGATGGATACAAAAACCACGGAAAGCAATTCAACGGTTGTCATGACCGATGAGGCGTTGAAAGAGGTCAAGCGGTTATTGGACCTTCAGGGAATAACTGATGGTGGTCTTCGATTGGGAGTGAAAGGTGGCGGTTGTTCAGGGTTGAGTTACACCGTCAACTTCGATGACAAGATCGGGGAATTTGATACCGTCACTGAAGTGGATGGCGTAAAAGTGATTGTCGATGCCAAAAGCGCCATTTATCTCCAGGGAATGACCTTGGATTATCAAAAGGACATGGTGAGTGGTGCCTTCAAATTTATCAATCCCAATGCTACCAAGACATGTGGGTGCGGAGAGTCGTTTTCAGCATAAGACCAATTTTCTTTAATCAGATAGTGACGTAACAACTCGGGCATGGCGCAGTTTACCATGCCCGAGTTGTCAGATTTTGAAATCATGGAACACCAACATCCAGCCGCGACAAAAGCCCGAGAACTTCCCATGGCGCGCAGCATGTGCTGGCACTGCCAATCTGAAGTCACCGGAGAATATCTCTGTGGGCAATGTGTCAAGGTTCAGCCGCTCTCAAAGGACTTGGATTATTTTGCCTGCTTTCAGCTCCCTCGTCTGTTAAACATAGACGAACAACAATTGGAGCAGACATTTTATGAATTAAGTCGTACCTTTCATCCTGATTTTTATTCCACAAAGGACGAATCGGAGAAAGCTATTAGTTTAGGAAATTCGGCGTTTCTGAATGCGGGCTATCGAACACTCAAGGATCCCATTCAGCGGGCGGAATATTTGATCCGGTTGGAGGCTGGAGCGGTGAAAGACATTCGATCGAATCCACCGGCGGATCTGTTTGAAGAAATTCTTGAGCTGCAAGAGGATTTGGAAACATTCAGACAACTGGCACCCAAGGGCGGGTCATCTGAGCTTGAGGCGCTTCGGAAAAAGTTGCAAGACGAACGTGAGCGTTTGGAGAAACGCCAGGCTGAAATGGAAGAGTCCCTGCAGAGTCAGTTCAAACAATGGGATCAATTGCAGGCACGCACTCCCCTACCAGATGAGGCCCGTGAGGAAAAAAAATCTATTTTGCGTGGTATGCAGGAAATTCTTTCTAATCGAACTTACGTGCGGAATATGATCAACGATTTGCTCGAAACTACGGGCTAATCATCATTAGCTAAAGGAATGTATTGTGGGTGTCATTGTTGGTATAGATTTGGGAACGACGAACTCGCTGATTGCCTTTATGGATAAGGATGGGCCTCATGTTATCCCCGGTCCGGATGGGCAGACCAAAGTACCTTCCATCGTCGGGTTAACTGATAATGGGATGATCGTGGGAGAGCCGGCGAAAGCTCATTTGATTCGTGATCCTTCCCGGACCATTTATTCCGTAAAGCGGTTTATGGGCAAGGGGCTGGCTGATGTGGAGGACGACCTGAAGTATTTTCCTTATCAGCTGCATGAAAAAAACGGGGTCATTCGGATTGAAATCGGAGGCAAAACATTTTCTCCCCCTCAAGTGTCAGCCATGATTCTAAAAGAATTAAAACGGCGAGCTGAGGAATATCTAAAGGAAGACATCTCCAAGGCCGTGGTCACCGTCCCGGCGTATTTCAATGATAGTCAGCGGCAAGCTACCAAGGATGCGGGTATGATTGCCGGATTAGAGATCTTGCGTATCATTAATGAGCCGACCGCCGCTTCCTTAGCGTATGGCCTGCAGAGGAAGACGCAGGGTCTGATTGCGATCTATGATTTAGGCGGAGGGACGTTTGATATCTCTATCCTCAAATTAAAAGATGGAATCTTTGAAGTTCTGGCAACGAATGGGGATACTCATTTAGGGGGTGATGATTTCGATCAACTGCTCGTCGATGTGATGGTTGATGATATTTTTCAAACTCAAGGTGTGAGGGTCGGTGAGAATCCCGATTTAATGCAAACCGTTCGGTTGGAGGCGGAACGTGTGAAAATCCGGTTGTCGGATGAAACCAAAACTCAAGCGGTGATAGAGCTTCCCAATTCGACGTATGAAAAACTATGGACACGGGAGAGTATGGAAACGTTAACGATGGGTTTGGTGGAAAGAACCCTGGCCCCTTGTCAGCTTGCGCTTAAAGATGCCGGCTTAACCGCCAGTCAGATTGATGAAGTGGTCCTGGTCGGCGGGAATACTCGCATGCCACTGGTTTGGCGAAAAGTGGAAGAACTGTTTGGTCAAAAGCCGCATTCCGAACTTAACCCCGATGAAGTCGTCGCGTTAGGGGCGGCTGTTCAAGCTGATATTTTAGGAGGGCATACCAAAGACCTGTTGTTACTGGACGTGACTCCTTTGTCATTGGGAATCGAAACGATGGGCGGGGTCATGAGTGCGCTGATCCGTCGAAATACCACGATTCCAACCAGTGCAAAGGAAATGTTTACGACCTATGTCGATGGGCAAACCTCGGTGGATATTCATATCCTCCAGGGAGAACGGGAATTGGTTAAAGATAATCGAAGCTTGGCCCGTTTCCAATTAAAGCTTCCACCATTGCCGGCAGGGGTCCCACGCGTGGAAGTTAACTTTCTCATTGATGCCAATGGGATCCTACAGGTAACGGCCAGAGATATCCGCACCGGTGAGGCTCAATCGGTTCAGGTGAAGCCTTCTCATGGACTTACCGACGATGAGGTGGAAGGAATGGTTCGTGATTCTTTCCAATTTGCTACCGAAGATATCAAAGCCCGTCAGATTATAGAAGCACGGAATGAAGCCAATGCGATTATCGTGGCGACCGAGAAAGCTCTCGGGCGTGCAACGAATTTAATTAGTGAAAAAGAAACGGACAGCATTCGTCAGATTCTACAGGAGCTTGGTGCAGTGAAAGACGGGGATGATCATCGCGTCATGCGTGCGAAAATTGCTGAGGTTGAAAAAACGACGCACCATTTGGCGGAAGTGTTGATGGATGCTACATTGAAAGAAGCTCTCGAAAGTAGGAAATTATCTGACGTCATTAAATAATCCCTCAAGTAGGGAGATTTTCGGCATGGCCAAAACCCATTAATTCAGAGGGAAGAAATCATGGCTCAGGAATTTATGTGGGATGATACTGAAGATATTGCGATCCGGCTGCAGGAGGAGCATCCCGATCTTGATCCGTTAACGGTCAGGTTTACGGATTTACATGCGTGGGTAGTTGCTCTTCCTGAGTTTAAGGACGATCCCAAAACGTCTAATGAAAAAAAGCTGGAGGCCATTCAAATGGCCTGGTATGAAGAGTATCAGGAAGCCCAGGCCTGAAAACGTCTGTTACGGTGTATTCGGCCTGCCGAAGAGTTCTATCAAAATGGGGAAAGCTGGTTGGATGACTCTGAGTTCAACCGGTCGAACTCAAAAAAATCCATGGGGTTCGCCTTCTGAGGAGCCGCTTTTCCTGGTTCCGTTCCCTTACGAAAAACTTCTGTACTGATATTTTGACTGGTTTTGGATGGTAAGTCACCCGTAGTAGTGTCGATCTGCGCGAATTGAATGTCATTAGGAATAGGAAAGGTCATAACTGGGGAGTGTAGAAGCGCTTGATCAACAAATTTGGTCCATATTGGCAGGGCCGCATGCGCGCCGGATTCCAATCTGCCGAGTGTCCGAACCCCATCAAATCCCACCCATACTCCTGTCGCTAAATTCGGGGCGTACCCGACAAACCACGCATCGTTATAACCATTTGTGGTTCCAGTCTTCCCGGCCAAGGGCCGACCAATAGATTTAGCGAGTCTTCCGGTTCCGCTTTGAATGACATCCATGAGCATATTGGTGATCAAGTAGGCGTTTTCCTTAGTCATGGCTTGTCGCGGCTCGAACTGGTGTTGTTCTAGGATCTCCCCGTTCAGGTTCTTGGCATGTGTAATCATGTATGGTTCAAGCCATAAACCCTGATTCGCGAAGACGCCATATGCAGAGGTGATTTCTTGGAGAGTTACACTGGAAGATCCCAAGGCTAAAGAGAGATCTTGGCTGAGCGGACTTCGAATTCCCAGACTGCTGGCGATATTGACGACTTCGGGAACTCCGATTTGCTCAAGCAACCTGACGGTGGCGGCGTTACGGGAATGTCGCAATGCTTCACGAAGGGAAATGGTCCCAAAAAAGCGTTTTTCATAATTTTCTGGCTTCCATACCCGGTCTAAATCCTCGTCTTCATAGACGACGGGGGCATCGAGAATCAACGTTGCCGGTGTCAGACCTTGTTGAAGCGCCGAAGCGTAAATGAGTGGCTTGAAGGCAGAACCGGGCTGTCGCCTGGCAATCACAGCACGATTAAACTGACTTCGAGAAAAGTCATACCCTCCCACCATTGATTGCACGGCGCCTGTCCTCGGATCCATAGCGATGAGCGCGCCTTCTACGATTGGAGTTTGCTCCAAAACAAATTCGCCTGATTCGACAGTGCCGTTTTTCGGGGCGACTTCAATGATGTCACCGACCTTCAAGAGTTGGAGCGGAGTGGCTTTATCAAGAACGACTGCTGTTCCTACATCACCGGTTTCCTCCAATTGTCGCTGGGCCCATCGCATATCCTCGAAAAGGATTGAGCCTTTATAGGTATTTCCAATCAAAATTTGAGCAGATTGTTTGGTTACGCTGGTCACGAGCGCTCGGTAAAGGCCATGGACAAGAGCTGCCTTTGGACTCTGTAGCTCCGGTAGGGTATTGGGTGGCGAGAAATCTTTGGTGTAGGGAATATGGTCAATCGGTCCTCGCCAGCCTTGACGTTTATCTAATTGGCGGAGTCCCGTACGAACCGCTTCTTCCGCGATTTTTTGCATGGCAATGTTTAAGGTCGTGTAGATTTGTAACCCACCTTTGTATACAAGGGTTTCCCCGTAACGGTCCACCAAGTGCTGACGGACCTCTTCCAGAAAATAGGCCGCGATCGGTTCTATGGATTGGTGGCGGTAGGATAGGGTAATGGCCTTGGCGGCTTGCGCCTCCTCGCTGGTGATATACCCGGCCTCTACCATACGCCCTAAGACCAATTCTTTCCGCGATTTAGCCAGATCTGGATTCCGATAGGGAGAATAGGTGTTTGGGGCTTTTGGAAGACCAGCCAAAAATGCTGATTCAGGAAGACTCAGATCCGAGACGTTTTTATCAAAATAAGTTAATGTGGCAGCTGCGACTCCATACGCACCATGACCGAAATAAATCTGGTTTAAGTACATTTCTAGAATTTGCTCTTTGGTCAACACCCATTCCATTTTCACTGCGAGAATGAGTTCTTTGATTTTTCGCTGGTACGTTCGTTCGGGAGAAAGAAAAAGAGCTCTAGCTAGCTGTTGGGTAATGGTGCTCGCGCCTTGAAACCGACCACCTTTTTTGAGATTGGTCCAGGCTGCCCGGCCGATGCCGACAATATCCAGCCCGGGGTGATCAAAGAATCGGGAATCTTCTGTTGCAATGACCGCTTGCGTAAAGGCTTTGGGAATTTTGTCGATAGGCGTATACAGACGACGTTCGATGAAAAATTGCCCAATGAGTTCACCGTTATCTGCATAGACTCTTGACACTAAACTGGGGTGGTAGTCTTGAAAGGAGTCAAATGTGGGAAGGTCACGGGTCGCAATCCAGAGAATTCCCGCAATCGCTCCTACCCCGACACACAATGTGAGGAATGTGGCGATCATTGTAATTCGAAGCCAGGACCATCCACGTAGCGTGGAAAAAAACGTCTGAAATTTACTCATAAAGAATAGGTAACCAACAACGGCCTAGAGATTGGGAAAATTTTGGATGGCATCAAAGAGGAAGAAGATTTCACTGGCCTTTTATTTACGATACCCCGAGATAGATGTAAACACAAGGTCGATATCTGTTCCGAGGGGACGGGATGTATGCCGCCATGGCCCATGCCAACAATAATGGGATTAGAGGTGGTGAAAATAGGTGTGAAGGAAGTTAGCAGATTTGAACCCTTACCGACCTCTTACTCACTAAACTGCCACCTGAGTGAAATTTCGTTAGGGCTAAATGGACAATTCTGTAGGGCTTCTGCCAGATTGACAAACTTTTTCACCCCATGGTACCACCAAAGGTCAAGTGAGTTTTCGGCATTTCCATTACAACGAAGGAGAACAATCATGTCTACAGATGTTGCCGCAGAAGTTAAAGTCGGAGACGAAGCCCCCGATTTTACATTAAAAGATCAAGACCAAAAGGATATTAAGCTCAGTGACTATCGCGGAAAGAAGAACGTCGTTCTGGCATTTTATCCTCTGGATTGGAGCCCAGTTTGTACCGGAGAGAATAAATGTTTAACCGATGATTTTCCCAACTTCGAATCAGTCAATGCTGAAATTTTTGGCATAAGCTGTGATAGCTTTTTTTCCCACAAAGCCTGGGCGGATTCTTTAGATCTTAAGCATCAATTACTCGCCGATATGCATCGGACGGTTTCTAAGGCCTATGGATTATATTTTGAGCCGTTGAATTGCTCAAAGCGGGCTACCGTCATCGTGGATAAAAATGGAAAAGTGGCCTATGCGAAAGTTCAAGATATTAAAACCGCTCGTGACGACAAAGAGATTTTGGAAGCGTTGCAGAAGTTGAAATAACCAAAAGATGGTCTGACCGAAGGGGTTGGTCTTTAACTTTACCCCTTCGGTCTGTAATTTTGGACAGTGAGGCTGTGATGTCCGGTATCGTTGAAGATGTGAACGATGACAATTATGAAGGCTTTACGGACGCTTCGGCTGCGGTTGTCGCTTATGGCATTGCGACCTGTGAACCTTGTAAAGCCTATGATCCTGTTCTTGCTGACATTGCCCAACAGTATTCGAATGTGCGATTTGGAAAAGCTAAAATGCATGTTCCAGGGCGGTGCCGGGCCATTAAAAAGCGGCATCAGTTTGAAACGTATCCCACCACCCATTTCTTTTCCAATGGAACGCTTGTGCTCACCAAAGAAGGAAAGTTAGAGCCCGCCGAACTAGCAGACTTAATTCGCCAATCGTTCTCAATCCAAACCTAAATTCTGTTGTAGTGGAGAGCTCACCCTGTTCGTGTTCTCTGGTCAGTGGAGAGTTTTTGGTGCCGGCAGGGTGTCCCTGTCGGTGTATGTCTGGTGTTTCCCAGGCTAGACAGAATACGCAGCCACGGCACCTGCTTGTTGGCTCACGGAGACTCGGTATAGCGGTGGGGCGTGGAAGTGGGGCTCCAGTATTTCCCAGATGACTTTCGCAAGCGCGGAGTCTGTAACAGGAAGGTTGGCAAAGGCCTGATCCTGGCTTAGGTTTTGCTGGTCAAATCGTGTAAGGACCTTGGCTCTGACGAGTTGATCCACTGTCTGTAAATTTATAACCTGCCCGGTGTCGTCGGAAATTTGGCCTTTGGTGGCAATCCACAGATCATAATCATGTCCCTGAGTATGAGTCCTGGATTGATGCAGGGCTGAAAACCCATAGTGTCGAGCGATTACGGCCGATTCCCTATTAGAAGGTTGGAGCGCATCATTCATGAAGCAGGCACTCACCTCGGCGTAAAGGGTTTCGTCCTCATAAAGACGAAGGGCATCTGGATTAGGAAGGTCAGGATGTTTTTCTAGAAGGTGCCAGAGGGTGACTGCAAGATTTTCGGTCGTGGGAATCCTCTCGGAAAAATATGGGGTATCGAGATTTAAGTTTTTATGATCAAATTGTTCCAAGACCTGATTTAAAATGTGTTTTAAGTCATATAAATTGATGATCATCCCTGTGACAGGGTCGATGTCCCCCTGCAAGGTGACTTCCAATAAATAATTATGGCCATGGGTATTCACATTATTACAAAGACCAAAGACCGCACGGTTTTTGGCGTCATCCCATTGAGGATTGTGGTAGCGGTGAGAGGAGCAAAACTCTAGACGTTTGGTGAGGGTCGCTTTAGGCATGAAGTCTCTTTAAAAAAGAAAAAGGGCTGGACCTTGGTTGCCTTATGGAAGCCCAAGTCCAGCCCCAATTGGTTAGGGTTCTGAGAGAATATTTTCTAGGTCGAGAATGAGCTTCCACACCCACAGGTGGATTTCGCTTGAGGATTTTTGATGGCAAATCCAGACCCTTGCAGGCTATCAACGTAATCGACTTCTGCGCCGCTGAGCATTGGGGCGCTTTGGGAATCCACAATGACCTTCACGTCACCTTTTTCAATGATGGTGTCGTCATCGCTGGTTTTATCTTCAAACGACATTCCATATTGATAGCCGCTGCATCCGCCGCCTTTGACGTAAATGCGCAAACCGACGGAATTTTCTTCTTCCTTAATCAGCTCCTTGATTTTCTGCTCTGCGATCGGGGTAATTGTTACCATAGTCGTTGTATCCTCCTTATGATCACATAATTTTTATAGATTCATCTTTCCTTTCAATCGGTTAAAAGGAATCCAGCATTGAACTTACATCTTAAAGCAGGACTTTTAATCTTGTCAATTTATCGTTGAGCTACGTGGTTGCGGAATCATGCATGACAAATGATGAATCACTCGAGATCTTTTAGCCATTCATGCCTCAACTCCTGAGAAACTGGGGCTTCTGCACGATATTGAGGGTGGAGGATAGTGAGAAAGGCAGGGATTTCCATTTGGGCCAACAGGTCTCGAAAGGTTGGGGTGGTGGAAAATCGTACAAAATGCACGGCACTGATTTTATCTTCCTTGCTATGCCCGGACTCAAATTTGGCAAAAATGGAGGTATCGCCAACCTTGAGGCCCACGGTATCGGCCTGGTCAATATTTTTAAAGGAATCCAGGAGCGATTGAATTTTTTCGGAATCGGTGATTTCGATAAACAGTGTTGCGCTCAATTCATCACGATCTGGTAGGAGAGTATTATACACGTCACATTCTTCCTGAATTTTCTTGGGATCAAAAATGCGCTCTATTCGAATCATTTCTTGTATTTGAAATAGCAGGGTTTCGCGATTCTCAAACACGAGCGTCACGAATTCCCCTACAGAAATTCGGCGCCGTTTTTTAAGGGCAATGATGTTTTGCCGAATGCCGGCACGGCTTTCCTCATATTGAGCAGCCGGGAGGAGATCTTGGGGTGTGAGTAGTTTCATGGTGTTAATCCATAGGCGTTACGAACGACTTGAATAGGATGAAGCGTTGATTGAGTTGGTGTAGTTTGAAGCGCTTGGTCCAGTTGTAGTGCCGATAGAGGACAATCGGAGGCGACGACATCGAATGGCTCCTCTTGAATTTCTCGCACGGCTTTCCTGGCAATTTTCATCGAGAGATCAAAGAATTCAGTCTTGGCACTCCAGGCTCCATCGTGTCCTGAACATTTCTCGATCAGATGAACCGTGGCCCCGGTCAACTCCATCAATTCTTTGGATTTAAAGCCAATGTTCTGATCACGTAAATGACAGGGAATTTGATATGCCACGCGTCCAGGATTAGCATGAAAATCAAGGGAAAGTCTGCCTTCCCGTTTGAGCCGCATTAAATATTCACAAAGATCAAACGTGCGCTCGCTCATTTGCTTTATTTCGGGTGTGGGTTTGAGGTAAGGGAATTCCCGTTTGAACATCAGGCTACAACTGGGTGCTGGAATGACGATGTCATATCCCTGGTCAAGATACCGCGAGAAGAGTCGATATTGAGATTCGGCAATCTGGGCCATTCCATCGGTATCACCCAAGTCAAAGCGTGGCATTCCACAGCACTGCTGATTCGGGGGAACCACGACCTCAATGTCATTTTTCTCCAAAATTTGCACGGCAGCTTTCCCAATATCAGTTACCTGATACGTCACCAGGCAGCTTGGGAAGAAGGCTACTTTCCCTTGGCTGTGGGCGCGTGCGGGAGCCGGCCTCCGCCGATCCCACCATTGGGAAAAGGTCTGCGATTGAAACGAAAGGACTTGGCGGTTTTTGTGTACTCCAACCATAGGCTCAACCAGACGACGAAGCCATGGTGTACGAAGAGCCCAATTGGTTAGTGGGGCGGTCAGGCTTCCCAGTTTTCCGATCAAATCGGTTTGGATCAGGAGCTTGTCACGCCAAGTAGCCCCACCCTCAGCCGCCCGCTGCTTCTTCCAGGCAGCCATGAGCCTGGGAAAATCCAGATCGTATTGATGGGGGGGAGAATAGGGACAATGGTTGAAACAGAGTTTGCAGTAGTAACATTCCTGTTCAATCTTTGTGAAATCCTGTGCAGTGAATTGCGTTGAATCGCTCTCATACTCATCAATCCGGTCAATAAGGGTATTGAACGACGGGCATAAATTAAAGCATCGTCGACATCCGTCACAGACATCGAAAATGCGTCGTGTCTCGGTTTCGAGCTGAGACCGGGTCCAGCCTGGAGTGATAAGGTCAAATTTTGGCACAGGTTATGTCTTCGTTTGAGAGTCTCTAAAAAAAGTGTTTACAGGGCGGCAGCCGTCTTCGGCGACCGCCGCCGTGTGGAATAATGCCGAAGTTATCAGCCCTGTTTCAGGGATTCCAGTCCTTTCGTGAACCGGTTGGCATGGGATCGTTCCGCTTTGGCCAACGTCTCAAACCATTCTGCGAGTTCCTCAAGGCCTTCATCACGAGCGGTTTTGGCCATGCCGGGATACATCTGGGTGTATTCATAGGTCTCCCCTTCAATTGACGCTTTCAAATTGGCTTCGGTGTTGCCAATCGGCACGCCGGTGGCAGGATCACCGACTTCCTTCAAAAAGTCCAGGTGACCAAACGCATGTCCGGTTTCAGCTTCCGAAGTATCACGAAACAGACCGCCGATATCGGTGTAGCCTTCAATATCTGCCCGCCGGGCGAAATATAAATAGCGTCGATTCGCTTGCGATTCACCGGCAAATGCCGCCTTTAAGTTTTCGTGGCTTTTTGTGCCTTTAAGAGCTTTTCCCATGGAGTCCTCCTTTGACGGTTGTGGGGTGTAACCCCGGTGATGAATGGTTGATGGAGCGCCCCGTGTGGCGGCGACAGGAGCCGCAAAGTCCACGGAAAGCGACCTGATAACTCGTAATTTCAAAATCGTTGGGAATGCCGGCTGGGGAGGTCAGGCGATTGAGTCGGGGATCGATGACATCGACAATGGACTGGCACCCCAGGCAAATTAAATGGTGATGGGGAGACAGGTTGGCATCAAAGCGAGCCCGGGTATGGTCAATATTGACTTCATGAATCAACCCGGAGGTACGCAACACCCCAAGTGTGTAGTAGACGGTGTTCAGAGACATCATGGGGAATTGCGGAGCAACTTCAGCATAGAGCTCTTCCGCTGTCGGATGAGTGGTGCTGCGAAGGAGTGCGTCATAAATAGCTGCTCGTTGGGGAGTCGTTTTTAATCCGCATCCCTGAAACTTCTGCTTGATGTCAGTAAAAGAAATTTCCATGTCATTCCTGTTTAGGAATAATTACTATTTAGCAAACCCACAATGAGACGGTCAACTAGAGTACGTCAACTGCATAGGCAAAAGCCAAAAAGAAAGGTAGTTGGGGAGGTCCGTAATTGGGCGAGTGGCGTTTTCTAAGGTGTTGACCGTTATGTAGGAATCCACTGTCGCCATCCCTGGCCTTCGTGCCCAAACTGAAATTGAGTGGGATGAAAAATCTCAGCCAAAATTTCAAGGGATTCCACGAGACGTGGGCCCGGGCGGTTAAAAAACTGGTTCCCATCCGTCAAAAACACCTTCTGATTTTGCACTGCTCGTAACTGTGGCCAAAACGGATGTGAGGTCATGACCGGCAATTCTTCTTGAATGCGAGCCATGGAAAATCCACAAGGCATCAAAATCAGGATATCCGGATCCGAAGAGGCTAAAGCTTCCCAGCTTATCCATGGGGCATGTGCGCCCTGCTGTCCAAACACCGATTGCCCTCCGGCCAAATGAACCAGTTCGGGTACCCAGTTGCCGGCAGCCATCAGCGGTTCCATCCATTCGATGCAGGCCACAGTGAGGGGAATAGGTTGTTGTTGGGAGCGGTCCGCAATATCGCTTATGCGTTGGTGGGCCTGTTTCAGAAATGCCTGTCCTGCAGCGTGCTGTCCTAAGCCGTCCGCCACTCTGGTCAGATCGTCCCAAACCCCTGATAAGTCCTGTGCACCTAAAGAAATCAACGTGGGTGACATTCCTAGTAAGTCGCGAAGAGCCCGCCGCACCTCATCAGCGCTCACGGCACACACCTCACACTGGGTCTGGGTGACGATGACGTCCGGACGTAAGTCCTGCATTTGTTCAACCAAGACCTCATACAAGGAAAGGGCTGCCTGAAGACGTTTAGAAACCTGGGCATGAATAGCTTGGCTCGTTCCCTCACTATCCACTGTGGCTTGAGTGCAAACAGGCAGAGGGGTGATGTCGGAAGGAAAATCGCATTCGTGTGACCGGCCGACAAGCCGGGCACGGCAACCTAATGCACAGACCATTTCTGTCCCACTAGGAATCAACGACACAATGCGAGAAGCCACAATATTTCCTTACAGGTGAGTGAGGATAGGAAGAAATAATCGCTCATCCTACCTGAGGATGGCAGGGCGTCCGCAACATCTTTTTGGTTGATTGGGCTGTTTGGGAGAAAGCGGGAAGAGCATGGAAGCTACCTTCCATCTATGGTACAACGGTATCAGCGTGATCGGGTAAAGCGATAGTGATCATGCCCTGTATATACTAAATGTCATTTCGCAATTAATCACAGAACTCCGAACCCCATTCATCAAGGAGGTATGTATGGCAGCTAAGGCGTATATTCTCATGAAAGTCAAAGCAGGAAAAGTTCAAGATGTGTTAGAGACCCTCAAAGCCCTTTCCGGGGTGGAACAAGCTCATGCCTGTTTCGGTCAGCCTGATATCTTTGGTCTGGTCAATGCGCCTGATGACCGCGCTTTGTCCAACCTCATCATGGCCAAGATTCACACCATTCCGGGAGTGGAAGAAACCGATACGCATATCGTCGTCCAGGAGTAGTTCTTCTTCATCCTTGGAGTAGAAGCGAGGGATGGACTCCACGGCTGGGACAAAAAACCGAGAACGAACTGAGCATTTTAGATGAGATGGAGAATACCTATCGCTCCAGATGGTTGCCCTTGGCGTCTTTATGCTTACAATCCCTCCAGGGAGTGTTGAATAATAAGGATGTTCAAGGGCAAATTTGCGCAGGATGAGATTCCTCATCAAAGGCTCCGGGTCGGTTCAAAAAAGTCCGTCCAGCAAGGAGGCCGCAGCCGTTTTTACGCGCGGAGCGTACGCTTCGTACGTGAGCACGGGAAAATGGCGAGAACGCCGCTGGCGGCTTTTTTTTTCAACGGACCCCTCCAGGCGTTTCTGGTAAGCCGAGAGAATAAACGATGCTATAAGAAAAAAGCCGGGGTCTTTTGACCCCGGCTTGTGTTTTTTTGATTCGATAGAAAGTTCTGATCTGAAATCAAAACAGACCGGAAGC
Organism: Nitrospirales bacterium; assembly: GCA_021604105.1. Lineage (GTDB taxonomy): Bacteria > Nitrospirota > Nitrospiria > Nitrospirales > UBA8639 > Nitrospira_E. Next base: position 1,516 of record BQIW01000071.1, on the reverse strand, counting down.
GTGTCCGGAACTGGCCATGAAAAATAGCATAGGTATGGATAGTAAGGTATTGGTACGTGACGCCAATAAGGCCATCCGTCCGGCCTTGGCTTTTTCTTCAGGTGTGGCTTCCTTGAGCCCAAGGACTTTCTTTTGATTGGGCCAAATGATTCCCCACACATTCAGCAACATAATGGTCCCAAGCCAGGCGCCCATGCCGATCACGGCATCCTGTCCCTGCAGCATAAAGGCACTTCCCATCCGATGCTGATTCATCAGTAAGGCGGCACCAAATATCCAGGTGAACACGGCTCCCCAGCGGAACCACCAGAGCGCATTGGGCACCAGGTGTTTAAAGGCTTCGGCTTTGGTTTCGGGTGTGACGGCTTTGAGAAATGGCACTTGGATGAAATTAAAGTAATACAGAATCCCAATCCAGGTAATGCCCGCGAGGAAATGCCCCCACGCTAATAAACTTTCCATAAAAAGTCCTCGTATTCGTTAGATTGATTAAATAAGTTTTTGGAGGTGATGAGGTGTCACACCAGCATTTTGACCAGGCCATACAGGACCACGGTCAATACAAAGCCAGCAGTGATGGTGCCAGAGATCGTATCGAGCGGATTGCCCATTGTCTTCCTCCTTTATTGTTCGCAGTAATGAGAAGCGGGTTGTGTCATGTGGACTACGGAACGTAGCCAACACATATCTGGTGACTTAGCCTAACGTAGACCGGCTATCTTGTTCAAGATATCTGACAAAAGGTTTCAAAAGGATTTACTTCGGGGTGATCCGACGGGTCTTTGATGGAGTGGAAGCTGGCAGACAGAACCGCCACAATTTCTTTGCCCAATCTCCTGCATAGTCCACGCCAATTCGAGGCAGAGTCTGAATCCGTTTTGACGAAACCGTCAGACCGTGATCTTCGATCCAAAGTGTGGTGCCGACTGTGGCATCCAGTCCATTGTGCGTGCGATCAATTTCTAAAAATCGGCAGACCCGGCCGGGACCGTCGATGCGTCTTGGCAAACCCGGCGAATGATCTTCTCCCAAAATCTCCAGTCCTCGAATCAAGATTGCGGCAGGATATTCCTCCTGTTCCGTCACGATATTGAGACAGTGGTACATTCCATAAATCAGATACACATAGGTGAAGCCAGCCGGGCCAAACATGATTTCTGTCCGTTTCGTCCGGCCTTTGGAGGCATGGCAGGCCCGATCCTCCGGTCCCACGTAGGCTTCCGCATCCACAATTTTGGCCTGGATGATCACGTTGTCTGTTTGTTTGATCAGCACCTTTCCCAACAATTCTGGCGCAACTTTCAACGTCGGCCGTTCAAAAAACACTCTGGGTAAAGGGTTCGGAGTTTTTGGGGTCATTGAGGCTTAGGTGACGTGAGGGCCGTAGGGTGGCAACGTCGTGAGACGACCATCGTCCAGTGGACCGCCGACAGTGAAATGATAAAGCGATTGCCACTTGGTTTGAGGATGCACGCCGAGCACCCGATGGACCGGATCATCAAAAAAACAGCCGATC